>JAUIGO010000006.1 GCA_030429955.1 Bacteroidia bacterium
CCAGAACGTCAGGAATTCCTCTATCTAGAAAAACAAGGTTGTCTTCTAAATCATGAGCTTCAAAAAATTGAGCTTTTCTACCATTTAATAACAGCTCACTAAACAACAAAGGATCTTTCAAAAAAAGCTGATCTACACCATCTTTTCTGGCTTGCAGTGTGACCTGTCTCGAAATTTCTTCCAAACACTTAAAGTTTCTCTTGGTAAGTTCATTAATTATGGATGTTTTTCCTGTTCCAGGACCTCCTGTAATGACAATTCGTTGTGTATTCAAACTTGGCAAGATTTTAGCTGTAAAAATCGTAATTAAAAAGGGAAATAAAAAATATACAAAATGTATATTTGCAAATCTTAAAAAAAGCAATGCTATGAGTGATACTCCAAATGCAGAGGAATTTTACAAAAAATTAAAAGTACAATTAGAAGAAACCAATTCATGGCCTTCTGAATATTTATATAAGTTCATTGTGTTGTCTGAAGAAGTTAAAATAAAACAAATTGAAGACTTATTTGACAATACAGGAGCAGTTATAAACACTACTGAATCCAAAAACGGAAAATATACTAGTGTCTCAATAAATGTTGTTATGGAAGATCCAGATGCTGTTATAGAAATGTATATTGAAGTAACCACTAATATTGAAGGTGTTATTTCGTTATAGATATAAGAAGAAAACGTGTTTTTCAAATTTTAACAAAAGACCTTAGGCATTGTTATTTTTTTTGTATTTTGCACAAGTTAGAACACTTCAATAATTATTAATTCTACACACATTCATATATTTTGATAGACCAATTAGAGTACAACACAGAGCGTGAGCATTTAATCATTCCAGAATATGGAAGGCATCTTCAAAAAATGATTAACTACGCCAAATCAAGGGAAACAAAAGAAGAACGAAATAAAGTGGCAAAAGCTATTATTTCAGTTATGGGAAATTTACAACCACATTTACGTGATGTCCCAGATTTCCAACATAAGCTTTGGGATCAGTTATTTATTATGTCTGATTTTGAACTAGATGCAGATTCACCTTATGGCATGCCATCTAAGGAAGTTTTGGAAGCGCGTCCAGAACCGTTAAAGTATCCGCAAAATCATCCTAAATATCGTTTTTATGGTAATAACATAAAAACCATGATCGATGTTGCAAACACTTGGGAAGAAGGTGATATGAAAGAAGGCTTGGTTTACACCATAGCTAACCACATGAAAAAATGTTTTTTAAATTGGAATAAAGACACTGTTGAAGATGATGTTATTTTTGAACATTTATTTGAACTTTCAAATGGAAAGATAAACCTAAAAAATAACGAAGAAGACTTACGGGATTCTTCAAGTTTAATGCGTTCAAAAAAGCGATCTTCTACCAATAAAAAACAAAGCAATAAAAAGAACAATAGAGGACGAAAACGCTATTAGTAGTAATACAGTTTAAATTAATGAGTACATTTAAAATAGAAGGAGGCCATCAACTAAAAGGAAGCATTCAACCTCAAGGTGCTAAAAATGAAGCACTGCAAATATTATGTGCAGTCCTTTTATCTCCCGAAAAAATAACCATACATAATATTCCAGATATTATTGATGTCAATAAACTTATTTCTCTTTTAGATAAGTTAGGAGTTCGTATTGAAAAATTAGCAAAAGGATCTTATGCCTTTCAAGCAAACAACGTAAATCTTGAATACCTGGAATCTGCTGAATTTAGAGAAGATGGAAGTGGTTTGAGAGGTTCAATAATGATTGTCGGTCCTTTACTTGCTCGTTTTGGTAAAGGTTATATTCCGAAGCCTGGTGGTGATAAAATAGGACGTAGACGACTAGACACGCATTTTGAAGGCTTTATAAAGCTTGGTGCAAAATTTCGTTACAATAGAGAAGATCATTTTTATGGTGTTGAAGCTGATAAACTTAAAGGCACTTATATGTTATTGGACGAAGCTTCAGTAACTGGAACTGCCAATATTGTTATGGCTGCAGTGCTGGCAGAAGATACAACCACAATTTACAACGCAGCTTGTGAACCTTATTTACAGCAGCTTTGTAAAATGCTTAATAGAATGGGAGCAAACATTAAAGGTGTTGGATCGAATATGCTTATTATTGAAGGTGTTGATGCTTTAGGAGGAACTGAGCATACAATGCTTCCAGATATGATTGAGATTGGAAGTTGGATTGGACTTGCTGCCATGACAAAAAGTGAGCTTACCATTAAAAATGTAAGTTGGGACGATTTAGGACAAATTCCTGATGTGTTCAGAAAACTGGGAATTACTATTGAACGACGAGGTGACGATATTTATATTCCAGAGCATAAAAATGGCTATGAAATTCAAAACTACATAGATGGCTCAATTCTCACAGTTGCAGACGCTCCTTGGCCTGGTTTTACACCAGACCTATTAAGCATTGTATTAGTAATTGCAACACAAGCAAGAGGTAGCGTATTGGTTCATCAAAAAATGTTTGAGAGCCGATTGTTTTTTGTTGATAAGCTTATTGATATGGGTGCAAAAATTATTTTATGCGATCCACATAGAGCAACCGTTATAGGACATGATTTTGAATCTAGCTTAAAATCTACAACCATGACTTCACCAGACATCAGAGCTGGAATTTCATTGTTAATAGCTGCTTTATCTGCAAAAGGAACTTCCACTATACATAACATTGAACAAATAGATAGAGGGTACGAAAACATTGATGAACGTTTGCGTGCTATTGGTGCAAAAATAGAAAGAGTGCAATAAATTTGACAGAACCTATTTCTCTATTTCTTGATTTTTAAAATGTATTGAATTATACTTTTTATTTCTATTTGGACAGAATTAATACCAACTCAAGCATTATATTATGAACGTAAATATTCATCCAAGTTGGAAAACCCACTTACAGGAAGAATTTAAGAAACCTTATTTTAAGGATTTGGTAAATTTTGTAAAGCAAGAGTATAAGCAATATCAGTGTTTTCCGCCAGGAAAAGAGATATTTGCTGCTTTTGATCATTGTACATTTGACAAGTTAAAAGTGGTTATCATAGGACAAGACCCTTACCATGGAATTGGTCAAGCCAATGGGTTGTGCTTTTCAGTTCATGATGGTATTTCACATCCTCCTTCGCTTATTAATATATTTAAAGAAATAGAGACCGACTTAGGTGTTTTATACCCTAAAAGTGGAAATTTAGAGCGTTGGGCAGATCAAGGTGTATTGCTTTTGAACGCCACTTTAACGGTTAGAGCGCATGAGGCAGGAAGCCATCAAAATAAAGGATGGGAAATATTTACAGATGCTGTGATACAATCAATTTCTAAAAATAAAAAGGGAATTGTGTTTTTACTTTGGGGAGGTTTTGCTAAAAAGAAAATTAAATTAATAGATACTAAAAACCATCAAGTTTTGTCTTCAGGGCATCCTTCTCCATTAAGTGCAAATAGAGGTTATTGGTTTGGAAATAAACACTTTAGTAAAACTAACTTCCTGTTGGAGCAAGCTGGCCAGAAATCGGTTGATTGGTAATAAGACTTGATGAAGCAGGCTTTACAATATAAGGTTTTGTGAATTTTTTACTTTTAACGGTTTTATTACAACTAAACCTTAAAAGAAGGAAATTTATGCTTACCAGTACTGAAAGAATGATAGTAATTGTATAAATCATATTTTGAATTTGGGATTGATTTCTGGTGGTAAAACTACTAATATTTTGTTAATATTCAAAAAATAAGAAAGAAAATATATAAAAAAAACAAATTCTAATTTGGTTATTATCAAATTGTTAGTGTGCAATAAACTAAATATTCTCAACAATTTTGTTATAAGCTAACTTTTTTGAAATGATATTTAAGTGTAACAATTCTGTCTGTACTTTATTAATTGTAGCCTCGCTTATCTGGTTCTGTGACCACTCAGTAATTGCCAGCCATTGCTGTACATCTTCTAATTTTTGGTCATAACGGTTTGCTATGGTTTTGTCAATACTTGGAATGTGCTTAAAATCGATTGTAGTGTTGTTTATTATGTTTAAAATTGTTTTTAATGTGTCCTTTTCATTATCTATAAATTCTTGTCTTACAGCAATAACAAAGCAAGGCCAAGGTGTAGGGCAATCTCCAATATGTCTAAACACACCAGAGTCAACCAACGGCTTTGTTGTGAATTTTTCCCACATAAAATAATCTGCAGTATTATTGGTCAATGCTTTTACAGCTCCATCTAAATTTTTTATGACTTCAAAATTAAGGTCAGTTACAAGATTCCAATTATTATTTTCGGCATTTATATAAGCCATTAAATGAGAACCGGAACCATATCTGCTAATTGCTGCCCTGGAACCTTTGATATCTTTAACGGAATGAAAAGAAGAATGCTCTCCTACATGAATTCCCCATATTAAAGGTGATTTTACAAAGACTTGCACAATTTTACAATCATTACCATCAATAATATCCTTAATGATGCCTTCGGTAAGAATTACTGCTATATCTATGTCCTTATTTCTAAGTGCTTTGCACATTTGTCCTGTGCCACCATGATAATCTTTCCATCTTAGGTTTATGTCTTTCTCTTTGTATTCACCATTTTTAAGAGTTAGATACCATGCTAAATTAAAATGCTCTGGAACACCTCCAATATTAACTTTCTTCATCTATTTATCCTGCAAGTTTATCAAGTGTATATTTAATTAAGCGTTCAACAGTTTTTCCAGGATCATTACTGAAAGTTCCATTAGGCCTGTTTGCTATTATTGCATTAAGTGAAAGTGCATGATGCCCAAGAAGCTTAGACATTCCATAGATAACTGAAGTTTCCATTTCAAAATTTGTAATTCTGAAACCTTTATAACTAAAGCTATCCATTTTTTCATTTAAATTATTGTCTTCTAATGGTAATCTTAAAATACGTCCTTGAGGTCCATAAAAGCCTCCAGCTGTTGCAGTAAATCCTTTAAAAACACTAGAGCTTATGAGTTTTTCCTCTAATAACTTACTGTTTTCAAATACAAGTGGTCTTGCTTTATTGGCATTCCAATTTGTGTACTCAATAAAGGCATTTTCAATTTCTGGATTTACAATGTCATCAATTTTATAGAAATGGATCATACCATTGAGGTCTAGACCATGAGTACTTAAAACAAAGGCATCAACAGGAATGTCTTTTTGTAACGAACCTGAGGTGCCAACTCTAATAATATCAAGTGATGTGAGATTCTCTTTTGGTTTTCTTGTTTCTAAATCTATATTAACCAAAGCATCAAGCTCGTTCATTACAATGTCAATATTATCAGGACCTATCCCTGTTGATAGTACTGTAAGACGTTTACCTTTATAGATACCTGTATGTGTTTTAAACTCTCGCTTTTGTGTTTCAAATTCAAGAACATCAAAATGTTTAGATATTTTTGATACACGATCTTGATCTCCAACAAGAATGATTGTATTTGCAATATGTTCTGGTTTTAGGTTAAGATGGTACAAACTGCCATCAGGATTTAAAATAAGTTCAGATTTTTTAATTGGCATTGTATATTGTTTTAATGAGTTTGTTTTGTTTACTGTTGAATTGGTATTTCAATCGTTTTGCACCACCAAATTGAATATCGTTATGTACTTCATTTGAGAAATTATGTTGGTTTAGTAGTACTTCATGCCCTTTGCGGTTTAGTTCCAAACCGTTTTCACTTTCAGTTAAAAAAATAGCCAAGTTCTTTATCATTCGCTCAATTTGAATATCGCCATAACCATAGTAGCCTTGATAATTTAATATATAACCTAACAAATGATGCTTAGATTTGATATAATTATTTTTTACAATTTCTAAAATATGCTTTTCTAATCTACAGAGACCATTTTGCGAGTCAGGAAAACGCTTAAAGTGAGCTTTTAGGCAACTGCTCAAATATTTAAATGAAGAATTTTGCTTTAGATATGGTTCAAGTAAATTATGATTTTCACAGCAGTATATGCTCCAAAGCGAACAAGCTAATTCAATATCTTTATCTGTTAGTTTTATCTTATTTTTATAGTGATTAAGCAGCTGGCTTTCATTGAGTTCAGCTAAGCCTTTGAAATCAGACTTGCCTTTAATTCTTCCACTACACACTAAATAAAGTGGAAGCTTTACTTTTTTTTGTTGAAGTAGGCTTATAACAGCTATAAGATTAATATGGCAAAACAAATCGTATTCAAACCAAAGGATAATTTCTGAATATTTATCTGTATCATCTAAAATTTCAAGTTCTTTATGAAATGCGTATTCATCAATATCAATATCATAATACTTATTCAAAAAGGATCTTCTAATTTCAACAAATTCATGAGTGTCAATTTGTTCAGATGTAGGTCCTTCACATAGCATTTCGTGCCATGTTAAGTACGCACCTTCAATATTGAGGTCATTTAAATAACTTGTAAGGCTAGAGCCATTGGTAATATGTAATATTTGCTTTGCCATTATTAGCCACCAACGCGCTTCACATTAAATCCCTTTTCTTTTAGAATAGTCATTATTTTATCTCTAAAATCTCCTTGAATGATTATTTTATCATCTTTAAAACTACCTCCAACACTTAACTTGGTTTTTAATTCTTTGGCAAGTTTTTTAAAATCTTCAACAGCTCCATTATAACCTTCAAGTATGGTTATGGGTTTACCTTTGCGTTTTTCATATTTACAAATGATAGGATCGTCTTGTAGCCAAATGGAATTTTCTTTGGTTGATTCTTCTTTAGGTTCAGATACTTTATGATCAGGAAATAGGTTTTTAAGCTGTTCTTGTAAATCCATATGTTTCAGTTTATAGTATCAGTTTACAGACACAGTTAAAGATGAGTGATATACAAACTATAACTGCTACTGATTACTGAATCCTATTTTTTGATTAATCCTAATTCTACTAAGCGTTCATTTAAAAACTCACCAGCAGTAATATCGTCAAATTGCTTAGGATTATTTTCATCTATACAGCTATCTAACACATCTAACTTCATGCTACTGATTGGGTGCATAAAAAACGGAATCGAATAACGCGACGTTCCCCAAAGTTCTCTCGGAGGATTAATCACTTGATGTATCGTAGATTTTAATTTATTGTTGGTGTGTCTTGAAAGCATATCACCAACATTTATCATTAATTCATCAGGTTCAGCCATAGCATCAATCCATTCGCCTTTGTGGTTTTGCACTTGCAAACCACGACCTTGTGCTCCCATTAACAAAGTGATTAAGTTAATGTCACCATGAGCTGCTGCTCTTACTGCATTTTTAGGTTCATCCAGAATAGGAGGATAGTGAATTGGCCTTAAAATACTATTACCATTGTGAATGTATTGGTCAAAATACGTTTCTTCTAAACCTAAATGTAATGCTAAAGAACGAAGCACATACTTAGCCGTTTTTTCAAGCATTCTATAGGTTTCCTTTCCTATTTTATTAAAGTTTGGAAGTTCTTCTACTTCAACATTTGGAGGATATTCTGCTTCCAATTCTGGATTGTTTTCAACATATTGACCAAAATGCCAAAATTCTTTCAAATCACCTTCTTTTTTGCCTTTCGCACTTTCTTTACCAAAAGACACGTAACCACGTTGACCTCCAATTCCAGGAATTTCATATTTGCGCTTAACCTCAACTGGTAATGAGAAAAAGTTTTTAATTTCTTTATAAAGATTATCAACTAAGGCGTCATCAAGGAAATGACCCTTTAAAGCCACAAAACCAATTTCTTCATAAGCTTTACCAATGTCATTTATGAATTGCTGCTTTTTAACTGGATCTTCAGATAAAAAATCTTTAAGATTTACACTTGGTATTTTATTCATTGTATTCTTTTTTTAATCATGTAGAACTACAAATATAACGAAAAATGCTACCATTCATCCATGCATAAATCATAATATGATAAAAGTATTTAGTCTGTAACTTAATTTTGCTACATTTGATATACCAAAGAAAAAACATGAGCACAACGAGTAAATCAAAAGCTGAAATATCATACGACAAGAAGAGTTTAGATAAAGCCACTTTACTTAAACTTTATAAGAATATGTTGAAACCTCGAATGATTGAGGAAAAAATGCTGATTCTTTTAAGACAGGGAAAAATATCAAAATGGTTTTCTGGTATAGGTCAAGAGGCAATCTCTGTTGGCGTTACCATGGCACTTGACAAAGACGAATATATTTTACCAATGCATAGGAATCTTGGTGTTTTCACGACTAGAGAAATTCCTTTGTTTAGACTTTTTTGCCAATGGCAAGGTAAGGCTCCAGGATTTACCAAGGGTAGAGATCGTTCTTTCCATTTTGGAACTCAAGAATACAATATTGTTGGAATGATTTCTCATTTAGGACCACAACTTGGTGTTGCTGATGGCATTGCACTAGCAAACTTGCTTAAAAAGAACAACCAAGTAACAGCAGTGTTTACTGGCGAAGGAGGTACAAGTGAAGGTGATTTTCATGAAGCCCTTAACGTGGCTTCTGTCTGGAAACTTCCAGTAATTTTTTGTGTTGAAAATAATGGTTATGGTCTGTCAACACCAACCTCAGAACAATATAATTGCAAACATATTGCAGATAGAGGTAAAGGGTACGGAATAGAATCTTTTATTCTTGATGGTAACAACATTATTGAGGTTTATGATAAAGTATCTAAACTGGCAGCAAGTATCAGAAAGCGTCCAAGACCAATTTTAATTGAGTTTAAAACCTTTAGAATGCGAGGTCATGAAGAAGCAAGTGGCACTAAGTATGTGCCTCAGGATTTAATGGATGCTTGGGCGAAAAAAGATCCAGTTGTAAATTTTCAATCTTATTTAAAAGATTTGGGAATTTTAAACGAAAAAACTGAGCTTGCTTTTAAAGAAGAAATCATCCATGAAATTAATGAAAATCTTGATAAAGCAGGAGCTGAACCTGCTATTGTTCCTAATTTGACTAATGAGTTAAATGATGTATATCAAGATTTTGAATATAAAGAAGTTAATCCTAAAGGTAAAACTGAAGAGATGCGTTTTATTGATGCTATTTCATCAGGCTTAAAACAATCCATGCAACAACATAAAGATCTTGTTATAATGGGACAAGATATAGCAGATTATGGAGGTGTTTTTAAAATTACAGAAGGTTTTGTAAAAGCTTTTGGAAAAGAACGTGTTAGAAACACACCTATTTGCGAATCAGCTATCGTTGAAGCAGGAATGGGATTATCTATTGCTGGAATTAAAAGCGTAGTTGAAATGCAGTTTGCCGACTTTGTAACTTCAGGTTTTAATCCTGTGGTTAATTATTTGGCAAAATCCCATTACAGATGGAACCAAAATGCTGATGTAGTTGTGAGAATGCCTTGCGGAGCAGGAGTTGCTGCAGGCCCTTTTCATTCACAGACTAACGAAGCCTGGTTTACTAAAACACCTGGATTGAAAGTGGTTTATCCAGCCTTTCCAGTTGACGCCAAAGGTTTATTGGCTACAGCAATAAACGATCCGAATCCTGTGTTGTATTTTGAGCATAAAGCCTTATACAGAAGCATTAGACAAGAAGTGCCTATTGATTATTACACCATTCCATTTGGTAAGGCGTCTTTAGTTAAAGAAGGTAACGATATTACTATTGTGTCTTATGGTGCTGCTGTGCATTGGGCTTTAGATACTTTAGAGAAGCATCCAGAAATTAGTGCAGACTTACTTGATTTAAGAACCTTGTGTCCATTAGATACTGATGCTATTTTGCAATCCGTCAAAAAGACAGGGAAGGTTATTCTTTTGCAAGAAGACTCTCTTTTCGGAGGAATTGCTTCAGATATTTCAGCTTTAATTATGGAAGAGTGTTTTGAAAATCTTGATGCTCCTGTAAAACGTGTTGCTAGTTTAGAAACTCCAATTCCTTTTATTGGCCAATTGGAAGAACAATACTTACCGAAACATCGTTTTGAAGAAACTTTATTGGCTTTACATAAGTATTAGTATTTCTTTAACAAACTAAACCTTAATGGTTTAAACTGAATATTTGTCAGATTTTCTGAAAATATTTCAGTTTTTTTCATATGGTATTTTTTTTGTTGAATATGAATTAAATTAATGTTTAACTTAAAATTTAATAATCATGAGTGGTTTAATTCCAACAACAAAAAATGGTAATACTAAAACTGCTTCATTAGGTTTTAATATGTTACCAACGTTTCCATCTTGGATTGATGAAATTATCAACAAGAATTTCGGAACAGAATTTATGTCAAACTTTAACACAGGTATCACTTTACCAGCAGTTAATGTTTTAGATACTGCTAATGATTACCTTGTTGAAATGGCAGTTCCTGGTTTAAAAAAATCAGACTTTAATATTAGTATTGATAACCAATTGTTATCAATATCAGCTGAAGTTAAGTCTGAATATGAAGATGTAGATAATGAAAATTATACGCGAAGAGAATTTGGATATTCATCTTTTAAACGAACATTTACACTTCCAGAATCTGTAGAAACTGATAAAATTTCGGCTAAATACATTGATGGAATATTAAAAGTAACGCTTCCAAAACGAGAAGAAGCCAAGAAGAAACCATTAAAAAGTATCAAGGTTTCTTAAAACAGAAAAGCCAGCAAATAGCTGGCTTTTTTATTTTATCAAAAGATTGGTTTTATTCGGCTTGTAATTTTTTTGCAACTTCTTGTACTTCATCAAGCACACGCAATAAATTACCACTCCAAAGCATACCAATTTCGGTTTCAGTATATCCTCGTTTTACTAGCTCTAAGGTAACATTAAACGTTTCAGATGCATCGTTCCAACCTTCAACACCACCACCACCATCAAAATCACTACTGATGCCTACGTGGTCTAATCCGATTTTTTCTACTAAATAATCAATATGATCTACAAAGTCTGAAACATTAACAGCTGGAGGAAAATCTGGCATTTTTTCAATTTCTGTATCTACAATACTCATCACTTTACTTCGGTTTTCCATAAATGCAGCTCGTTCATCTTCAGTTAATTTACCAAAATCAGCTCTACTTGTAATCCACTTTATTCCCATAGAATCTGCAACTTTCATTTGTATTTCTCTTGATTTATCACTGCGAGCATCATTTTTTTCAGTATTTACATAGCTTTTAAACGCTACAGTTTGTACAACACCTCCATTTTCTTTCATCCATTCTAATTGCTCATCATCTAAATTTCTACTATGATCACATAAAGCTCTAGCTGAAGAGTGAGATGCAATAATTGGAGCTTGAGTAAGTTCAATCATCTGACGCATAGCTTCTTTTGAAGGATGCGAAACATCTATCATCATTCCCCATTTATTCATTTCTTTTATCACTTCTTTACCAAAATCACTTAACCCATTATGTAGCCAAACATCATCAGCTTCTCCAGTGTTACTATCACTTAATTGACTATGACCATTATGTGCTAAAGACATATAACGACCTCCTAAATCGTAGAATTTTTTAACGTTATTGATGTCCATTCCTATAGGATAACCATTTTCAATACCAATCATGGCTACCTTTTTACCAGCAGCATCAATTCGTCTTACATCATCTGAAGTTGTTGCTAACTCAATTTCATCAGGAGCAATTTCTTCGACTAATCTGTGAATCGCATCAAATTTTGAAATGGCATTTTCATAAGCTTTTGCGTAACCTTCAACAGTAAGTGTATCTTGTCCTGTGTATACTATAAACCAGGCGACATCCAAACCTCCTTTTTTCATTTTTGGAAGGTTAACTTGGTTGTCCAATTCTTGGGTGTAATTGATGGAGTCAGTAAAATTGTTGACATTAATATCACAGTGTGTATCAAGTGTAATGACACGTTCGTGAATTTCTTTTGCTTTTGCAATAAGTTGTTCTTCAGTCATAGGCTGTTCAGCTTCTTTTTTACAAGAGGATAAAGTGAGAATTAGACATAAAAAAACAAGCTTAAACATGTTTTTTAGTGTAAAAGCTTGTGCTACTGTAGTGTTTGAATTCATTATAATTATGATTAGTTGGTTGAATAACCAAATATAATAATAATAATAATTTTGCCGCCTGAAAATTAACATTCTTAAAATGTATTGTTAAATATTGTGGCTTAACACCAATGAAATTAACAAGTTATAAAGTATAATACTGATTTTTTTCCGTTTCTTTAACACACTAAAACAACAATCAAAATAAACACTTAAATGAAAAAACTTTTTTTTATTCCTTTATTGCTAGCAACTATTTTTTTTGGATGTAAAACAAATGAAGAAAATAGCACACTTCAATTAGTTGAAGCGCCTGTTGCTAAAAAAATAGCAAAAGAACTCACACTTCATGATGATACCAGAATTGATAATTATTTCTGGATGCGATTAAGTGACGATCAGAAAAATGCTGAAAATCCAGACAGTCAAACTCAAGATGTACTTGATTACTTGAATGAAGAAAACAACTATTTAGAAGAAGTTATGGGTCATACCAATGAACTTCAAGATAAGTTGTATGAAGAAATGGTTAGCAAAATCAAAAAAGATGATCAGTCAGTACCAGTAAAAGATAATGGTTATTTATACTATACACGTTTTGAAGAAGGTGCAGACTACGCATTGTATTGTAGAAAGAAAATAGATGGCGATGGTAAAGAAGAAATTATTTTTAATGGACCAGAAATGGCAAAGGGTTATGCTTATTATGGCATAGGAAGCCAATCTGTAAGTGAAAACAACAAATTAATGGCTTTTGCAATAGATACTGTTTCAAGAAGGCGATACACTATTTATTTTAAAAACTTAGAAACAGGTGAGTTACTTTCAGATCAATTAAGCAACACAAGCGGCAGCGCTACATGGGCAAATGATAATAAAACAGTTTTTTACACAACTAAAGATCCAGAAACGCTAAGAGCCAACAAAATATACAAACATGTACTTGGTACTAGTCAAGATGATGATGTACTGGTTTTTCATGAAGAAGACGAAACGTTTAATATTGGTGTTGCCAAAACGAAATCCAAAGCTTATTTGGTTATATACAGTAGTCAAACCTTGTCAACGGAGTTTCGTGTTTTGGATGCCAATACACCAAATGGCGAATGGAAAATAATTCAACCTCGTGAGAAAAACCTAGAATATACAATAGATCATTATGGTGATCATTTTTATATTAAAACCAATCTGGATGCCAAAAATTTTCGTTTGGTAAAAACACCAGTTACAGCAACTTCAAAAGAGAATTGGGTAGATGTCATTCCGCATAGAGAGGATGTTTATTTACAAGATTTCGACCTTTTTAGTAATCATCTTGTGGTTCAAGAACGTGAAAATGGACTTAGAGGTATCAGAATTATCAATTGGGATGGAGGAGAGCATCAAATGACCTTTAATGATCCTTCTTATTTAGCGTATCCTACTTCTAATTTAGATTTTGACACAAACATTTTAC
This sequence comes from Bacteroidia bacterium, assembly GCA_030429955.1. Taxonomy (GTDB): domain Bacteria; phylum Bacteroidota; class Bacteroidia; order Flavobacteriales; family Flavobacteriaceae; genus CAJQLB01. Next base: position 13,418 of record JAUIGO010000006.1, read on the forward strand.
GTTATAATTATACATCCTTAACAACTCCAAATAGCACTTATGAGTACAATATGAACACCAAAGAACAGGTATTGTTAAAACAAGAAGAAGTGCTTGATGCTAATTTCTCACCAGATAATTATGTATCTGAACGCTTATATGCAACTGCCAGAGATGGTGTGAAAGTTCCTGTTTCGTTAGTTTATAAAAAAGGAACACAGAAAAGTGCAGATACGCCTTTGCTTCTTTATTCTTATGGATCGTATGGTAGCAGTACAGAAGCAACCTTTAGTTCAAGCAGGTTAAGTTTGTTAGATAGAGGATTTGTTTATGCAATTGCACATATTCGTGGTGGACAAGAAATGGGAAGAGATTGGTATGAGGATGGTAAGTTGTTAAAAAAGAAAAATACATTTACGGATTTTGTTGATTCTGCTAAGTTTTTAATTGAAGAAGGCTATACAAGCAGTGATCATTTATACGCTTATGGTGGTAGTGCTGGTGGGTTATTAATGGGAGCTATTGTTAATATGAACCCAGAATTATGGAATGGCGTTATAGCTGCTGTACCTTTTGTAGATGTTGTATCTACTATGATTGATGAAACCATTCCGTTAACAACTTTTGAATGGGATGAATGGGGAGATCCAAGAAAGAAAGAGTATTATGATTATATGAAATCATATTCTCCTTATGACAATGTTGAAGCTAAAGAATATCCGAATATGTTAGTAACCACTGGTTATTGGGATAGCCAAGTACAGTATTGGGAACCAGCAAAATGGGTAGCCAAATTACGTGAAATGAAAACGGATAACAATCTGCTTATCATGGACTGCAATATGGAAACTGGTCATGGTGGTGCTTCAGGTCGTTTTGAACGTTATAAACGAACTGCTCTTACGTATGCCTTTCTGTTGGATTTAGAAGGAATAAAAAATTAGAAAAATGAAAAGCCTGAATTTTAATTCAGGCTTTTTTATTAATCAGTACTAGCTTCAGAAACCAAGAAAGGATAGGCGTCTCGCACTATGCTTAATTCTTCAGCAGTGAGTTCATTTGGTGTTTTACCAAATTTTTGCTGTGCATAAGTTGCTCTTAATTCATAATAAGCTTTTGTAAGTTCATCTTGAACTTGTACAAATAAATTATAATGCGTTTCATTATTTGCTTGTAACGAAATAACAGCTTTTGTTGGATTGTCAGAAGAATTTTTTAATCCACTTCCTTTACAATAATTACAGCTTTTGTCTCCATTGTTGTCTAAAAATATTTTAGAACGTTCTTTAATCTCCTCAATAGAAACAATGTCCTCATTAACCATGATTTCTTGATTTCCATTTAAAACTATTCTAAGGATGTTCCTTTCATGGATATCTACATTACAATTTTGTCCTGGAGGACAAAGTCTAGGTAATTTTCTGTTAATACCTTGGTCATTGGGTATCATTGCAGTGACTAGAAAAAAGATGAGCAGGAGGAAGGCAATATCTGCCATAGAACCTGCATTTACTTGAGGTGCTTGTTGTGAGCGTTTCATAATGTATTGAATTTAAAATGTTAATATTTTTAACAATCTCAAAAACAATACCATAAAAAAAGCCTAAGTGTTTAACTCAGGCTATAATTTTTAAATTTAAAGAATGTTTAAGAAAGTACACCTTTTGCTTTTTGGTCTCTTGAGTACCATACCAAGAATAGGCAAAAAACAATAACCAAAATAGGCATTAAATAAGGCATAGATTCGCTAAATACTTCAACTGCATTGGTGCCAAACAGCCAATATAGCTGGTTTACAGTGGCAGTTACAAATGAAAGTATAAACAAAGAAACTGCTGATTTTTTACGCATTAGCATCAAGATAGTTCCTATTAATCCAGAAAATACTGCAATAGCAAATAAAGCAGTGTTCCAACTTGGCATATTTTCCATTAAAGCCAATTGAGCTTCATTTACACTAGATGTATAAGCTTCCGTTTGGTACGCTTGTATCAAATAGTTGTAAACTCCCATTGCGTTCCACAGAAGTGCAATGATTCCAATAATCCAGAAAGCAATTCCTGGTTTGTTAGTGTTTGACATAGTAATTAGTTTTAGTTTGTAAATTGATTATGAAATAATTCCTGTTGATTTTTGAGCTTTAGAATACCACATTAAGAAGAAACAAATAATAATGATTACAATTGGTCCAATCATATTAGAAACTGTCAAAGCCAAATAGTCTTGCAAAAAGAAATTATGAACTTGTTGTACGAGCACACCTAATAAAGATAGCGTAAACAACAATACTGCAATCTTTTTACGCATCAGTAATGCAACAGATCCTAATAATCCAGCAAAAACAGCTGTAGCATAAGCAGCTGTTGCCCAAGAAGGATAATTGTTAAAGAAATTTTGGTCTTCTTGTGGCAATAAAGCTAAAGCTTCATCAGTCATATAGGCTTGGGCTAAATAAGCCATAACGCCTATGATGTTCCACAAAAGTGCAAGGATTCCAATAATCCAAAACACATTTGTTGGTTTGGTTGTGTTTGACATTGTAATTAGTGTTTAGTTAGTTAAGTTGTTTAAAAACCGCTAAGGATTTATTATACAATGTACTCACAAAGTTCTGAAAATGCAAATATTATAGATTTACATCTGTTGCTCTTGTACATTTTTAAATAATGTTTATCTCATTTACAAATATTATTTATTTAGCTTTGGGTCTTTAAATGACTAATCAACAAACTAAACTTGGACTAAAAGAAAACGGGTGGCAATTTGCGTTACTTCTTATAGTAAATGCTTTTGTTGGTGGTATGGTTGGCTTGGAACGAACCATTTTACCTAAACTTGCAGAAGAGGAATTTCAAATTTTCTCACCTTCAATAATCTTATCTTTCATTATTGTTTTTGGTTTTACTAAAGCCATTACTAACTATTTTACTGGGAAATTCGCCAATAGTATAGGAAGGAAAAATCTGCTCATTATTGGTTGGCTTTTTGCAATTCCTATTCCATTTATTTTAATGTATGCCAATCACTGGAATTGGGTCATTTTCGCGAACGTTTTATTAGGAATCAATCAAGGCTTAACATGGTCTAGTACTGTTGTTATGAAAATTGACTTGGTTGGAAAGCATCAACGAGGTCTTGCCATGGGACTCAATGAATCTTTTGGTTATTTTTCAATTGCGTTGGTAGCGTTTTCTACAGGTTGGATAGCTTCAGAATATGGTATTCGTCCATTTCCATTTTATCAAGGTATTGCCTTTGTGGTTCTTGGATTATTGTTAACTATTTTCTTTATTAAAGATACCATTCATCATGTAAACATTGAAGAGCAGTCAAGTTCTATCAAGTTGTTGAAAAATATTTTCAAGGAAACCTCTTGGACAAACAACAACTTAGGTTCCATATCGCAAGCTGGTTTTGTTAACAATTTAAATGATGGTATGATTTGGGGCGTTTTACCAATCATATTGACAAGTAGAGCGTTTTCAATCAAAGAGGTTGCTATTATTGTAGCTATTTATCCTGCAGTTTGGGGAATTGGTCAATTAGTAACTGGAAAACTTTCAGATTTATATGATAAAAAATTGATGCTCACTTTAGGTATGTTGTTTCAAGCTATATCACTAATTGCTATGTTTTATGCTACAACAATGACTTGGTTTATAGCTTTGGCTGTTTTACTCGGTGTTGGTACAGCTATTGTTTACCCAACCTTTTTGTCAGCTATATCAGATTATACAAACCCTTCACAAAGAGCGCAAAGTATTGGTGTATTCCGTTTTTGGAGAGATTCAGGATATGCGTTTGGCGCTATTTGCACAATTATAATTTCCAATTTCTTTGATATCGAATTTTCTCTTGTAATCATTGGGATTTTGACTTTAATTTCTGCAATCATAATTAAAATAAGGATGGATTAACGAATTGTAGATAACTCGTTAATATTTATCTTTAAAATCTCCAAAAAAACTCATAAAAGGATGTATTTTTGCATGTCGAAATAATTTGCGCATGTCTTTAAGAGTTCAAGATTTAGAAGAAAAAACAACCGGAAAAAATTTATATAGCTACCAAAAAGGAGCTATAGATAAAATTTTTGAGCGTTTTGAGAACTCTCCAGACGATTATCACTTACTTTACCAATTGCCAACAGGAGGAGGAAAAACAGTTATTTTCTCTGAAATTGTAAGACAATATCTGAAACATCACAAATCTCGTGTTCTGGTTTTGACACATCGTATAGAACTTTGCAAACAAACTTCGAAGATGCTTACAGAGTTTGGCGTGGTTAATAAAATTATAAACAGTAAAGCGAAACTTGATGACCAGAATGATTATAGCTGTTTTGTGGCTATGGTCGAGACGCTTAACAACCGTTTAAACGATAATGTTCTTGATATTTCAGATATTGGACTAGTCATCATTGACGAAGCACATTACAATTCGTTTACCAAACTTTTCAAATTCTTTCATAAGTCATTCATTCTTGGTGTTACAGCAACACCTTTAAGCTCTAATATTGAGTTGCCAATGACTGATAATTATGATGAGCTTATTGTTGGTGAATCTATTGAATCATTAATTGAAAATAAGTTTTTGGCAAAAGCCGAAACCTTTGTCTATAATGTTGGTTTAACTTCTTTAGTTGTTGGTGCCAATGGAGATTATACTGTAAAATCTTCCGAAGATTTATATACAGATAACGACATGCTTGGAAAATTGATGACAGCTTATGAAGAGCATTCAAAAGGCAAAAAAACACTTATTTTCAATAATGGTATAAACACCTCATTATACGTTTATGATGTGTTTAGAACTGCTGGTTTGCCTATTCGACATCTAGATAATACTCACTCTAAAAAAGAACGTGCTCAAATATTAAAATGGTTTAAAGAAACACCTGATGCGATTTTAACTTCGGTTAGTATTTTAACTACAGGTTTTGATGAGCCAACTGTGCAATCCATTATTTTGAATCGTGCGACGAAATCGCTCACTTTATATTATCAAATGATAGGTAGAGGATCTCGTATTTTAAGTAATAAGGACACTTTCACAGTGATTGACTTAGGAAACAACTTTCATCGATTTGGACCTTGGGGAGATAATCTGGATTGGCAACGTATTTTCAAAAATCCGAGTTATTATTTAGATGGTATTTTGAGTGACGAAGAATTAGAGAGTAATTTCCGTTATGAAATGCCTGATGAATTAAGAGCTGAGTTTGCCAATTCTGAAGAGGTGTTTTTTGACATTAACGAAACTTACGTTAACTCCATCCGAAATGGCGAATCGTCAAAAGTGGTTTTAGAGCGTTCTATTGAGCAGCATGCCAAAATATGTATTGAGAATAGTGAAGATGTTTATGATGCTATTGACCTTGCCAAAAAGCTTGGTGATGATATTGATTTTAGAGTACATCGCTACACCAAATGCATTTGTAAAAGCACCTTTAATTTTGTGGAATGGCTAAAAGAAGATTACCGCAAAAAATTACGTGCTTACTTAAGAAAAAACTTTGACGAAGTTTACCTTGAAGTTCATGGGAAGCCTGCGGAGTAATACTTTAATATTTAGTAAATAAATTTTTAGACTTGACTTAGTCAATTAACTTATCTCTATTAGCTTCAATCATTTTCGAAATTTCGAGATCCTCATTTTTAATTAGCTTCAAATAATCTGGTAGATAATTTTCAGTAATCACATCTATTACAAAGTATCTTCCATTATTATCAGTTTTAGCAATTTGAAATTTTATATGGTTCTCGTTCTGAATTTTTAAATCCTTACTTTGCTTAACAGACAATAACTCTCCTTGCAACACAATTAGTGGTCTGTAATAGAAACCATTTATAAATTCAATCGTGTTTTTACTTTCCTTATATTCTTTCTTATGAAATTGTATATACTGAAATAGGGAATTTATACTATCATGTTTAATATCTGGATGTAAAGCTATCCAGCCATCATTGAACTCTTTTTGTTTTTGAGTTTTTTGAAAGCTACAATACTGTGAAGAATAGATAAAAACATTTTCTGACTTTAAGTTACTTTGTGCTTTTGAAAGAATACTCCAAAAATTATCATTTAAAGCATTGAAGTTAAGGGCAGCTATTCTACTTGGTAGACGATCAAGATTTTCAAAAAAAGCAATGGGCTCCTTATTATTCATGCATTCAACTAGCAAAGTTGAGTTTATTAAGTCAAAATTTAAGCTTTTTTGAATTATGTCCTTGAGAGCTACTATGTCTATTTCTCTCTCAGTTTCTGTAATTATATCCTTAAATCTTGCATTGGGAATAGTTGACCATCCATTTTTAACTAAAACCTTGTTAATTCTATCTTCAAGTAGATAACCAGAGTTTTCTAATGCCTTCTTTATTTGATTTTTTGTAATAGTCACAATTAGTTCATAATTAGTCAATCACCAAATGCTCAATAAAAAACTCCATCATTCTATCAGTGTCCATTGCTGTATGACCTCTGTCTGGTCCAACCTGTATCTCAAAACTTTTACCTGCATCTTGTAAGGCTTTAATGAGTTGTAAGGAGTTTGAAGGATGTACGTTGTTATCACTTGTTCCAAAATAAATCATCAATTCACCTTGTAAATCTTTAGCGTAAGTCATTAAGTTAGACGCATCATAACCAGCTTTGTTATTGGTAATAAGGTTCATGAAACGCTCTGTGTAAATGGTATCGTAATTTCTCCAATCAGTCACAGCAGAGTTAGCAACAGCAGCGTGATATACATCAGGAAAACGCAACAGACTTGTTGCAGCAGTTGTGCCTCCATAAGACGTTCCGTAAACACCAACATTATCCTTATCAAAATAAGGACGATTGTAAAGTGATTTGATGCCTTCAGCAAAATCATCCATTTCAACAATACAAAGATTTCCGTAGAGTTGGTCTAACAATTTTTTGCCACGACCTCTTACATTTCTCCCATCAATATTAGCAATTAAAAATCCGTATTCTGTTAATGAGCTTGGCAGTGTAAAGGTTTCTCTAAACGCGTTAGTTGCTGGACCACCATAATTAGCCAGAATCAAAGGATACTTTTTATTCGGATCAAAATTTGAAGGAAAATGCAACATACCATGTAATTGTGTTACACCATCAGCAGAGGTAAAAGTAAAGACTTCAACGGTTTTAAGTCCAAGTTTGTTAAACTCTGTCATATCACTTTTTACAATTTCAGCAACTACTTTTCCTTTGGCATTGACTAGGTTAGTAAAAGGAGCAATATTGTGTGTTTGAGCAACATCAACAAAATACTTTCCATCTGGTGAAATCGTCACGCTGTGATTGTACGTTGGGTCAGTTAATCTTGTGTTTTTTGTGCCATCAAAATTCACACGATGCAATTGCATTTTCATGTGATTATCTCCACTTCTAGCTTCGTAATACAGTTGCTTCTTTTTCTCGTCAACTTTTAAAATTCTTGATACTTCAAAATTGTGATTGGTAATAGCATTTACCAAAGTACCATCCCAATTGTACAAATAGTAATTGTTAAATCCACTGCGCTCTGAAGCCCAAATAAAATGCTTGCCATCTTCCAGTACATGAATTTCAGGAGTGTTTACAGTAAAACTTGGCAACCATTCTTCACGGACAATGGTTCTGGTTTTTCCAGTGTTTGGATCAGCGGCTTTATACTCCATAATGTCCTGCTTTCTGTTGGTTGTATGAAACAAAAATTCTTTACCATCAGGCGTCCAATCCATACCATATAAATAAGTTCCTAAAGCACCATCATTAAATGGTTTTCCATCTCTTGTGTCTAACAAGGTGGTTTTTTTGGTTTCCAAGTCATAAACCATCACATCTACAGGCAAGTTGTCTGCACCAACTTTTGGATACGCTTCAATCTCAACAGAATCTTGAATTTTTACTTGGTCATAAAGTACATAGTACATTTCAGCATCTTTTTCTTCAAAACGATAAAATGCAATTTTTTTACTGTCTGGAGACCACCACATGGCAGTATTTTGACCTAATTCTTCACCATAAACCCAAGTGGCAATACCATATTTTTTCTGAGTTTCCTCGTTACCATCAGTTGTGATTGCTATTTCGTTACTTCCATCAGGATTACTGATGTACATATTTCTATCTCTAGTAAACGCTTTTAATTTTCCATCAGGAGAATCAGCCGAAGGATATTGACGTCCTCGTTGTGGACGATTTCCAAAAAAACGTCTATTGTTAGTTTCAACAACATCTTCAACTTCTACAGTTTTTCCTGTTTTAATTGAATACTGAAAACGCTTGCCATCATGACTGTATTCAAAAGCAGAGCTGTCTTCATTCCAAGAATAGGTGCGTGGAACCATATTTACGGAGCCTCTAATTTTTGGAGACATTTCAGCATAACGCTCATAACCAGGCATTTTTTTTAGTTTGTCTTGAGCAAATGTGGAGTTAAAACCAACAAATAAGGTAATAATAACAACTGCATTAAAGGCTTTTTTTAATCTAGAAATAGTATTCATTATTATGTGTTTTTATTGAGGTTATAAAGCTACATTTTTAATATGAGTTCATCAAGTTTTCATATTAAATGTGAATAAAAAATTAGTCATAATTTTTTAAATTCTAGATACTGAATTCTTGTATTTATTTTAAAACTGTTAAAAGTTTAAACAAAGTTTAATCTGTAAGTACATTTTCCTACCTTTAAGTCAATTATTTAACCAACCAATATTTATATAATGAAAAAGCGAGCGACTACTCTTTTAACAGCTCTTGCTTGTCTCTTTGTAAGCATTCCTGTTTTACAAGCACAAGAAGATATTTTAGAAAAACTTAATGAAATTGCCATTGTCGACCAAAAGGTCATGATGCCAATGCGTGATGGCATCAGGCTGGCAACAGATATTTACAGGCCAAAAGCTGATGGCAAATACCCAATTATTTTTTCAAGAACACCTTATAACTTTAATTCTTGGGGAGATGGTGAGCAACGATTAGGCAATGCACGACGAGCTTATGAGTATGTTAAGCAAGGCTACGTTTATGTAGTTCAAAATGAGCGAGGACGTTATTATTCTGAAGGAGAATGGGATATTCTAGGCGTGCCATTAACAGATGGTTATGATGCTTTTGAATGGATGAAAAATCAACCTTGGTCTAATGGGAAAATAGGAACTCTTGGTTGTTCGTCAACAGCAGAATGGCAAATGGCTGTGTCTGCTTTAGATCATCCTTCTCATGCAGCTATGGTGCCACAAGGATTTGGTGCAGGTGTTGGGAGAGTAGGAGATGTAAATGAACAAGGCAATTGGTATCGTGGAGGCGCAGAGCAGATGCTTTTCTTTTCTTGGCTTTATGGTGTTGAACATGATAAATTCAAACCAAGAATACCAAAAGGAGCAACTCAAGAAGATTTGATCAGAATTTCTCGATTTTATGATTTAGCTCCTGAGAATCCTCCAATTGATATGGCTGAAGCATTAAACCATTTACCAATTCAAGATATTTTAAAAAACATCAATGGGAAACATGAGATTTTTGATAAAATGATTCGCCGTAAGCCTAACCATCCTGATTGGTTTAAAGGCGGAATTTATCATGATGACAAAGATATAGGCACACCAAGTTTCTGGTTTGCCTCTTGGTATGATGTTTCCATTACGCCAAATATTAAGCTTTTTAATCATGCTAGAAATAACTCAAAAGATCCTTTTATTCGTGATAATCAATATTTAGTCATTGCGCCAACTTTGCATTGTGCTTATACTAGAGCTACAGAAAATACAATTGTTGGAGAGCGAAGTGTTGGTGATGCCAGACTAAATTACGATGAGCAAATAACCAAATGGTTTGACCTTTGGTTAAAAGGAGAGCAAAATGATTTTAAAGAAAGCACTCCAAGAGTTCAATATTACACAATGGGAAGCAACAAATGGCAAGCAGCTGAAACTTGGCCACCAGAAAACACAGAAATGGTGACCTATTATTTAAACAGTGACGGAAACGCAAACAGTCGTTTTGGTAATGGTAAATTATCGACTACAAAACCAAGTTCTGATAACCCTGATAGTTTTACCTATGACCCTATGGCTCCAGTACCTTCTTATGGAGGCAATGTTTGTTGTACTGGAAACGCTGTAAAAGGAGGAGCTTTTAATCAACAAGATATGGAAGCTAGGAATGATATTTTAGTGTACACTACAGATATTTTGAAAGAAGATACTGAAGTTTCTGGTTTTATTGAATCAAAACTATATGTGTCATCTGATGTGAAGGATACAGATTTCACCATAAAACTAATTGATGTATATCCAGATGGTTCAGCATACAATTTAGATGAAACCATACAACGCGTTCGCTATCGTGAAGGTTATGACAAAGAAGTGTTTATGGAAAAAGGCAATGTTTATGAAGTAAATTTAACACCAATGTCTACAAGTAATTTGTTTAAGAAAGGGCATCGTATTCGTGTTGAGATTTCGAGTAGTAACTTTCCGCGTTTTGCAAGAAACCTAAATACAGGAGGGAATAACTATGACGAAAAAATTGGTGTTGTTGCTCATAATAATGTGCATCACTCATCAAAACATCCTTCTCAAATTCGTATTCCTATTGCAAAAAAATAAATCTTAATTAGAAACAATTACCTAATATGAAAACTATTTTAAAAGTATCGTTCCTTTGGATGTTCCTTTTAGGAATGACATTCACACTTCAATCTCAAACAATTAATGAATCTACCTTTAGAGGTTTAGAACTTAGAAACATAGGACCAGCATTGACCTCAGGACGTATTGCAGATATTGCAATACATCCAGAAAATGAAAATGTTTGGTATGTAGCAGTTGGTTCTGGAGGCGTCTGGAAAACTACAAATTCTGGCACCACTTGGAAACCAATTTTTGATAATGAAAGCTCATATTCTATTGGAAGCATAGCAATAGATCCCTCAAACCCTCATACTATTTGGGTTGGAACAGGTGAAAATGTTGGTGGTCGTCACGTAGCTTTTGGAGATGGAATTTATGTGAGTCATGATGATGGCAATTCATGGAAAAATATGGGACTCGCAAAATCAGAGCATCTATCAACAATTATTGTGCATCCAGAAAATTCTGATATTGTTTGGGTAGCTTCACAAGGACCGCTTTGGACAAAAGGAGGCGAAAGAGGTGTTTATAAAACAACTGATGGCGGAAAAACATGGAATCGTACACTTGGAGATAGCGAATGGATTGGTGCTACAGATATTGTGATCGACCAAAACAATCCAGATATATTATATGCCGCAACATGGCAAAGACATCGTACTGTGGCTGCATATATGGGAGGAGGACCAGGAACAGGAATCCATAAAAGTACAGATGGTGGAGACACTTGGACAGAACTTAAAAAAGGATTGCCAGGTTCTAACCTAGGAAAAATAGGTTTGGCTATGTCTCATTTTGATTCTGATGTTATCTATGCTGCAGTTGAAACTGACAGGACTAAAGGTGGAGTTTATATGTCAACCAATAGAGGCGAGACTTGGAACAAACAGTCTGATGCTGTATCTGGAGGAACTGGACCACATTATTATCAAGAACTTATTGCTTCTCCTCACCATGATGGCACTCTTTACTTAATGAACAATAGTGCACTAGAGTCTAAAGATCATGGTAAAACATTTACACGAATGAGTCGTTCAAATCAACATAGTGATAGTCATGCGTTGGTATTTAAAAAATCAGATCCTAACTACCTATTAATAGGCACTGACGGAGGACTTTATGAAAGCTTTGACCTGACAGAAAGCTGGAAATACGTTAGCAATCTTCCAATAACACAATTCTTCAAGGTTGCTGTAGATGATAGTGAGCCTTTCTATAAAGTTTATGGAGGAACACAAGATAATGGATCACTAGGAGGCGCTTCTAGAACCGTGTTTTCAGATGGTATTAAAAATAGAGATTGGTGGAAAACTTTAGGAGCTGATGGTCATCAATCTGCGATCGAGCCAGGAAATCCTAACATCACTTATGGCGAATTTCAGCAAGGTGCCTTATGGCGAATTGATCAAACCACCAGGGAAACAGTGTTCATTCAGCCACAAGCCAGAGAAGGTGATCCTTTTGAGCGTTTCAATTGGGATGCTCCAATTTTAGTAAGTCCTCACAATCCTACAAAACTATACTTTGCTTCTCAAAGAGTTTGGAAATCAGAAAATAGAGGAGATGCTTGGACACCAATTTCATCAGACCTTACTTTAAATCAAGACCGAATGACTTTACCTTTTTATGATGGCAAACAGCAAAGTTGGGACAATGCTTGGGACCTTAATGCTATGTCAAATTACAATACCATTACTTCTTTGGCTGAATCTCCAAAACAAGAAGGTTTAATTTATGCAGGAACAGATGATGGCTTGATTCAGGTAACTGAAAATGGAGGGACAAGCTGGACAAAATTTGCTTTAGGGAACATTAAAGGCGTACCATCAACTGCTTTTGTAAACGATGTACGTGCTGATTTGTTTGATGCCAATGTGGTGTATGCTGCTTTAGACAATCATAAATATGGTGATTACAAACCGTATTTAATAAAAAGTACAGATAAGGGAAAATCTTGGGCACTTATTAATGGCGATTTACCAAACACCTTGTTAACATGGAGATTGGTACAAGATCATGTGAAAAAAGACTTGTTGTTCGCTGCCACAGAATATGGTGTCTATTTTACAAGAAATGGAGGTAAAAATTGGATACAGCTTAAAAGCGGTATCCCAACTATTTCAATTAGGGATATTACCATTCAAAGAAGAGAGAATGACTTAGTTGCAGCATCTTTTGGTAGAGGTATTTTTATTTTAGACGACATAACACCTATTAGGGAATTTGACAACACAATGCTTTCAAAAGATGTTACATTATTCCCAATAAAAGATGCTCTTTGGTACAGTCCAAATGAAAGAGTGGGAAGCCAAGGGGATAATGAATATGCAGCTGAAAACCCACCATTTGGGGCAGTTTTCACTTATTATATGTCGGATAAATTGGAGTCCTTGAAAGACGAAAGAAAAACCAGGGAAAAAACAAACACAGATTTCCCAGGATGGGATGCTTTAGAGGCAGAGAACAGGCAAGAAGGTCCAGAAGTTCTATTGATTATAAAGGATGAAAATGGCAATGTGGTAAACACAGTTCAAGGAAAAAACAAAAAAGGATTTAACCGAGTTAATTGGGAACTAAACTATCCTAATAAATCAGGAGAAAGATTGCAAACACCTGGTGGAAGAGGCGGTTTTGGTAGAGGAGGCGTTATGGCAACACCTGGGGACTATACAGTCACTATTGTTAAGCGTGTTAATGGTGTTAATACAACACTTGAAGGTCCAAAACCATTTAAGGTTGTGCCAATGTATGATGGAGCGCTTCCACGTAAATCATTTGATGAAATGGATGCATTTAGAGAGAAAGTATTTGACTTTCAGCAAGACCTTACTGCCACCAACGTTGCTCTATCAACAGCAATACAGACAATAGATGCCATGGAAAGAGCTCTAAACAAGGCAGATAAGCCGAGTGATGATCTGTTCAAAAAAATAAACGACGTAAAAATGGCACTTTTAAATATTGATAAAGAATTAAATGGAGATGATTTAAAGGATGAAATTGGAGAGCGTTCAAATCCAACAGCTAGTGAAGGGAACTCAATTGGATGGAGAGCTTTGGGTAATACTTATGGACCAACTGATGAACATCAAGAATTCCTAAAAAGAGTGCAAAGCCAATTAAATAAGGTAAAAACTAAGCTTAAGCCAATTATTAACAATACAATACCATCTATTGAAAGTGGCTTGAAAGCATCAGGCGCACCTTGGGTTGAGGGTCAAGGAATGAAAAACTAAATATAGTATATTTGGGGAGCTGCTAAACATTGATAGCGACTCCCTTTTATTATTTTACAAAGTAAAACCAAGTTATGAAACAAGTATTTTATGTCATTTTATTATTAATTACAGTAAACTCATTTGCTCAGAAAAAAATATTAGACCATTCAGATTTTGATATCTGGAACACCATTCAAGGAGAAACCATTGCACCTAATGGAAAATTTGTGATGTATTCTCTTGAAAAAGGAGAAAAAGACAATCATTTAAAAATAAAAGATAACAATGCCAATTTGGTATTTGAGCATGAACGCTCAGAACGAGGTGAATTCACTTATGATTCCAATAATGCCATTTTTGTGGTTAAAGCATGGAAAGATAGTATTGCTGAAATGAAACGCAGAAAAGTGAAAAAGGACAAAATGCCAAAAGACACTCTTGGTATTTACAATTTACAAAACAACACTTTAGATAAGATTGCCAATATTAAATCATACAAAACACCTCAAAAATGGTCAGGTTTTATAGCCTATACGTTTGAAGAAGCGCAAAAAGATACTCCTAAAAAAACTGAAAAAGATTCTATTTCAAACGATTCCACGAAAACTGAATCTAAGTCAAAAAAGAAAGCTAAAAAGGCAAATGATAAAAATGGTTATCCACTAGTGATTAGAAATCTTCAAAACAAGCAAGAAGACACCATTCACTTTGTGACTAATTATATTTTTGCTAAAGAAGGGAAGATGCTCTCCTTTATTACAACTGGAGATGATGCTGATATAAAACCAGGAGTTTATGTTAAAGATTTAACCAATAGCACTACAAAACAAGTTTTTGATTCGCATGAGAAGACTAAATATTTTGAACTCAGCTTTAGTGATTCTGGTAAAAACTTAGGCTTTGTAGTTGATGCTGATACAACCAAAGTTTACGTGCGACCAAACAAACTATACACTTGGAATACTGCAAACAATAATGCTCAATTGGTTGTTGATGCTGAAACGGCTCCTCAAGGCTACAGAGTATCGTCTGATGGCAACGTGAGTTTCTCTAAAGATGATTCCAAATTGTATTTCGGTTTGGCACTTCCTGCGATAGTTCAAGACACCTTATTGTTGGATGAAGAAATCGTAAACGTTGAAGTATGGACTTATGACGAACCAAGATTGTATACAGTACAGGAATTACAAGTTAAAAACGATCAGAAAAAATCGTTTCAAACCGTTTATCATTTAAACAATAAGAAGCTAATTCAAATTGCAACTAAAGAGTATCCAGATTCAAGATTAGCAGATGAAGGTAATGGCACTTTTGCTTTAGTAAGCAATGAAGAACCTTATTTACTAGAAAGTCAGTGGACTGGAAGGCGAGCTGAAGATTTAGCCATCGTGAATGTAAATACAGGTGCTGTAAAATCTGCATTGAAGAAAAACCTAGGAAACACACAATTAAGTCCAAAAGGCAAATATGCTTATGGTTACAATCCTGCAGATAGTACTTGGTTTACCTATAATATCAGTACATCAAAATATATCGCATTAACAAAAGATAAAGTGTTTTATGATGAGCTTAATGATTCTCCAAACTATCCAGGATCGTATGGTTCTGCTGGTTGGACAAAAGACGACAAATCCATAATCCTTTATGATCGTTATGATATTTGGGAATTTAACCCTGACAATGGCACAAGCACTCGACTCACTAAAGGTCGCGAAAACACAACAGAATATCGTTATGTAAGATTAGATTCAGACCAACGTTTTATTGATACTTCTGAAAAATGGTTACTCACTACATTTAATGAAACCAGCAAAAATTCTGGTTATTTTGAGTATAACTATGGTAGCAAATCTGGCAAACAATTGCTTGATGAGCCTTATCGCTATTCAACACCTCGTAAGGCAAAATTTAGCGATGCAGTGTTGTTTACTAGACAATCTTTTGAAGAATTTCCAAACCTTAGAATTTCGAATTTAAGTTTTAAAAATCAAACCGTTTTAAGTGATGCCAACCCTCAACAAAAAGACTATAATTGGGGAACAGCAGAATTAGTACATTGGACATCTTTAGATGGTTTACCACTAACAGGAATGTTGATAAAACCAGAGAATTTTGATCCCAACAAAAAGTATCCAATGATCGTAAATTTCTACGAGAAAAGCTCTGATGGTTTACATTCACACAAAGCACCAAATCCTGGTCGTTCAACAATCAATTACAGTTTTTATGCAAGTAGAGGCTATGTTATTTTTAATCCAGATGTGTATTATCGTGAAGGCTATCCTGGCGAAAGCGCCTTTAATTGCGTGATTCCTGGCATTACATCTTTAATAGAAAAAGGATTTATTGACAAAGATAATATTGGAACACAAGGTCATAGTTGGGGAGGTTATCAAATTGCTTATTTAGTGACTAAAACAGATATTTTTAAAGCTGCAGAATCTGGAGCTCCAGTGCCAAACATGATTAGTGCTTATGGTGGAATTCGTTGGTGGACAGGTTTGAGCAGACAGTTTCAGTACGAGCACACACAGAGTAGAATAGGAGGAACTCCTTGGGAATATCCACAGCGTTATGTGGAGAATTCACCAATATTTAACATCGATAAAATAAACACACCTTTATTGATAATGCACAACGATGCCGATGGTCACGTGCCATGGTACCAAGGGATTGAGTTTTTTGTAAGCTTACGTCGACTAGGAAAGCCAGCTTGGTTTTTAAATTATAATGACGAACCACATTGGCCTTTAAAAATGCAGAATAGAAAAGATTTCAATATCAGAATGCAACAGTTTTTTGATCATTATTTAAAAGGTGATCCTAAACCAGTTTGGATGGAACGTGGTGTACCAGCTATGGAAAAAGGAATCAATCAAGGATTAGAATTAATGGATAAAAATTAAATCATGCTAAAAAAAATAAATTGGGACGATGTTCCTGTAGAGCAAGTCACAGATAAGATGCAACGCAAAATGATTTATGGCGACAAAGTCATGGTTGCTAGAATGAAATTTAAAGATGGATTTTTAGTACCACTTCACGAACATCATAATGAGCAAGTGACACAAGTCATTTCTGGAACCATTCGGTTTTGGTTTGGAGCCAACAAAGAACAAACTATGGACTTAGGCCCTGGAGATTCAGTGGTTATTCCAGCGCATCTACCTCATGAAGCCTTAATGATTGGTGATGTTGAAGAAATTGACACTTGGTCGCCAATTCGTGAAGATTGGCTTGATGGTACAGACGATTATTTACGTAAATAACCAATGGATTTAGGCTTAAAAAATAAAATTGCTTTTATAGCTGCTTCCAGTGATGGCTTAGGAAAAGCTGTGGCTATGGAATTGGCCAAAGAAGGAGCAACAGTCATTATAAATGGCAGAAATAAAGAGAAACTAGAGCAAACCAAACAAGAGATTGAACACCAATGCCAAACGAGTGTTCTAGCCATTTCTGGTGACTTGGCAGATGATGAGGAAAGAGCTTCTGTTTTAAAAACTATTTTCAATCATCATGATAATATTGATATTTTAATTACCAATACTGGAGGACCACCTTCAGGGAAGTTTGAGGACTTGTCAATGGACGATTGGAATAACACCTATAAACTTCTTTTAGCAAGTACAGTGTCGTTAGTAAAGGCTGTAATTCCAGGAATGAAACAACAGCAATTTGGTAGAATCATCGCCATTACATCTCAAGCTGTAAAGCAGCCAGTTGATAATTTAATCTTATCCAATTCGGTTCGTGCTTCTGTAGCTGGTTTGATGAAAACTTTGGCAAGTGAATTAGGCGAGTACAACATTACAGTAAATAATGTCATGCCTGGATACACAAAGACCAACAGGTTACTGTCTTTAATTGAAAGCAACCCTTCTTTTAAATCTGCTATTGATGAAATTCCTCTAAAGCGCTTTGGCAATCCTGATGAATTTGCAGCTGCAGTTACCTTTTTAGCAAGTGAACGAGCGAGCTACATCACAGGAACTTCCTTAGCTGTTGATGGAGGTTGGATTAAACATATTTTATAAATGACGCATATTGATTTAAAACATAAAACCATTTTAATTACAGGAGCTTCTAAAGGCATTGGTCAAGGCATAGCAGATTATGCCATGCAAATGGGAGCAAAGGTAGCTGTGCATTATAATTCTGATAAGGAAGCTGCTGAAAATTTGGTCAATAAATATCCTGAAACTCAATCGAAAGTTTTTCATGCCGATTTAAGCCAAACCCAAGACGTCATCAATTTATTTGAAAATGTTCTTAAGGAATTCGGTACGATTGACACCATTATTTTAAACGCTGGTGTGTTTCAAAAACACTCTTCTAAAAGTGACTTAGACGATTGGTTAAGTGTTTGGAAATCTACCATCGCTATTAATTTAGATTCAGTTGGCATACTTACCAAATTAGGTATTGATCATTTTAGAAAACAAAAAGGAGGTCGTTTTATTTACATTGGAAGTAGAGCAGTGTTTCGTGGCGAAACCGAAGAATATCTTGCCTATGCTGCTTCTAAAGGTGGATTAACTTCTTTAGCACGAAGTGTCGCACGTTCTTTTGGGAAAGAAAATATCAAATCGTTTGTCATTGCTCCTGGATTCACCAGAACACAAATGGCAGAATCCTTTATTGATACTTATGGTGAAGAGCGAGTTCTGAATGAGATTGCTTTAAATGAGTTGACTACACCAAATGATTTAGCGCCTTTGGTGGCTTTAATGTGCAGTGGACAAATGGACCATGCTACAGGAGCCACAATTGATGTGAATGCTGGAAGTCATATTAGGTAATTTTATCAAGAGAACATTAGTTATATATGTAAGTTGCTATAACCATTTTATAAGTATGTTATAACCACGCTATAACCATAAGATTAATTTTTGTATATTGTTGTTACTTTGATGTTTAAATAACACTTACAACCTATGGCCAAACAGAAAGGTATTATCCCATTAACAGGTACAATTGGTGGTATCAATTTTTACTATTTGAATGGCAAACCAGTAGCCAGAAAAGCTGGAGGTGGTTTTAACGGTAAGGCTATTAAAGCTAAAGCAAGTATGCAACGAGTGCGCGAAAATGGCAGTGAGTTTGGTCACTGCTCGCGTGTGAATAAGGTTTTTAGGATGGCTTTACGTTCATTTCATAAAGGATTTAAGTTTACTTATTTTCATAGCAGATTGATGACCTTGTTTACCCAACTTAAGGATTTGGATGCTGTGCATGAACGTGGAAATCGTGTTGTTTTTGAGAGTGTAAGTACAACGGAAGGCATTTCTTTATTAAAACAGTTTAATTATACACCTGACTGTGATGTGAGGCGTCTATTGCCTTTTGATTTTGAGATTGACAGTAGTACTTTTGAACTGACAATTTCTCATTTTGATATTAAAAAGGTAGGGTTTATAAGTGGAGCAACACATATTGAACTGAACTATGGTGTACTTGACTTTAATTTTGAAACCCTACACAATAAATTGCATCTGGCTACACCATTAGTTCTAAATAAAAGCCTTAGTGGAACAACCATACAATTAACACCTGATATTTTGCCCAATGGTGTTGGCACTTTGCTTTGTGTGTTGGGTGTGCGGTTTTACCAAGAGGTGGATGGTGAGCTGTATGTGTTGAATACTAAAGAAGGTGTTGGGTTTGTGGTTTTGGAATGTTTTTAAAGTTAAATGGTTTTGTCTCTATGATAGAGTTGGAGTATGCAAGGCTAAAAGGAGTTAGGTTTTAATTGTTTGTTCTTTTTTGCTCGTCCAAAAAAGAACTGAAAAAAGACGTCTTTCATGAGGATTTTTTGCTTTGCAAAACCGCCTCCAAAACTTCGCGGCGTTTGTAACGCCTAGATTTCGAAGCTTTTGTTCGACTATTCTGCATAAAAGAAGTATTCCTGCTACGCAGGAATTGGTTGTGCATTCTACATCAAACTTTCGACAGGCTCAGTGTGACATCTGAGGAATGCCAAGGAAGTTTTGCTACTAACGACGTTAAAGATCTGAATAGCAATGACGTTGTGTTTAGATTAAATACAATTTCTTGTACAAAGTGTCGTCAGGTTTTTTAACTTTATCTGAATACGATGATTTTGCATTAGAGTATATGTCGCTTACATTTCAACATTGTAATATGGATTTTTCGCCATTACCTATAATTACTAAAGATTCAGCTAAACATATAAAAACACCAATCAGCATTTTCGCAGCTGAAAAAGACATCCTTTTTCCTGGTAAAAAAATGATAAGACGAGCTAAAGATATTTTTCCTTCTTTAAAACATACCGTTTTACTTAACAATTCTAAACACGCTCCAACCCAAGACGATTTTAAAGTAATCGAAAATAACATAGTTAGTGATTAGGTAAGTTCTTACATATACAAATTCATTCGCAGCAGATTTATATTATTCAATTAACAGAACTATGCTAGTGGACGAGTAAATAAAATGAATAATAAGAACACGACATAGCACAGCTCTTCCAACAACTTCCACTTTATAAAAACCGAATTTTAATTTTTTAACTATCTGTTAAATCTCAGTTAAAAAAACGTTCGGATTTTTGCAAATACCTGTATTGGGTCGATTTGCCTTAGCCAAACCTCTATGTTTGCCTCATCATAATTAAATGGTTTAGTAAGACCTCATGACAGCAAAAAAGAAACTTAAAAAGATACTTAAAACAAGCATCAAATGGATGCTTTCCATTATCGCAGTATTGCTACTTATTGTTTTATTGTCTATACCATACGGAAAATATTCTGAAAAAGAAATGAAGCCTTTGGGTACAGAATACCAAAACATTGCTTTGCAAGGCGTGCATGTGATTAGCATGGGTAATGATTCCATAATGTACAATAAAAATATATATATAGAGCAAAACAATATTGTAGCCATTACTCCTGATACTGTGTTTAGAGGAGGGTACAATACTATAAATGCCAAAGGAAAATATGTGATGCCTGGACTTATTGATATGCATGCACATGTGTTTGACAGAACTGATTTGGCTCAGTATTTAGCCTATGGTGTTACTACGGTTAGAAACATGATGGGATTTCCGATGCACTTACGTTGGAAACAGCAATTAGCAGAAGGGAAACTAATAGGCAGCCAACTTATTACTGCCACGCCTACACTTAATAGTGGTGATGATGCAGGTCCTTTTCATAAAACGGTTTCTGACGCCGAAGAAGCTGGTTTGGTAGTAGACAACTATATAAGTGCTGGGTATGATTTTGTAAAAGTATATGATAATATCAGCGCAACACAATTAGATGCCATTGAGCATAAAGCACAAGTAAGCGGTGTGCAAATTGCAGGTCATCCACCTCAGGTATCTTTAGAGAGGCTTTTAAGCTCCTCTATAGCATCTATAGAACACACTGAAGAATTGCTACAGTTTTTAGATGAAGAACGTACTGAAGCCAGCATTAGAGCCTTGGCAAAACAAATAAAGGCATCTGATAAAGCGGTTACTTTAAACCTAGTTGCGTTTAACAGAATATATAGAATATCTCAGGAAGGCGTGGCATATTATAACCAATTACAAGAAGCAGATTTAAACCCAATCACAAAGTTTATAGGCACAAAACAACTGGAGGTATATACCAAGGCAGGACCTCAATATAAAGCCTATACAGAGGCTAAGTACAAGGCTATGGAAACCCTTTCGCGTGTGTTGGTAGAAGAAGGTGTAACCGTATTATTTGGTACAGATTCTGGACCAAACTTTTTGGCAGCTGGTACTTCAGTGATTGAAGAAATGCAGCTTTTAAAGGCAGCAGGTCTATCTGAATATGAAGTTTTAAAATCGGCAACTTATAGTGCAGCAGAGGAATTAGGGAAGCAAGAGTTAGGGCGAATAGAGACCAATGCTTTAGCAAATGTAATAGTGCTTAACGACAACCCATTAACAGGTTTACAAACCGTATCACATCCTTATATGGTTTTAGCTAACAACAGGTATTATAATGAATCCGAACTTGCTGAAGTGAAACGTGTAGGAGAGGAAAAGCAAAATACCTATGCCACATTAGGCTTGTTTTTAGAGCATTTACTATTCAAATAATTTTTAATCATCAATCAAAAAGAACAATCAATCCAAAAATGAACAATCACCCAATCCTTTATGTATTAAGCATCCTTTTATTTAGTGCTTTCACTTTATCAGCGCAGGAAATTTCAACTCGTGACACCTATAAGTATTACATACAACCTGCTAAAACACCTATTAAAATTGATGGTATAGAAGAGGCAGGCGAATGGAGCAATTATCAGCTTATTGATACCATGTACAACCATAATCCCAGTGATAAAGGGTTGGCAGCTTATCCATCTGAAATTCGATTAACCTATGATAAGGATAACTTGTACCTATTTGCAAAACATTATGATGATGGAAATAGGATTATTCAGTCCTTACAAAGAGACTCCGATAATTCACAGTGGGAAAGTGATTCTTTTACTATAGCTATAGACCCCATTAACAAGAAGCAGAGCGGTATTATGGTTGGTGTTAACGCTGGCGGAGCAAAAGTTGATGGGAGTCTATTAGTAGAGCCAGGTAGAACCACGTATACAGATTCTTGGGATACCAGTTGGATGTCTAAAACAAAGCAGTACGATACGTATTGGATTGTAGAAATAGCAATTCCTTTTAATAGTCTTCGCTATAATGAAGGTAACACAGAGTGGGGCATTAACTTTATTCGTGGTCATAAAACCCAAAACTTTTATTATACCTGGACACCATTCCCAATAAATTTTAACGGCATTGATGTTAATTATATGGGCACCTTAAAGTGGCCAGAAGTACCAGAGGTAAAAAACAATATTGCTTTTGTAAAGCCTTATGCAACAGTATCTTCGCTTAAAGATAATCAGTCTGAGCATCCCGATACAAAAACTAAACTAGATGCTGGAGTTGATGTGAAAATTGGCATTACCAAATCACTAAATGCCGATATTACTTACAATCCGGATTTTTCAAATGCCGATGTAGATCAGGAAATCACCAACATTACTCGTTTTGATATTTCTTTACCAGAACAGCGTGAGTTTTTTCTGGAAAATGCCGATATCTTCACCAACTTTGGTAGTTATTCCATCAATCCATTTTTTTCCAGACGTGTAGGACTAACCACACCTATTGTTTATGGTGCTAGAGTAACAGGTAATATTACAGATGATTTGCGTATTGGCGTCATGAATGTGCAAACTAAAGAAGATACTGATGTTGATGCACAAAATAACACTGTAGCAGCCTTTAATTATAAGGTATTAGATAGATCACAGTTTAGAGGGCTTTTTGTTAATAGGCAGGAAACTGGAAATGATAACATACATGATTATGCCAGAAATTATGGTGCCGAGTTTACATACATCTCTAAAAAGGGCAATTTTAATAACAGTATTAAATACCATAGTAGTATAACCGATGAGGGTACCGAAGGATCATACTTTGGAATTAATGGTGGTTATGCAACAAGGCGTTTAAGAGCTGGTTGGACCTTTGATTTGCTGGATAAAGATTATCAGGCCGATTTAGGGTTTACACCTCGCTTGTTTAATTACGATGCAGATGCTCAGGCAGTGGTTAGGCAAAGTTACATGTTTGTAAACCCTTATGTAACCTATAAGTTCTTTGCAAAAGAAGAACATAGTAAGCTTATTTTTCAAGGCTTTAGATTTTTTCACAACATTTTTTTAAACTCCAACGGAAGTCTTAATGAACGTGATAACAATTTGGCTTATGACCTATTTTTTAAAAACACCTCTCAATTTACTGTGTTAGGAACAAATAGTGAAGTGAACCTTAATTTTGCAACCAATTTCTTAGGTAGTGAGTTTGATAATTTGCCTGTTGGAAATTACAACTTTACTACAGGAACAGTAAGTTATACCTCAGACAGAAGAAAGGTGTTTACCTACAATACCTCGGTGACACATGGTGGTTTTTATAACGGTAAAATTACAACACTTGCTGCCTCTACAAACATAAGGTTTGGGTATTGGGCTAACTTTAATGTAGCCTATAACTATAACAATATTAATTTACCTGATCAGTATGGTGATATAGATTTGCATCTTTTGAGGTTTAGAGGCTTGTTTAGTTTTACCAATAAGCTCTTTTTTAACAATACCATTCAGTACAACTCTCAAAGCGAAAACTTTAGTGTGTTTTCAAGGTTGCAATGGCGTTATGCACCACTATCAGACTTATTCTTAATCTATAATCAAAATAATAGCACTAACGGATTTGATTTAAGGAATAGGTCTATCATTCTTAAACTCACCTATCGTTTTGCGGTATAAAGTAAATATTATGATAAAAAAATCAATCATACTTCAATTTTTAGGCATGTTTATGTGTGCAACAACCTGTATGGCACAAATAGACTCTGTGCTGGTAAGTAAGGTTACGTTTAAAGACACCAAGTTTAATAATCTACATGCTGGAAGTGGTTTTGTGTTAGAGTATCAGAATAAGCTTTATGCAGTTACAGCTAAGCACGTTTTGTTTTTTGCAAAAACAGACCATATGAAGACAATCAGTTTTGGTGATGCTTTACAATCTTGGGAGTTTATGTCTAAAACAGGTCCAGATAAAAAAGTTACGGCTGGCAGGTTGATAAACGAAAACCCTAATGAACGTCTAGAAATGCCACCCAAAGGGGATTGGTTAATTTTTGAATTAAAAGAAGACATCCCAAAAGGTATTGCAGTGTTTAGTGTGAGAGAACAAGCCCTAAAGCCTAATGAACCTTTGTTTTTTATGGGTTATCCTTATAAAAGTGATACACCTATTAAAGTATCTGGTCAATTTTTAGGATTTACAGAGGATCATAACCTTAGGTTAGATGTGCCTAAAGGCACTTATAATGGTTGTAGTGGAGGTCCTGTGTTTGATACCGAAGGTAAGGTTGTGGGCTTGGTCTCTATGGGATATTTTAATGCTAAAGACAACATCATGGTTTTTGAGCCAGCCTCTTTAGACTATTTCAAACACATAATAAACAATTAATAAAAACATAAAATAACAAACAAATTAACATCATGAAACATCATCAAATTACAGTTAAAATAATGGCTTTTTTAGTATTTGGTCTAACCATGCAAAGTAGCTTATTTGCACAATTTCATACTTTAAATATACCTCAAGTGAGTCCTAAAATTCAAGAAAGCCAAATGCTTGGAGTCACAAAAATTACGGTTGATTATAGTAGTCCTGCTTTAAATGGTAGAGATGTTTGGAACAACTCAGGTATCATTCCACAGCAAGGTAATCCTATTCCATGGAGGGCAGGTGCTAATATGGCAACCACAATAGAGTTTAGTACAGATGTAAAAATTGAAGGTCAATTATTAAAAGCGGGGAAATATGGTTTTCATATAATTCCCAAAGACGATACCTATGAGTTGTTATTTGCGCACAATTATGACCAGTGGGGAAGTTATTATTTAGATATAGAAAACGATGTTAGTCTTCGAGTCACTGTATTACCAGAATCTTGCTCTCCATCAGAACAACTTGATTATGAGTTTTTAAATAGAACTGAAAATACATTGGTTATCGGATTGGAATGGGGAGAAAAACGAATTCCCTTTAAAGTTGAAGTGGACTTAAATGAAACCGTTGTTAATAGTTTTAGAAAAGAACTAAGAGGTATTAACACGTATCACTGGCAGTCTTGGAATGATGCTGCTTTATGGTGCTTAGAACATAATACCAATTTAGAGGAAGCTCTGCAATGGGTTGACCGATCTATAAATGGTGGTTATGGAGGTTTTGCAGCAAATAGAAATTTAGTCAATACATCTACAAAAGTAAGATTGCTTAAAAAGCTGAATAGATTAGATAATATGAATAAAGTTATTTCTGATGCTAAAGACATACATGCTACTGCAGATGAAGCAAATGGTTTCAGTGCATTCTTATTACAGAATGGTTTTTATGAGCAAGCTCTAGGTTATTGTAATCAATTTCTTAAGAATAATGCAAAAGTTTGGTTTATGGAGCTGAATAGAGGTATTAGCCATTACTTCATAGGAAATAACAAAATGGCATTAAATGATGTAAGGAACTCATTAAAAACAGCTCCTGAACAATTTCAACCGCGGTTAAAGGAAATCATAGTGGAAATTGAAAATAAAACTTATAAACTACCTGGAAGCTAAGACATCAATTTATTTGAAATAGGGAGAGTTTAAAAGGAGTAATGGAAGTTTGATGGTTACTTCGATTATTAAGATAAATCTCTCCCGTTTCTACTTATAATTAACAGAGTAACAAATTAAAATTATGAAAATTAAATACTTATTCTTTTTAATCGTCCTTATCGTCACATCGACGATAACATCTCAAACCTTAAAACGTAAAGGTATGTTAGGCGTATTGATGCAAACACTAACCGATAGTATTGCAATACAGAACAATTTTAATGTTAAAACAGGCGTGCACATTACTACGGTTATGCCAAACTCAACATTCGCAAATTTAGGAGTAAAGCAAGATGATGTACTTACCAAATTAAATGGTTCATCTGTTAGTACAATTCAAGATGTTTTGGAAATTACAAGTCAGCTTTATGAAGGTGATAAAATTGAAGCAGAATATTATTCAAAAAACAAAAAAACAGAAGCGTCAACAGTATTATTAGGTAGGCCAATAGAGACTTTTGAAAATGGAATCGTCACTTATGGCGAAGTAGTTTACAAAGACAATGTATTAAGAAGTATTCTGGTTACACCTAAAAATAAGATAAAGTCTCCTGTTGTGTATTTTTTACAAGGTTATACCTGCGGAACTGTTGAAACGACTACAAATGAAAATCCTGCAAAAAAACTAATATCAGATTGGGTTAATGCAGGTTTTGCAGTATATCGAGTAGAAAAACCTGGAGTAGGTGATAGTATGAGCAGCAAACATTGTATGCAAATAAGTTTTGATGAAGAGCTTCTTGCGTTTAAAGAAGGTTATAAAGACTTGTTGAAACAAGAAACAATTGATGCTAATAACATTTTTATGTTTGGGCATTCAATGGGAGGTGTAATAGCTCCATTATTAAACAATTTAAAACCGCCTCGAGGTATAATCACCTACGGAAGTGTAGCTCAAAATTGGTACGACTATATGGTAGAGCTGTATACCCTTCAGCCAAAGCATTTTGGTGTTTCCGACTCCCAAATTAGAGAAGACAATAAGGTGAATTTAAAGTTTAATGAAGACTTTTTAATTAATAAGCTTTCAGGCTCAGAAATTCTAGAAAACGACGTCTATGCCGATTTTTTTAGAGATAATGAAATTAATTTTAGACAAAATCAGTACATCGGTAGGCATTTCGATTTTTGGCAAAGTTTAGCTGATATAGATATTCCAAATGCTTGGTCTAAAGTAAAGACAAATGTTTTGGCAATGCATGGTGAGTTTGATATCCAAGCGATTAGTCCAAAAGGTGCGCAAAAAATAGCTGAGATTGTAAATGAAAATGGAGGTAAAGGCGACTTTGTTTTAGTAGCAAATGCAGATCATGGTTTTGTAAACTTTAATACAATGCAGCATAATGTCGAGACTTTAGGAAATGGTACTTACATGTTACATGCACGTGATAATTATAGTGTCGCATTAGGAAAAGAGACCATAAAATGGATGTTATCAAAAATTGAAAACTAGATGAAATTAAAATTAGTATTCTTCATAAGTAGTGTGTTTTTATTTAGCTCAGGAATTTCACAAGAAGTTAATTTTCAGACAGATGAAGACTCATGGCAAGCAGATTTTAAATTTCTAAAAAAGAAAGTTGAAATATTAGCACCATCATATCAAAATCTAAAGAATAAAAAGGCATTTGATGAGATGTATGGCCTTATTAATTCTTCTCAAAACTCTGATTTTAATTTATTGAGGGAAGATTTTTACAATGGATATAATGCTTTAGAATTACCCGGTTTACAAGTTAACTATGTAGATGTATTAAATAATATTCAAACCAAAAGCCAAATTGAGAAACAAAGCATATTTTTCTCAAGCATGAATGACAGATGGAGTGATTTAAACCCAAATATGCTTAACGAACAAGAATTGTTAGACTATAGAATCATTGGATATGAAATAAGTCTTAATCTTGAAAGAATAAGTCTAGAAAGAAAATGGGATAATTCAATAAACATTAGTAATAAAAAAAGTATTTATTCTGTCCCTTTTGGAAAAGATTGGTACACTTATCTTCTAAAAAGGTGGGTTGACATATCTGTAAAACCAAATGAATTATTTGAGTTTGGTTTAAAAGAAATTCACAACGTTAAATTAAATATGGATAGGCTCCAACAGAAATCAGGGTTCTCTGGAGTTGATTTTGAAAAATATTTGGAGAGTGATCATTTTTTAATTCATGAGCCTAACGAAGTAAAAGAAGGTTTTACTAAGATGAAAAATATAGTAAAAGATAATGCCTCCAATATGTTTCCTTATTTGACTCAAATTCCAAATGTTAACATTGAAAAAGGTACTAATGAAGATTTGGCTCATGTACCTGCCTATTATAATAACAATACGTTTTATTACAATTTGTTTGATGAACCATTTAATAAAAGGCAGATAGGATGGTTTTATGTACATGAGGCCATACCTGGTCATCATTATCAGTCATCTATTAATACACTTGTTAATCGTTCTGATATTCAGAATTTATTTTGGTATCCAGGTTTCGCTGAAGGTTGGGGAGCTTATGTAGAACATTTAGGTAAGGAGTTAGGTGTTTATAAAACAATATATGATGAATACGGCAAATGGGAGTGGGATTTAATTCGTTCTGTTCGTGTTTGTTTGGATATAGGAATTAATTATAAAGGTTGGTCAGATAAAAAAGCATTGGCATTTTGGAATCAACATATTATCGATAAAGAAGAGATAGCAAAAAGAGAGATTTCTAGAATGAAACGATGGCCTGCTCAAGTAATCACTTATAAATACGGTGAAGCTGTTTTTTTAAGCCTGTTGAAGGAGGCTAAAAACAAACCTGGTTTCAATTATAAAAAGTTTCATGAGAGGGTTTTAGAGTATGGAGACGTGCCTATAAGTTTATTGAAGTTGTATGACTTTAGTGATTAAAAAAAAACTGTTACCAATCATTAAAAATAAGTTTAATAGTTGTCATTTATGAAATTAGAACTTTAAACTTTATGAGTAGGTATAGTTTTGAAATAGAACATGATAACTATAATCTTATAAATAACAAACATATTAAAAGGAGTCTGATATTGCAGCTTAAGTTTTTCAAGTAGTGTAAACAAGAGCTTCCTTTCAATTTCTTATAAAATTAAATTTATTAATGAAAACAATTAATCTAAAATTAATCATCGTGCTAGTAGCTATTAGTTTTAATTATTCAAATGTATATGCGCAAAAAACGGAGTATTATCGCCATTTGGTTTTTAGGGAAACACCTTATTCAGATTTGCGCGGTATTCATCCAATTGATAAGACAACAGCAGTCAATGAAACACATTTTAGATTTGTATACGATAACCAAAACAGATTTGTTGATGCTAAAGGTGAATTGGTTATGCCAGAAGGTGCGCCTTATGCAGCTATTGAATTTAAGTATGCCGAGGATAGTAGTATGACTGGAAGAACGTTTTACGATGCTAATATGAAGGAAGTTGAAAGATAGCTTATATCTAAATAGAAAAATAAAATAGAATAAACATGCCAAATAAAGGAAATAGAAAAGTTGTAATATTTGCTGGAGCATTGATGATTTTATTTGCACTAATGTTCAAATTATATATTGGTACCTCAAGCACTAGTGACATAAATACTAATTTAGAGGCAGAACATTCTGTCAAAACAAACTATTACGCACATCTACCGTTCTGGGAATCTCCATATCAACCGTTTAAAGGAGCTTCTCCCATAACTAAAGCAGAAGCAGACGAACGTATTCATTTACAATTTGATTATGACAAAGACAACAGAATTGTAGCTGTACATGTTAAATTAGGCGAACATTATAAAGAATTTGAAGGCTTTTTCGGTAACCTTTATATCAATGCACCACTAACCAAAGTATTTTATGATGAAAACGAAGAACGTCACAGTTTTTATGATCGATTTGGAAACCAAACTACTGTGCAAGGTCAAGTATTCACCAAAGTATATGAAAAAGATGCACATGGCAGAAATATAAAACTATCGTTCTTAAACGAATCAGGTGAAACAACTGTCGATATGTTTGGAGTACAACATTACTTCTGGCTGCATCAAGCCGATGGTAGTATTATAGAAGAACGGTTAGATGCCAAAGGAGATATAGTACCGTTACGAGGTCAATTTGAATTGTTACGCACCAGAATGTTTTTTGATAACCAAGGGTATTTTAAAACCCTTCAGAATATTGATGATAATGGTAACATGGTAAACACTAAAAATGGTGTGGCACAATTTCATTATTATTATGATAAGCAAGGACGATTTGATCGTTGGGAAGTTTATGATGCCAGTGGAAACAAAGTAATAGGACCATCTAACACATCTGGAGAACAAAACATACATGACCAATATGATTTAAAGAATATTGTTTTTTTTGATACCAAAGGCAATCCAGCTACACATTGGTCTGGAGCGCAGATATGGCATTTTGAAGTGGATCACTTTGGTAATCGCATTGCTTTAGAATTTCAAGATGCCAATGGAAAGCCTATGAATGCCTATAACGACTATGCCAAGCGAGTTTGGGAGTGGTCCAGCGATGGGAGATTTTTATTATCTGAATCTTATTTTGATGAGAAAGGACAGCCAATAAACCATAAACTCACTGGGATTCATAAAATAATCCATTCAAGAAACAAACAAGGTGTAATAATAGGTTCAAAAAATTATGATGCTAATAATAATCTAATTGAACAAGAGAGTAAAAAACATATAACTAAATACTATTCTAATTTAGCAGGGATTATTTCCCCTAATTTGAAATACTTGGGAAGAGGAGAAATATCTCAGGAAGAAGCTAAGACATTAAAACATTATCAATTTATTTATGATGGAGACAGGCTATTGAAAATTCAATATTTTGATAAGAGCCAGCCAAATAATAATAGTTATTATGGTACACACGAGGTAAGGTATAATTATTTAGATGATAAGCTTATTAGGTCATACTACAATGCAGAAGGCAAAATGTCTACCACCTATAGACACTATTACTTAGGAATTGCTATTCATCAGGAGGTTTTTGAATTAGATAAAAACAATAACAAAATTTCTTTGGTATTGAAAGACTCTTTAAACAACCAAATTGAAAGCGGAATAGGTTCTTACTCATTTAAATTTGAAAAAATTGACGATAACACTTTTCTTCAAAGGCAGTTCAAAAAAGATGGTAGCCCGAATGTATTAACTCCATATTTTCCTTTTTATAATTCTAAAATTTCCACAACAAAAAAAGGTCTTCTATACTCAATAACCAATGTTGATACCGAAGGAAACTTAACTATGAATGAAGAAGCAGGATACGCCTCTATAGTCTTTGATTTTGATGAATATGGTAATGAACTAGGTTGGTCTTTTAAAGATACTTCCAACAACTTATCCAATAGAAAAAATTATTTAAATATGGATTATGGTTTTGCGAAAGTGGTTTATAAATTTAATTGGGAGAAAAAAAGTTTGGGTTTACATACAGGTTTTGAAGAGGCTTACTTTGATGAAGAAAACAAGCCTACTGAAAACGATAAAGGGATTCATCTTATTAATTATGAATTTGATAAAAATGGAGTTCTTTTGAGATTGAAGAGATACAATTTGGATGGTATAGAAGTTAAATAATCGGTAAAAATATTCATATTACGAGTAACAAGATACAGCGTAATTTCTACTGTAAATAACAATAAGTAGTCTTGATGATTAGATAAAATATAATTAAAATGAATATGAAATGAATAAATTTTTATGTGTCTGTTTTGTGGTGTTTCACACTATTATGCATGGACAAAATCTGAATTTTAACCTATCTAACACATATATAAATCCTTTTGGGAAAGATAAAGATTTGGTGAGTTTTAATCCTTTGTTTAAGCTTAATAACCAAGTTATAATCAATAAAACAGAGCGCAAATCTATTAAGCAGTTGCCAAAAGATCTTAAAGGCAAAACTTTGGCTTATGGCTTTCTGTTTTTTGAAGGGAATTTAGCTTCTGAATTTAAAAAGGAAGTTGTTTTTTTGGTAAAAGATTACACCACTTCTCAAGCAAGCCTATACATTGATAAGAATGGAAATCTGGACTTTACTGATGATGGCCTACCAATAATGTTTAATAAAGAGGAGCTTATTATATCCTTAGAGAATGAAAACAATAAATCGTCAGCATATCATTATAAATTAGGAAAGAGTAAGATTAGTCCTGAAAATGCTAGCAGTTTAAAAAATCGCTATGCTTCGAAATATCCAGAAGCAACTATTGTAGAAGTGAGATATTGGCTAACCAACCAAAGGTTGTCTGTTAAACTATCTAAGCACATATTGAACGACAAGCCTATAACCATTCTTTTAAATGATGCTTCGGCAGATGGTATGTATACATTTGACACCACGGATTTTAGTGACAGGATTGTGATTGTTGAAGGACACATAGATGCAAACAAAGACTTGAGTTCTTTTTTAAGATTAGGCGAGCCTATTGATAAAAATGCTGTGTTTATATTGTATGGAAAGACCTATGGAGTTAAGCATATCAATCAAGAAGGAAGTGTTTTGGAAATTGAAGAAACCAAATTGCGAACTAGTATAAAAACTAAGGTTGGCTCTAATGTTTCAGACTTAAACATAGAATTATTAAATGGAAGCACTATTAACCTTAATGATTTAGTAGCTAATGATAACTATCTACTGCTCGATTTTGGAGGGACTTGGTGTGGTGGTTGCATTATGCAAGAACCTACGATTAAAAAAGTATTTCAAACCAAAAAAGTAAATATAGTAGGCATTTTTGATTATGATACTAAAACATCGGTTATCAATTATGTAAAAAAACATCATATAGAATGGCCAGTGGCGTTAATGACACCTCAATTAAAAGAGATGTTTTCAGTAAATGCTTATCCAACATATATATTAATAGCACCTAATAAACAAATTGAGTTGATAGAATTTAAATCAGAAAACATACTTAAACATTTTCAGTAAAAAACATTCAATTAAATTAAAACTTATCCTTACCATTAAATTCTTTAGGTTTTATTAACAAAAAATATTTGACTTAATTACCCTTTTTTTGTGATATTGCTTCATAAATTGTTTATAGATGCTTGATATCTTATACGCTATTGCAGGATTTAATTTTTTATTTCTCACATTCTTTATTTGGTATTACAAATCTAAGTTAGATAGTGCCTATTATCTGTTTTCTTATTTCTTACTGGGTAAAGGTTTGACACTAATTTCTAACTTCATTTTTAGTTTAGAATTAAACCAGTTATCTACTGAACTAATAAATGTGGCAATCATACTTAACTCAATGCTATTTTTTTATGCGCCATTCATTTATTTTTTTAGCATGCAAATCTGCAAAGGTTTTAGTTTTAAATCTGTAAGCTATATACACTTTCTACCATTTGCAATGTTTTTAATATTAAGTATGTCTCAAGTTATAATAGGTAGTATGGATCAAAACTCTAATTTGTTTCAGACAGTTAGTTTTTTAAAAGCTAAGTTTACCTATTTATACTTTGCTCAGGTAATTGGGTATAGTGTATTAAGTTATAAGTTATTGATTGATACTGAGAAGAAGGATAGCAAGTTTAAAGCCTCGTTTAAATGGTTTAAGACCCTTATTTTTATTTTTATTGTAGTTTGGACTTTGTTTTTAGTATCCTCTATCAGCTTCGAATTACAGCAAGTACAACTCTCTAAATATTCAGAAATACTAGGTGTTATAAGTTTGATCATATTGTCTAACACCACTCTTTTTGCGTTATTGAAAAATCCTCAATTATTTTATATTAACCTTACCTTAAAAATGGGGTCTGCTGAAAATAATGAGGTGATTACCAAAGAGAATTATAAAAAACTATGTAATATGATTTTAGAAAATGGGTTGTTTAGGCAAGCAGATCTTAAAGTGTCAGATCTTTCTGCTAAAATGGGTATTTCAACCAGAAATGTTTCTGGATTAATAAAAGCCTACCACAATGGAAATTTCTATGATTTTATCAATTCCTTTAGAATTGAAGAGGCCAAGAAAATGCTTGCAGATGAAAATAATGATATGACCATTCTCTCAATTTTATACGAATCTGGATTTAACAGCAAATCGGTTTTTAATACCACATTTAAAAAGGTTGTAGGTATTACACCTTCTCATTTTAGGGAAAAAAACTTAGAGGTTCAATTTTATAATAATTCTTAAATGGAATTAAGAGGTGTTATTCTTATTGATCTTTTAGGGTTCGGAGTCGCTTTTATTGGAGTATTTATCAGCTTGTTTTTTTTAAAGAAGTCGCTCTTCAAAGAACAACGATATTTATTTCTGTATCTGTCTATACTAAGTGTTACTTTAGAGCTACTTTACAAAACACTATTGTACAGTGGTATTATTGCTTACTACCCTAGTTTATTTTTGCCCGAACACTACTTCAATTTATCAATATACCCTTTATTTTTATTTTTTATTTGGACCTTTACCAAAAAAGAGTATAAGCTACAGAAGCTCCACCTTTTTGTACTACTTGTAGTTATTTGCTTTGGAGCTTATCCTTATTTAAAAAGCTTGTTGATTTCAACCGAATTAAAAAGCGAAATGATTGCTAAGTTTTATGAAGATACTAGACCAGGTCCATTTAATTATTGGACCACCTTAAAAACTTTTTTACAAGGCACCTTAGTACCATTGCTTTTTTTAGTGCCTATGCTATGGTCTTTCATAATCTTTAAAAGATATAACTTAAATATTAAAAATGCTCGATTGGTTAATTTAGTCTTAGCAACTGTTGTTATTTACTTTTGTTATAGTCAGTTTTCAAATCTTATTTACAAGGGCTTATACGCAATGACACATTACTCAATGATAGAATGGCCAGTTGATATTGTTTTTTTATCGTCTTTATGTGTTTTATTTTGTGTGTTGGCAATGAAGGTAAATACAGGAAGCACTTTTTTCCCAGAACAGAAATATGCCACTAGTTCTATAAAAAGCAATACTTATGATGACCTTATTACAAAACTTAGAAATAATATTGAAAGTCAAAAATTATATTTAAACGGTAAGTTTACCTTAGACGATCTGGCAAAATCAGTAAATACAAACCCTAAATATTTGTCGCAAGCTATCAATCATGGTTTGGAATTAAGTTTTGTAGACTTTATTAATAAGTATAGAGTTGAAGAAGCAAAAAAACAGTTGTTAGAAGCAGATAACAAAGTGCTAACTTTAGAAGCTATTGGCCTAAAGTCAGGGTTTAACTCTAAGTCTTCTTTTTTTAGAGCATTTAAAAAACATACCAGCCTTACACCTAAACAGTTCATAGATAATAAAACAAGTG
Organism: Bacteroidia bacterium; assembly: GCA_030429955.1. Classification (GTDB taxonomy): domain Bacteria; phylum Bacteroidota; class Bacteroidia; order Flavobacteriales; family Flavobacteriaceae; genus CAJQLB01. Next base: position 48,793 of record JAUIGO010000006.1, read on the forward strand.
TCAATTCTTGAATTGCATCCTGCGAGCTTAATATTTATAGTGCTTCTTAGTCATTTCTAAAGATATTTGACAAACATTCAAATTATTATTAGATATGAAAAAATTACTGTTGCTTCTTTTTATTATTGTTGGCAAAACAAACTTTGCTTCAAATTCAAATAATACCAATAGGGTAGTTTATTATTCTACAGTTGAATTTGTTGAAACACCACTCTCAGAAATTAAGGGAAGTATTCCATTGGCTAAAGATATAGCTATGAAACGCAACCACTATAGGTTTGAATATGATAATTTAAACAGAATAAAAACCATTTCATTTTTTAATGGCAAGGAACCTCGACATCCAAACCACACCGCTAACCTATTTACCTTAGCTCATAAAATGGAGTTTACCTATGCAAAAAATGTTGAGAATATTACTTTTTACGATATTAAAGGCAACCCTGTTGATGTGTTGGATAATGTATATCGCTTTACTTATAAATTAAATGAGTTAGGATACCGAAGCCAGCTTAGCTTTTTTGATAAAAATAATAATCAAGTTGAAAATGGTTGGAACATATTTGAGTACAATTGGACGTATCATTCTGACGGTTCTATAATAGAAAAAAGAGTTAATAAAAATGGCGATGAGATTGCCATAAGACCAGGTTTTGAGTTTTATAGATTGCATTTGTTTTTCAATATAAAAGGACATATTGCTTTAATGCAACAAATTGATGCAGATGGAAACATGATAGAAAATGAGTCTGGTGCAGCACAGGATAACATTACAACTAATGCCTATGGTAATTTTATGAAATGGGAAGTTTTAGATAAAAATAATAAATTAGAAAAGGGTAACGGACCAGATATTGCTATAGGGATTCAAACATTCAATGAATTTGGTTATGAGACAGGTTTAGAGCACAGAGATGAACACAATAATTTGGTATATAGTGCTTATGGCATATGCATTAGTAAAACCAAGTTTGATGCTTTTGGAAATATTAAAGAAAGAAAGTTTTATGGTCCAGACAGCAAACCAGCAAATCATAAACTTGCAGGTTATCATAGCCTTAAGATACAATGGGACTCAAAAGGAAATAGAAGAACTAGTTTGTCTTATTACGGATTGATTGATGAACCTGCTTTACATAAGTCTAGAGGGTATCACAAAGTGGCTTATCAGTACACAAAGAAAGGTTTGTTGAAGCAAATACAGTATTTAGACACGAATTTGAAACCTGTTAACAGAAAAGATAATGGTGTTGCTCAGGTTGTCTATAACTATGACAAAGAAGGTAAGCTAATATCAACAGAGAGGCTTAACACTAAACATCAAAAAGTAAATTAAGAATGATCAATTTAAAAATATTTCTATTTCAATGTTTTGTTCTATTTGCTTTACATGGGTTTTCACAGAACAATAAAAAACTGCTTGGGCAAGAGCTTGACAACATGTTAAATCAATATCATAATAATGTCCAACTCAATGGGACAGTTCTGGTGGCAAAACAAGGAGAAGTACTATATCAAAAATCATTTGGTAAAGCTGATATAAGTAAAAATATTCAAAACACTTTAGATACTAAATTCTCTATAGGTTCTTTAACTAAATCGTTTACAGCAATAGCAGTGATGCAATTGTATGAAAAAGGACTATTAAAGTTGCATGAACCTATTAAAACCTATGTGCCAGAGTTAAACACATTACTTGGAAAACTGACGCTTCATCAACTTATGAAAAATATATCAGGCTTACCTGTGCATCTTAACAGAATTACCAACCTTGAGTATAGAGACATAACCTCTGAAGAACTTATAGCGTTGTACAATGACAAAGCTACCTTAGCCTTTGAACCAGGAACAGAATATAGTTATTCTAACCTTAATTATCAGCTGGCTTCAATTGTTGTAGAAAAAATATCTAGGTTGTCTTTTGAGACCTATTTAAATCGATATGTTTTTAGCCCAGTTGATATGATAAATAGTGGAGTAGAAAAAACACATAATCACCCTTATGATAAAGCTAAAGGATATGATATAATTAACGGTAAGCTTGTAAAATCAGAACGGAATTATATGGCTTACGCCAAAGGAGGAGGAGATATTTATACCACAGCCATAGATCTTTTAAAATGGGATCAAGCATTATATTCAAATAGTATAATATCAAATAATTCCAAAAATATTCTGTTTGATGGTAATCCTGATATTTATGATGGTTATGGTTACGGATTTAAAGTTAAATACTACAACAGGCATTCAGCTACTAAAGGCAAAATTGTAAGACATGGTGGTTCAATGTATGGTTATATCTGTAATATCAATAGATATTTAGATGATCAGGTTACCATTATTATTCTTGGTAATATTAGACCCTTCCCAATAATGGAAATTAACAATACAATAGAAGATAAGCTGTATAAATTTTGCATCTTACCTTGCAAATAGATGATGAATTAGGTGGTAAGAAGGAAGATAATTTCAATTTAAACTGTAACGTTTCCGTTAAAAAAGCATCTTACTAGTATAACTAATCAATCAAAAATCAATCAAAATGAAAAAAGTATTATTTTTCATCGCCTTTCTTATGGTGATGATGTCGTATGCCCAAAATCATCTTACAGCTTCTCAATGGCAAGAAGACCTCAAGTTTCTTCAAGAAACCGTTCATCAGGATTATCCATTCTTATTCAAAAAAACTACTGCAAAAGAATTTGATGCTGCTGTAGAACAACTGAACTCCGAAATTCCAAACTTACAAGATCACGAAATTGTTGTTGGTATTGCACGAATTGTATCCTCGTTCAAATATGGACATACAGACATCAGCTTCAGACAAGACCCTTTTACCTTTAGTCAGTTGCCATTTAACCTCTATCACTTTAGTGATGGTGTTTATATTCAAGGGACTCACAAAGACTATCAAAACACATTAGGAGCAAAGGTTATTGCTGTGGAATCCACTCCAATTGCAAAAGCATTGGAAGCCATTTATCCTGTGGTTCCAGTTGAAAATGAGCAATACTTTAAGGCTTTTGGATTGAATTACTTGAAATTTCCAGAAGTGCTTCATGCTCAAAAAATCACGTCTACTTTAAAATCATCTATTGAATTGACTTTAGAAAAAGATGGTAAAACATTTAAACAAATCTTTAAAGCCTTGCCAAAAGGTGAGCGCGTTCCAGTGACTTACAACTTAGTAAAACAAGAAGGGGATTGGCTGGACGCAAGAAATCAAGATGAGACGCCTTATTACCTGAAGAATTTAGATAAAATCTATTATTACGAATATTTAGCTGATGAAAAAACGGTGTATGTAAGACATAGCCAAATACAAGATGATCCTTCAGAGGCTATTCCAGCCTTTTATAAACGTGTATTCGACTTTATTGATAGTAACGATGTAGAAAAATTGGTGATTGATGTAAGATTGAATGGTGGAGGAAACAACTACAAAAACAAACCTATCATTACAGGCATTATTGAATCTGAAAAAATAAATAAAGTAGGAAAACTCTTTGTCATTATTGGCAGACGCACCTTTTCTGCATGTCAGAACTTGGTAAACGAAATGAGTAATTACACCAATGCCATCTTTATTGGAGAGCCAACTGCTGAGAACATTAATTTTTATGGAGACAATAGAACCGTAACCTTGCCAAACAGTAAAATTCCAACTTATTTGTCGTTTGCTTGGTGGCAGGACAAACCGCAATGGGAAAATGCTGATTGGTTAGCACCTCACACTGCAGTAGATATGAGTTTTGAACAATACAAGACCAACCAAGATCCAGTTTTGGAAGCTGCGCTTTCTTATTCAGGAGAAGGTTATGTGCTTAATCCAATGCAGTATTTGACAGAATTATTTACAACTGGTCAGATAGAAAAGTTAAAAACAGAAGCAGCACAAATGGTTAAAGACCCAAAATATAAGTTTTTTGACTTTGAAGGTGAAATTAATAAAGCTGGATATAATGTTCTGGGAAGTTGTCAAACCAAAGAAGCTATATTCATTTTTCAAATGGTTGCAGATTTGTTTCCGGATTCTGCCAATGCTTGGGATAGCTTGGCCGAAGCATATTTAAAAGTAGGAGATAAAGCAAAAGCATTAGAGTATTACAATAAGGCTTTAAAGATGGATCCTAATGGAGAAACTGGGAAGCATGCTAGTGAAATGATTAAGGAAATTAATCAGAACTGATTTATTAATCATTCAGATATTTATTTAGAAAAGGAAGTATTCAATTTATGTTGGATATTATCTTTTCTTTATTTGTAAAATCGTATACGATATATTATATTTGACAGATGATAATCAAAATTACTTTGCGAGATCAAGTCAAAAGTTTTCTTCAAGATCAAATGATGAATGGAGAATTAAGCTTTGGAGAACGAATTTCATTACCAGTTCTAGCAAAAAAACTAAATGTTAGTGTTACACCAATTCGTGAGGCTTTAACACAGCTTCAACATGCTGACATCGTTGAAGCCATACCCAACAGAGGATTCTTTTTGCCATTACCTAATATTGAAAAGGTTTCTGAGCTGTATCCAATAATAGCCAATCTTGAATACTTAGGTGTTAGTGAGTCTACTTATTCAGAAAAAGACATTAATAGACTTGAAGCATTATTCGAGAAGGAAAATACCTTTGACAATCCAGTGGATAGAATTCAGTCAGACATAAAGTTTCATGAATTGTTACTGAAAAATTACAAAAACGACGCTTTGAAAAGCTTTTTATATGATTTAAAGTTACGCGTTTTTCTCTATGAATTTTATTATATGGAAGATGCCAACTTAGCACAAACATCTTCAAATTATCATAAAAATATAATCGCTTCATTAAAAAAAGGTAATTCGTTAAAGGCAGCAGATCTTATTAAAGAGAGTTGGTTAACTAGCATTCAATTTATTCAACAACATTTTAAACAAAAAGCATCATGAAATATTTAAAACCTATCGAATACATCGTTTTAGCTTTATTATTGACTCTTATTTCGTGTAAGGAAGAAAACAAAAATGAAGAAAAAACCTTAGATGGTTATTGGGAATCTGTAGGTTATGGAAGAATTGCTAAAGTAGAAAATGGACATTTTTCTCTATTTGATATTACAGATATTTCATGTTTGCAAGTATTGGATGGAGAAGTCAGTGATTTTGGAAAGAACATCACTTATGAAGGTGATACTTTAAGCATTAAAGATGGTATAAATATGTACTATTTTAAGAGATTGGACAGCATTCCAACAATTTGCCACGAAATGGTTTCAGAAAAAAAGATGAACGATCCCGTTTATAATTTCGAAGTGCTTTCTAATACCTTTAAAAATCATTATGCTTATTTTGAAGAACGAGGCATCAATTGGGATGCTATGTATAATAAATATAAAGCTAAGGTGACGACTGAGACAACAGAAGCTGAACTTTATAATATTATGGAAGATATGCTGGATTCCTTTAACGATGGACACATTGGGTTAAGTGCTCCAGATGATGTCGAGAAAGCTGCTGCTGAACTTAGAAATGAAGATGCAGAATTTGTTGAAGAAAAAAGCAATGTTCAACCAAGTAAGCGATATCAAAACCATGAAGTTGCCAATGCTATTGCAGAACATTACATCAAAGATTTAAAATCAAGACGCAATAAAATGGTGCAATGGGGAAATTTAAGTGATAAGATAGGTTATATGCAATTGAACCAAATGATGGGATTAGGTGATTATCAATTGGCAGATTCTCTATCAGGTAGAGATTATTGGCTAGCTTTCTTTGAAAAGGCAGATGAGTTGCCTACAGAAGAATTTACAAAGAAAGAATTAGAAGGCATTAAAAATATTATGAATGAAGTGATGAATGATTTATCAGACAAAGATGCGATTATTATTGATGTTCGTTTTAATGGAGGAGGTAAGGACGAAGTAGGTTTAGAAGTACTCAGGCATTTCAATGATACAAAACGCTTGGTTTTTACCAAGAAAGCAAAACTTGGAGATGGTTATACAAAACCCATTAAAATAGAATTATTGGCTACAGATAAAGCCTTTAAAAAGCCAGTTTATTTATTGACATCAAGGGAATCTGCAAGCGCAACAGAAATCATGATATTAGCTTCTTTGTCACTTGAAAACGTCACGAGATTAGGTGGAACTTCTGAAGGTGTGTTTTCAGATATTTTTGATAGATTGCTGCCAAATGGCTGGGAATTTGGATTATCTAACGAAGTGTATTTAGACACTAAAGGAAATAATTATGAAGGTAAAGGGATATCTCCAGACGTTGATCTTAATTATTCAACTGAAAAGCAGGAGTTCTTATCAACCATAATGAACAATTTAAGCTCAAATGGAGATGCTACAATTGAAAAGCTCATAAATAATTAAACAACTTATTTTAATTTCCTCCAAACCAAGTTTTAAAAGCCGATACACGATCTCGGCTTACAATAATGTCATTGTCTGTTGATACATTTAAGATGAGCTTTAATCTACTGTTTGAATAGACAATGACATCTTTTATAGCTTCCATATTTACAATGAAGGTCCTGTTTACACGCATAAAACTGTTGGAATCTAATACTTGATCTAAGTCCTCAAGCTTATAATCCAAAATAAACTTCTTGCCTTCATTAGTGACTAAGAAAACCGTTCGGCCTTCGGCATAAAACAAAGCAGTTTCTTCAGTTTTAATGGAATGTATATGATTGCCCAATCGTACCAAAAACCTGTTCTTAAAGGCCTTGTTGCTAAAGGCTTCAGAAGCATTTTGAATGGTTTCGGTTGATAGCACAGATTTAAAATTTTTAAACTTAGTCAGCGCCTTTGAAACTTCAGTAAAGGTAATGGGTTTTAAAATATAATCAATGCTGTTGAGTTTAAAGGCATCCACAGCAAATTCATCAAATGCAGTTGTGAAAATAATGGGTTTTTGTACTTGAACCTGGTTGAATATCTCAAAACTTAATCCATCACTCAATTGAATATCCACAAAAAGTATGTCAACCGAATTTTCATTACTTCTTAACCAATTTACAGCATCAGCAACACTAGTCAATTTGGCTACAATTGCAATGCTGTCGTCATATTTTAAAATATAACGTTCTAGCTTTTCAGCAGCTGGAAGCTCGTCTTCTATAATTAATGCATTCATGAATTGTTTTTGGTTAAAAGTTTAGGAATTTTTATGGTTCTATAATTTTGCGATTCTTCAATAAGGACATTGTCTTTACTGTAAATAGCGTATCGATAATCAATATCACTCATCGCTTCCTTTTTAAAACCTGAAACGATCTTATCATTTTTTAAATAATTGAATATCAAATGATTTTCATCTTCATCTAAATGGATACTCAAAGGTTTTTCTGAATTGTTAATGGTGCTTCTAATGATGCTTTCAACCAATGAAAGTAAACTTCCTGGTACCACCAAAAAGCTAGAATTCACTTGATTGTTTAATATTACATTTCTGAATGGTAAGTAATTAAACAATTGTACAAGTTCATCAACTACAAGTAATTCTTCATTAATCAAAACCAGTTGCTTACTCTTTTTTGATAAAATATAACGATACACCAATGCCATGTGGTCTATCAGGTTATCAACCTTATCGGAATGTTGCCTTATCAATACAATCATGGCTTCAAAGCATTCAAACAAAAGCGTTGGGTTGATGCCATTTTTAAACTGCATAAAATCATCTTCAACCATTTGCTTCATTAAGTATTCATTTTCAAGTCGCTTCGTATTGACTTTGTACAAATAATGATGGCTAATATGAAGCAAAACATAGATGATTGTAATGGTACAAAAGATACTGTTGAACATCCATAATTCACCAGAACTAGGCGTGAAACCTAAGATGTTTTTATAATATAAATTAATGGATACAGTTACTAAAATAATACAAAGTAACATGGAGCCAACAATTTGTATTATCAGCTTTATAAAGGAGGATAAGCTTGAAGGCAATTTGTTAAATATCCAGAGTAAAAGCCTTGAAAATTCCTGAATAACAAAGGATAAGCCAATACAAAAATAGAGTTCGTTACCTAAAAATTGATCTTGAAGTTGTTCAACTTTATTATTAATGAGTAGAATAAGTAAGTACACAACGATACCACTAAAAATAGGACTGAATAGCCTAAACAAAGGATGATGTATAAATAGCCTATTCATGGTTGTTAATTATTGGGATTTTTACTGTGTAATGATTGTCTTCCAAAACAGAAATCTCTTTGTTATAAAGCAGTTTAAACCTGGAATTGATATTGTTTAATCCAATATTAAAGGAACTGACTTTTTTAGGCGCTTCTGTAATATTGTTTTTAATAATAAGGTGTTCTTGGTCTTCAAAAACATCGATGATGAGCGGTTTTGCTTCTGAAGCCTGATTGTGTTTCACAGCATTTTCAACTAACATTTGTAAAGCCAATGGTGGAATTTGATGCTGTAAATTAGATTCTGAAATAGTAATGGAATAGTTTAAAACGTCACCAAATCGAGTACTTAAAAGTGATAAATAAGCTTTTACAACATCCAACTCTTCTTGAATACTTACCAGCTTTACATGATAGCTATTAAGGGTATAATGATATATTTTAGCAAGACCTCTAATATAATTTTCAGCCTGTTCAGCGTCTTTAAACGCCAAGGATGAAATGGTATTCAGGTTATTGAACAAAAAGTGGGAACTCAGTTGAGACTTTAATGCTTTAAGCTGTAATTCATAGTGTTTGCGCTCAAATTTCACAGTTTCAATTTGAAGTTTTGAATAGGTATAGTAGGAGTAGAGTGCAAAATAAATGATGTTGTAAATAAGCATCAAAATAAACAGGATGATGCCTAGTTTTATCAGATTGCTTTGATATAGTTCTTTTTCTAAAGTGACTTGACTTAAAAACTTTTTGTACAACAAGAACAATCCATAAATCAATGCATAATTCGCTATGAACAAAAAAGCAATGCCACTAATGAATCTATTGACAAGCTGGGATTTCCAAGGAAGGAGTTTATCTAACTTAACGGAACTGAAAAACGTAAGATAAGCCAATAATACGCCACCAAGTGCACTTAATACGAGTTCTAAGGTGTTGTATGCTTTACCTTCAGGGCTTATGCTTACACCAAAGTAATTGTAGAGCAATAGTCCTAAAAATAGACCTAAAGCTGTGATGAGCAAATGCTTTTTCACAATTGGATTATTGAGTTGGTTAGATAAAATCATAGAACCAAGGTAATCAATCTAGACTAAACTTAAAATCTAGTACAAGACTAATTACCTTGGAAATTTTGGTTAGTCTATTGCTTTAATGGCGCGACCATAATAAGTGTCTGAGCCAATAGATTTTGCAGCCGTTCTGTAAGCAGCTTTCACGCGCTCTGATGATCGTCTTACCTTATCAGCAAAAGAAGATAAAGCTTGAGTCATATAGTGGTCAGATTGTATATGGCTTAATGAATTGAGCACAGCAATTAACTGATCCTCAGTTAAATCATGATCTCCCATTTTCTTATAAATCGTTGATGCATAATGATCAGATTGAATGCTATTCTTAACAATACCCAGCAACTTGTTTAAAGAACTTGCACTAACATCAAGTTTTTTGTCAAGCAATTCTCTTATGACTTCAGAGATATAATGATCTGAATTGATATCGCCTAAGGTTCCTAAAAAGGCATCATAAGCGCTATTAGGCAAACCTTTGTCGTTAATCACTTTTTTAAGCACTTGAGTTTTGTAATGATCCGATTGGATATCTTTTGAAAGTGAAATGATTCTAGAAATATTCTGAGAGTTTAATTCTCTGTTATCCATAACTTCGGTTAGAATTTGAGTCATATAGTGATCGGATTTCACATCTTTTGAAATTTCCAGTAAACTCTCCATCTGGCTATCAGTGATGTTTTTATCATTAATTACTTTCTTTAAAACACTTGTTGTATAGTGATCAGACTCAATACTCTTTGCAGCACCAATATATGCTGAGATTGTTTCGCTATTTGATAAAAACGCTTTTTGATTAGACTCTAAAATGCTTGCTAAATAGTAATCAGAATCTATTTCTTTCCCAGCTACTTCAATGGTTTTGACTAATTCATCATTTGACAATTTCTTTTCTAATAGCAACTTAAAGTAAGCAGCATTGACGTAGTCGCTTTCAATTCTTCCAATTTCTGCTAAAACGGCATTGGCGCCTCCCTTGCTGTAAAAACGATTGACACGAGCTTCAGCTGCAAGAGTTGTATTTCTTACTACTTCTTGTAATACTTCAGCAAGCCATTCTTTGCCGTCAGGATTAAAATCTTTTTCAGAACGACCTTCGTAGTATTTTTTAATTAGGTTTCCGTTTCTGTCAGATTCAATAACAATACGTCTTTTGTTTCCAAATGAGGATCGCTCTATCTCAACAAAACCACCATTGGAAATGGCAACAATATCTTTATCGTCGTCGGATAAAGTAATGTCTCCTTCGTATTCAATTTTAAATTCTTTACCATTATTGGTAATTTGAATTTTGCCTTTGCCATCGTTGCTAATTGAGTAGTTTGATTTTGATTTTGTTCTTGATTGAGAGTGAGTGCTCGATGGAAGCACCATTAGAAATGCAAGTAATGCAATGCTAAAGATTTGATTTCGTTTGATAAATAATGTTGTCATAACTGTTCGTTTATTTGATTGATAGCACAAATGTATATGACAAGCTTAGGTTTAAAAAACCCAATGTAGTGAATTACACTTTTTTTGTAGTGAATTGTAATTTATTGATTTTTAAAGAGATTTAAAGCTCATTCTGAGTAAAAAACTCATAAATAGTTTTAGATATTTGTGCTAATTGGTCTGTGCCTTTGTCGAAATCTTTTAGATTTTTTGAAAGCAGCACCAAAACATACTGACGACCATCTTGAAGATAGACAATGGCTGCATCGTGATGTACTCCAGTGATACTTCCTGTTTTATGAGCAACTTCAATGGTTTCTGGTAAGTATTTAGGAATCATATCATTCCATTCTTGACGCTTTAATATAGCTATCATAGCATTACAATCGTTCTTGGTTCCAGCTTTCCCTTCTGCAATAGCTTTCATAATAACCAATAAGTCGTTTGCAGTTGTAGAATTGCTTAAACCCAAATCGTAAGCTTTTTGATCTTCAACACCTCGTAATACTTCAATCTTATCAGCACCTAAACTTCGCATGGTTTGGTTTACTTTTTTAGCAACTACAATTTCAATCAAAACATTGGTAGCAAGGTTGCTACTCACTGTAATCATAGGAACCATTAAATCATATAGTGTTTGTTTTGTACCAATTTTACTGTAAATAACATCGTCGCTATCATCACCAATATCCATGCTGTAAGAACTGCCATCAACAATACTTTTAAACTCGTTGACTAAAACAATAGAATCATTAAGACTTAGCAGTCCTTCATTTTGTTGTTTATATAACTCAATCATCACTGGAACTTTCATGGTGCTTGCTGCATGAAAGTTTTCATCAGTGTTAATCATGATGGAATTTGATTCGTTAGAGAGGTCCAATAAAGCAACAGCAATATCGCCATCAATGTCTGCTATTTGATTTTCAATTTTAGTTTTTAAGTCAGCAATAGTATGTTTTGTATCTGTTTTACAAGAAATAAAAGTCAAAAGAACAAATAATATAATTGTGTGTTTTATAAAGTTTCGCATGGTTTTTATAGTTAGTTTTGAAGCACTAATTTAAGCATTAATAAAAACAAAAGATAATTTGTTTTTATTAATATTGAAGTGTCAAAATTTGTATTAAGCAACTTTAATTTATGGACAAACAAAACAAGCTGGTTTTTATCATTTTAGCATTTTTTGCAATCTATGTGATTTGGGGTTCAACTTACATGTTCAATAAAATTGCTGTTGGTGAATTAGCTCCTTTTATGTTGGCTTCTGTGCGTTTTATAACAGCTGGTTTACTTATTTTTATTATTGCTAGTATTCTAGGCATTTCAATTAAAATTACTAAGAGGCAACTCATAAATACAACTATTGCAGGTTTCCTCTTTTTAACATTTGGTAATGGTCTTGCGGTTTGGGCATTAAAGTATGTAGATAGTGGCTTTGCTGCCTTGGTTATTTCAGCACAACCGCTTATGATTCTTCTGCTTATGAGAATTCATCAAGGTAAAAAAATTAAAACAATGTCAATTATTGGAGTTGTTTTAGGTGTGTTAGGTATTTATTTATTAATAGGTCAGCAAGAAGTCTTAGCTAAGGAAAATGCAATAGTTGGTATATTAATGATAATTGCTTGTATGTTTGGCTGGGCTTATGGTAGCTTGTTTGTTGGAAAAGCAGAATTACCTCCTAACTATTTTGTAAACACAGGCTATCAAATGGTAACAGGTGGACTTATGTTGGTTTTTGTAAGCCTTATTATTGGTGAGCCATGGTCTTTACCTACAAGTTGGAGCGGTGATGTACAAATTTCAATGGTCTTGTTAATTTTATTAGGAAGTATAGTGGCTTTTACATCATTTAATTATCTGCTTAAAATTGTATCTCCAGAAAAAGTGGCTACCTCTACTTATGTAAACCCAATTGTAGCTCTGTTTTTAGGCTGGTATTTTCTGGATGAACAAATAACATCGCAATCTATTATTGCTGCTATTGTATTGCTCACAGGTGTTTATTTTATAAATACAAAAAAGAAACTAGTAGTGTTTTCAAGATTTAGAAGATAATAGTAAACTGCTATATTTGCGCTATGAAAAAAATCCCATATAAATTCAGAATGATAGTCTTTGTATTCTTCATGACTGTCTTTATTGGCTTAGCACTTTCTGGTCTTTTACTATTTAGAGAGCAAGGATTTGTCAACGGTTTTTTATCCAGCTGGATGGATCGATTTGTGACAATGTGGTTAACTGTAGTTCCAGTTGTAATTGTGGTGATTCCTTTGGTTAATTTTGTGACGAACAAGGTTGTAGAATCAAAGTAGGAAATTCAGTCCTTTTTAATCTATATAAAGCTTTTGTCCAATTTTTAAAAGCGAAGTGCTCTTTATATTGTTGTTAATACAAATAGACCTAATGGACACATTGTTACGTTGTGATATTCTAGATAATGTATCACCTTTTTTAACAACATAAATTTTCTTTTCTCTTTCTAAGCTTGCAATGGCTTCGTCTTCTGTTTGAAGCAATTCTAACTTTGTAGTTTGTTTAGAGCTATGTAAATAAGGTGTCGCCCAACGTCGTGTCACCCAAATCTCATTAGATCTAATACGATCAGAACCACTAAAATCAAACAAGTACTCAGGGTTAATCGAAACGCCTTTATAACTTGTTATCAAATGCAAATGACTGCCTCTTGCATTACCTGTCGCACCTCCTTTACCAAGTATTTGACCTCCTGAAACAGTATCATTCACTTTTACAGCAATAGATGATAAATGCGCATAGGCTGTCTCTAAACCATTGTAATGCCTTACAATTACGAGTTTACCATGTCCAGGATTGTATTTAGCAAAACGTACAACGCCATCAAGCATAGAAACTACATCGTCTCCCTTTATTAAATCAATATCAATCCCTTGGTGTGCTCGTCTCCAACGCCAACCATATCGTGATGTCACCACTTTATCTTTCAGAATAGGCGAATTAAAAACACTGTCGTTAAATGTGATTTGAATTGGAAAAGTAACTTTTTCATCCTTATAAGGATTATAAACCTGAGTATCCCAATGTGAAGTCATAACATCAAATGCTTCGGTTTCGACATTTTCGTTGACATTTATGTATTTTGCTAAGTCTTCAAGAGAAATTCCCAAACTATATAGAGAAGTATTGAATTGACTGTAAGTGTTTATTGAGAAAAATAATACAACTAAAGCTGTTAGTTTTAGTTTCATTTACAAAATTATTATAGTAAGAAGGATATAGTTCTTCAAAAGATTTATTAAAGGGAGAACGAATTTATTAAAAAAAAATTATTTAGCAACTTTTGGAATTTTATAATTGTTCATCACATACAAAAAAACGTTATTTTTGAGAGAAACAATTAAAAAAAATCAGCAATGCGTGTTCTCATTTTTTTTCTAACCCTTTTTATTACGTCCCATTCTCTTTCACAAACAGACAAATCTCTTTATCAAAATTTAGAATATAGGATGATAGGACCTTTTAGGGCAGGACGAACCGTTGGAGCTGTTGGTATACCATCTCAACCAAATGTGTTCTTTGTTGGTGTAAACAATGGAGGTGTATGGAAAACAGATGATTATGGACGTACATGGAATCCTATTTTTGATGACGCTCCAACAGGCTCAATTGGCGATTTGGCTGTGTCTCCATCTAATCCAAATGTCATTTATGTTGGAACAGGTGAAGGACTCCATAGACCAGATCTTGCAGTAGGTGATGGCATGTTCAAATCTGTTGATGGTGGTAAAAGCTGGGAACATATTGGTTTAAATGATATTCAACAAGTGAGTCGTGTCATTGTACATCCTACAAATCCTGATATTGTGTTTGTAGCTGGTTTAGGACATCCTTATGGAGCTAATGAAATGAGAGGTGTATTTAAATCTACGAATGGAGGGGAAACTTGGAAAAAAACCTTGTACATTAATCATAATACTGGAGCTATTCAAGTAGAATTTGATATGAACAATCCTCAAATTCTATTTGCCAATATGTGGGAACATCAAGAAGGACCTTGGGAAAACGCAAGCTTTTCAGGTCCAAACAGTGGTTTATATAAATCGACTGATGGTGGTGAAACTTGGCGAAAAATTAAAAAAGGATTGCCAAGTTCCGAAAACGGATTGGGTAGAATAGGAATAGCACTTTCTTTAAGTAATTCAAAACGTTTGTATGCAACTGTTGATGCAAGAGAAAATGGAGGCGTTTATACTAGTGAAGATGCTGGTGAGAGTTGGAAACTTGTATCTACAGAAAGACGTCTTTGGGGAAGAGGAGGTGATTTTGCCGAAATAAAAGTGCATCCAAAAGATGAAAACACTCTCTTTGTTGGAAATGTTGCTTCCTATAAATCTGTTGATGGTGGTAAAACTTGGACATCTATAAAAGGTGCTCCAGGAGGTGATGATTATCATCGCATCTGGATTAATCCTATCAATCCTGAAATCATGTTATTTGCAGCAGATCAAGGAGCAGTTGTAACTGTAAACAGTGGTGATACTTGGAGTTCTTGGTACAATCAACCAACGGCACAATTATATCATGTGTCAACAGATAATCAATTTCCGTATTGGGTTTATGGTGGTCAGCAAGAAAGTGGAGCTATTGGTGTTGCAAGCAGAAGTAATGGTGGTCAGATTTCGTTTAGGGAATTTATGGGAGTTGGAGCAGATGAATATGCTTATGTTGCTCCAGACCCAAAGGATTCAGATATTATTTATGGAGGTCGTGTCATTCGATTTAATAAAAAAACAGGGCAATCACAATTTGTTGGTCCAGAAGTATTGCGTTCAAGAGAATTCAGATACCTGAGAACCATGCCATTGCTTTTTCACCCTGCTAATGATAATATGTTGCTTTTTGGAACCAATGTCGTTTGGAAAACACTTGATGGTGGGCAAAACTGGCAGCAAATTAGTCAAGACCTAACTAGAAAACAACCTGAAGTCCCTAAAAGTGTAGGAGATTATAAAACAGATGATATGAAAACTATGCCTCAACGAGCTATTGTTTATGCTCTTGGACCATCTGCTCTTGACGAAAACATCATTTGGGCTGGAACAGATGATGGATTGGTACATGTTACAACTGATGGAGGAAAAACTTGGAAAGATGTAACACCTTCTGCTATATCATCTTGGGACAAAATATCGCAAATAGATGCTGGTCACTTTAATAAAAGTACAGCATATATTGCTGTAAATTCTATTAGAAAAGATGATATGAAACCTCATATTTTTAAAACACATGATTTTGGTAAAACGTGGCTAGAAATTACTTCAGGAATGAATCCTTCAGGACCTGTTAATGTAGTCCGTGAAGATCATAAGCAAAAAGGATTATTATTTGCAGGTACAGAGCGCGAAGTTTATTTCACATCAAATGATGGTAAATCTTGGCAATCTCTTAGAATGAATATGCCTGCATCTTCCATTCGTGATTTAGTAATCCATGAAAATGATTTGGTAATTGGCACACATGGACGCTCCATTTGGATTCTTGATGACTTTAGTTCTTTACGTGAACTAGAAAATTTAAACTCTAATAGTGTTCATTTATTCCAACCGAGTGATACTTATCGTGTACGTTTCAATATGTTTAGTGATACGCCTTTACCACCAGAAGAACCAACAGGACAGAATCCACCAGATGGAGCAATTATTGACTATTATTTAGGATCAAACGCAAATAGTATAAAACTTGAAATATTAGATGAAAAAGGACAAAAAATCAATTGGTTTTCAAGTGATGATGTTGAAGAATATATAGATTCTACGTCTATGCAACATCCAACGTATTGGGCACGACCATTTAAAAAACTGTCAAATAAAAAAGGGCATCAACGGTTTGTTTGGAATTTACGCTATAAAGAGCCTAGAGGTGCCAATAGAGGTTATGCTATTGCAGCAGTGCAATATAATACGGAAAGTGGTCCAGTTGGACCTTTTGTAGCTCCTGGAGACTACAAAATAAAACTCAATGTTGATGGTAAAGTGATGGAACAAACAATCAAAGTAAAATTGGATCCACGTTCAGAAATGAGTGATGAAGCTCTGAATTTACAAACCACATTATCATTGCAATCTTATAACAATTATGAAACGCTTCAAGTTATTAGGGAATCCATTGATAAAATGCTTACTAATGAAATTAATAAACAAACTGAAATTCAAAAATTTAGAGGTAGAGGAGAACCAAATAATGGAGATGTTATCTATGGCAGCATTTATGAATCTGATTTAGAAAGTGAAACCATTGTTGGGTTACAATCCAAATTACTATATTTAATGAATGTGTTACAAAATGCAGATGCAAGACCTACAACAAAAACAGAAGAAGCCGCAGGCCTATTAAATAAACGTGTTAAGGAAATGGAAAATATTTGGAAATCCATGAATTGATAATTTTTGACACATCGCTTTGGTCTTAAATAAACAATGCAGTATATTTCTAGTGATAAATTAAAGTAACAAAACAACCAACCATTATGATTTTTAAAGCCAACCAAACCAAATGGTACAACTTCCTTATAGTTGTACTAAGCTTAAGTATGTGTGCTGTTACTGAAGCACAAACAAAATCAGCGACCAATAAAATAGACCAAAAACTCTATGAATCATTATCATATAGAAATATTGGTCCATTTAGAGGTGGTCGTTCAACAACTGTAACTGGTGTTCCAGGGGATATATTTACCTATTATATGGGAACAACAGGAGGTGGTGTTTGGAAAACAACTGACGCTGGCACCACTTGGAAAAACATTTCCGATGGATATTTCAACACCACAGGAATAGGCGATGTTACTGTTGCACCTTCAGATCCAAACATTATTTACGTTGGTACTGGAGAAGGTCCTGTAAGAGGTGTAAAAACATCTCATGGTGATGGTGTCTATAAATCAACAGATGCTGGTAAAACATGGAAGCATGTTGGCTTGGAAGCAACACGACATATCAGTCGTGTTTTTGTGCATCCTAATAATCCCAACAAAGTGTATGTTGCAGCTCAAGGAAATCCTTGGGGACCAAATGAAGAAAGAGGCATTTATCTTTCAGAAGATGGTGGAGACTCTTGGAAAAAAATCCTTTATGTAAACGAAAATTCAGGATTTGGAGATCTTACTGTTGATGCTTCAAATCCAGATTTTATGATGGCAACTTCTTGGGATTTTAATCGTAAACCTTGGGTAGTTCAAAGTGGTGGTCCAGGAAGTAAGGTATTTAAAACCACAGATGGAGGTCTAACTTGGAAAGAAATAGAAAAAGGATTGCCAAAATTAAAAGGGAAAATGGGAATTTCAATATCTCCAGCAAACCCAAACATTGTATATATGGCTATTGAAGCTTTAGGTGAAAAAGGAGGCGTTTATCGTTCAGATAATGCTGGTGAAAGTTTTGTACAAACTACAAATGATCCTACTACCTACGCGAGAGCTTGGTACTACATGCATATTATTGCCGATCCAACAGATGAAGATGAGCTTTGGGTACTAAATAGTTGGGCTATGAAATCTATTGATGGTGGAAAAACATTTAAAGGCATGCGTGGTAGCCACGTAGACCATCATGATATGTGGATCAATCCGAATAATAATAACATCATGATTAATGGTAACGATGGTGGTGGTTCGGTCACTTTTAATGGTGGAGAGAGTTGGTCAACATTAATGAATCAACCAACAGGTCAGTTTTATCGTGTCATTACCGATAATCAATATCCTTATCGTGTTTACTCTGGGCAACAAGATAACAGTACCATTGCTATAGATAGTAGAGTAGAAGATAGTGGTATTGGCGAAATGCATTGGGACATTATGAGAGCTGGAGAATCTTCAACTGTTGCTTTAGATCCTGATAATCCAAGATATGTTTACTCAACTTATTTTGCTAGTAATTTTGTGGAATGGGACAGAGACATAGACAACACGCGTATGGTTCGTCCTTATCCAGAACGTGTTAGTGGTGAACAACCTAAAAATCTAAAATATCGCGCCAATTGGAATGGACCTGTTATTGTGTCGCCACATAATCCATCTGTGATTTACTATGGTTCACAGTACATGATGAAATCTACAGATAGAGGCGTTACTTGGCAAACGATTAGTGAAGACCTCACACGTAACAATAAAGAGCATCAAGGTAAAGGAGGTTTTCCAATTTCAAACGAACAAATTACTGCAGAAAGCTATAATAACCTTTTCAACATTGAAGAATCTCCAATTACTGAAGGTGTTATTTGGGTTGGCTCTGATGATGGTTTGGTTCATCTTACCAAAGATGGAGGTAAAACTTGGACCAATGTCACTCCAAAAGGATTAAAAGAAAGCATCATCAATGTTGTGGAACCGTCTCCTCATGATCCAGCTACTGCATATTTTGCAGCAGCTGGTTACAAATTAAATGATTTTACGCCACATATTTACAAAACAACCAATTATGGTGCAACTTGGGAGAAAATTGTAAATGGAATACCTAACAATACCTTCGCAAGAACAGTAAGAGAAGACCCAGACAGAAAAGGCTTGTTGTATGCAGGTACAGAAACAGGTGTTTTTGTATCCTTCAATGATGGTAAGCAATGGCAACCACTACAAAATAATTTACCTGAAGTACCTATTACCGATTTAAGAGTAACACGAAAAGACTTGGTCGTTGCAACACAAGGAAGATCCTTATGGATTTTAGACGATCTTACACCTTTACATGAAATTTCAGATAAAGTTTCAGAATCAGATTATTATCTTTATAAGCCGCGTGAAACAAGCACAGAGCTATCAATTGCATATAGCGCTGATGATGGTTATGGAGAAAACCCACCTTCTGGTGTTCAAATAAACTATGTGTTGAACAAGGCCGTTGATCAAGAGGTGCCAATGTCTATTGAAATTATGGATGAAACAGGCAAGGTCATTCATTCAGAGTACAGCAATCAGCCAAAAACAGAATGTGATGCTTATCTGAGACCTCAATTAAAGCGAAGTGTTGGTGCGCATAGATATCAATGGAACATGAAGATTGGACGTTATGATTGTATTAAAGAATTAGTCGCTACAAGCCGAAATTTAAGTGCTTACGATGCAACTCCTGGAAACTATAAGGTGAAACTTAAAATAGGAAGTTTTGAACAAACCCAAGATTTTGTAATCAGTATTGATCCACGTTTATTAAATAGTATTCCTAATGTTGCCGAAGCTTATAAGGAAAGATATCAGATTTCTGAATCTGTTTTTAAAGGCGCAACCGAAATGTCAAAAGGAGTTAGAGATTTACGTCAGGTCAAAGAACAACTTGATTTTATACTTAAAGTAGCCAAAGACGACAAAGTTATTACTCAAGGCAATGCCTTAAACAGTAAGATAGATGAATGGATTTCTAGAATATTGCAAAAAGAACTTAGAACTCAGCAACACAACTATCAGTTTGAAGCACGTTTACTCATAAAATTCAAGGATTTTATTGGCTCTATAGACGAAGGGAACCTGCCAGTAACGCAAGGGACTAGAGATGTGGCGAAAGATTATCTTGCTATTTGGAATGGTCACAACAACGATCTGCAATCCATTAAAAACAAAGATGTTAAAGATTATAATGTGTTGTTGAAGCAAGCTGGATTACCTGAAATTTATTTACCATAATAGGAATTTGTATTGATAAGAGAGAAAAAGTGATTTAATTAAATATGGCACAAATTTTTCACTTCCTCTAAAGCACGTTGAATTCTTATATCTGATAATCCAATATTTTTCATTGTATTAGTCGCTTTAATTAGCTCTTTAACCAAAACAACATCGTTATCTATAAGTTGGTGCTTTTCTTTTTTAGTAAGAGTTGTTAAAGTGGTAACAGGATATAATGCCATAGAATCAATATTAGCTTTTAATCCGTTATTTTTAGGGTAATCCCAACTTAACAGGGTTAGGCCAATACATTTCCCATAGTTTAGAGCATCTTGAGTAAATCTCGTATTGGTAACCAGCCAACCTTGTTTTAAATGTGTGTTGTTGTTGGAATTGGTATTCCATTGTCGTTGAATGTCTAAAAATCTCGAATTTATATACAAAGGGACTTTCACATTGCTTGCTGCTTTAGCATCCGAATGAAACTTACATTCTATAGCATAAGCATTTCCATCTTTTTCTGCCAGCACATCAATTTCATGTGTTACACATGTACCTTCTAGTATAGTGCTTACTTGGGTTTTATATCCTTTTTCTCTTAATAAGGCTGCAATCAACCTTTCAAAAGGATAACCTGTAGGTCCTAAATCAAAAAGAGCTCGTTTTAAACTATAGCGCGAAGCACAAATCTTATTGTGTTTTTTTAATAAGGCAAATGCTTTTTTATAGATTTCATTAGATGACATACCATCATAAATATCGGGTTGAATGCCAAGGATAATCGCTTCAATCACATCTTTGTTGGCTCCTGAAGATTTAAGGGAGCGTTTTAATTTCTCAAATGAAAAAAGTTCCGTCTCGCCATTACTCTTATTGATATAAATTTGCTTTTCCATATTATTTTAGGGTATTAAAATCTTAGAATTTCAGTCATAAGACCAAATCGAATAACAGATATTTGACGTTCAAAATAAATATTGTAATAATCCATCCCATGGTAAAACTGAACAAACAATCCTATATCTTCTAAAAACTTCGGATGATAGTAAAAGGTAAGGCTTGTGTTAAATCTATCAAAATCAAAAAGGTTTAAATCCTTATAATTATCTAGCATGAGTGTTGTTTCCGCTTTTAAAGAAAAATTTGCTTTTTCGCTATTAGAATTGGTTAAAGGAAACTTATACGATGTAAAACTATTGTGCCAACGCAATCCACTGTACTTACCTTTTAGTTCTTGTAACATCCAACTTTTAGGATGAATTTCAATGGAACTTTTTATCGTTTTAATAGCTTTTAATCGATTACTATATGCTGTTTTAAGAAATCCAAACTCCATAAAATTAGTGGCAAAATTCCCCGTTTGTAAGTTGATTACATTTTCATCATTATAAAAATTACCATCTTGACCATTGGAATGGTGGGCTAATTTTCCAAATAAAACCAAACAGTTAAGCGCTTCTTTTTTATTGGCGACATAGTAAAATGTAACCTGCGGAATATAGCTTGGCGTACGAACAGGGAAAGACTTTTCATTATACATCCTAATGATAATTTGAGCAGTTAACACAGCCATTAACTTAGAATCTTTTCGCTCTCTTACTATAAATGAAGGATTCACATTCGCTTCAAACATCAAGGGTTCAATATTTCCAATATCAGTTGGAAATGTGATATAACTATCGGTTTGATTGATTAATGCTATTTTGTATAAATCTAATTGCGGTATTGTATCAGTAATTTTTTGCGAATAAGTAAAATGCACCGACCATAAAAACAAAAACAGTATGTAAGTTTTCGTTTTCATTAATTTAGAGTTTTTTAAGCTGTTTGTTAATATTATAAAACGCTAGAAATGAAAAAATAAAGGTGACCAACATTCTAAAAACCATGGCACCAATCGTCTTTTCTTCATAAGTTCCACCATTACTGATATGAAATTGCAACGCAATAAAAGCAATTAGCAAGATTACCAAAGCAATAATTAAAACCCAAAAGGTCCATTTTACTCTTTTTATGAACCCATAAACTGCAAATAAATATAAAACGCTACAAATAAAATTTGTCCAAACTATAAACAAAACATAATTTCCTTCTTTGGCTCTGATGCCAAACCAATCGAATATTACAGAACTACTTAAATATAAAGTTAGCAGTGCAAACAGTGCTAAAATAATAGCGCTTAGAGTGTTGATATTTTTTTTAGCTTTCATTTGATATAGATTTATTAAACGATTCTCCAAGCCACCACTTTGGTTTGACTTGTTTTTTAACTAGTCCAAATTTTTTAATAGAATACGTTTCTATATGTTTTATTACATCTTCCACAGAATCAGTTACAAATAGCAGTTTCATATCTTCTTGACTAATACTTTCATTTTTGACCATTAATTGAATATGCTCACATAATTCTTTATGGTATTCCGAATCAAAAATCACCACTGGAAAATCTTTAATAACCTTGGTTTGAATTAATGTTAGTGCTTCAAACAGTTCATCTAAAGTCCCAATGCCTCCAGGCATGACAACAAAAGCATAGGAATATTTTACCAAAATAACTTTACGTAAAAAAAAGTATGGAATATCAATCCATTTGTGTAAATACGGATTTGGTTTTTGCTCAAAAGGTAGAATAATATTGCAACCAACAGAATGGCCTCCAGCTTCAAAGGCACCTTTATTGGCAGCTTCCATAATTCCCGGACCACCACCAGTCATGACCGTAAATCCTGTTTTTGCCAATGCAGCTCCAATTTTTTCTGCATTTTTATAATGTTCAGAATCATTGGTAAATCGTGCTGAACCAAAAACGGTTACACAAGGTCCTATAAAATGCATTTTTCTGAAGGCTTTTATGAAATTGTAAAAGACTTTAAATGCAAAGTTTAATTCTTTTAAACGCGATAGAGGGCCTCGAACAAACAGAGATTCATCTCGAGATAGTTTTATTTTTTTATCAGCTTTCATGTGCCAAATTTTAAGTCGTTTTTTTATAACTCCAAACTGCCAATCCGTTCATTATAAGTGCATACAGCAAGGTTTTTAATAACTGCGGAAGAATATCTGTAACGCCAGAACCCTTAAGCATCACCATACGCATCACTTCTACAAAGTATTTAATGGGATTGAATTCAGTAATTATTTGTGCCCATTTTGGCATACTTTCAATAGGTGTGAACAAACCACTCATTAAAATAAAAATCACTGTAAAAAACCAAGCAATAAACATGGCTTGCTGTTGTGTTTCCGTAAAATTTGAAATGAATAAACCAATCCCTAAAACCACCAAAATATAAATGGATGTGTACACATACATAAGTGGCAAGCTTCCAACCATAGGCACATTAAAGATGAGTTTGGCAATAATTAAACCTATGGTTAATAAACCCATACCAATAACCCAAAACGGAAAGAGTTTTCCAATAATAAACTGGCTTTTCTTGATGGGTGTCACGTTGATTTGCTCTAACGTACCAATCTCCTTTTCCCTAACAATATTCATTCCAGACAAAAACAAAGTTATCATGGTTACCAATAGAACTAGTATACCAGGAACCATAAAGGTTTTATAATTGAGTGTTTCGTTGTACCAAAACAATGGAATGGTATCTATGTTAGATACTTGTATTTGTTGATCTGAAGGCTGCAGTAAATCAACTTTTACATGTTGATTAAACCGTTGAATAATTTGTGACACATAAACGTTCATTACACCAGCAGCTGCTCCATCAATCGCATTAATAGTCACACCTAAACGATTGTGCTTTTCGTTTTGTAAATCGTGTTCAAAATACTGTGGAATTTCTAAAACAACATCTACTTCGCCTTTTAACATGGCTGAACTTGCTAAGGCTTCCGAAGGAAAATCAGTTATAACATTAAAATACGTTGAGGCATTAAATCGTTCTACCAATGCTCTTGATGTTGATGTATGGTCGTTATCGATATACCCAAATTTGATATTCTTGACTTCAAATGTCGCAGCATTGGATAAAATGACGAGTTGGAGTAGTGGTAACACAAAAATGATAGGAAGCATTCCTTTATTTCTAAAGATTTGCTTAAACTCTTTTTGGATGATGTATAAGATTGTTTTCATGTTTTTAAAAGAATAAAGAGAATAGAACAGAGAATAAAGACGCTTTAAGTAATGTTTGGTCTTTTTTCTTTCATCTATTTTCTATTATCTGTTTTCACTCTAATCGTATTTTATATTTCTTCACACTCAATGCAATAAAAAGCACGGTCATGCCTAATAAAATCAGCGTTTCTTTCCATATAAATTGTATGCCTACGCCTTTTAGCA
The DNA here is from genome assembly GCA_030429955.1 of Bacteroidia bacterium. Lineage (GTDB taxonomy): Bacteria > Bacteroidota > Bacteroidia > Flavobacteriales > Flavobacteriaceae > CAJQLB01. Next base: position 73,380 of record JAUIGO010000006.1, read on the forward strand.
TGATGCCTTTAATAATGATGATAAACCATTTAGCAGGAATGATATTGCTAATCACTTGCAATGGTAAAGGCATACTGGAAATAGGGAAAATAAATCCTGATAATAATATGACAGGAAGCATTAATCCCATCAAAGAAATCATCATTGCGGTTTGTTGGGTTGCTGAAATGGTTGAAATTAAAATCCCTAAAGCTAATGCCGAAATGATAAACAAAATACTCTCCAATGCTAATAAAAACAGGCTTCCTTCAACAGGCATTTTAAAAATGAAAATGCTCAACATCACAATCACAACAGCGTTGATAATGGAGAGGAAAATATACGGAAACACTTTACCGATAATGACCTGAAACGGTTTTAATGGCGACACCAAAAGTATTTCCATAGTCCCTAATTCCTTTTCTCTGGTAATAGAAATGGAAGTCATCATCGCTGAAACCAACATTAAAATAATGGTCATTACTCCAGGAACAAACATATACACGCTTTTTAATTCCGGGTTGTAAACCATACGTGTTTCTGGAATGATTTGATAGACTATGGTGATGTCTTTATTTACATCTTTTTGATACTGTTGAAGAATGGCATTAACGTAATTACTAATAGTATTTGCGGTATTCGGATCTGTGGCATCGGTTATGATTTGAACCGTTGCTTTATTGTCTTTAATCAGATTTTTACTGAAATCTTTCTCGAAGTTTAAAACGGCTTTTACATGACCTTTTTGAAACACCGATTCGATATCGGCTTCTTTTTCAATGATTTGTTTGATACTGAAATATTTTGAAGCTGAAATTTTATTGATGATTTCTTTTGTGGTGGCATCTTTAGAATGGTCTAAAATGGCAATATCTACATTATTGATTTCATTGGTAATAGCGAAACCAAATAGTAAAATTTGAGCAATTGGCATCCCAAAGAGAATAAACAACGAGCGTCTATCTCTAAAAATATGGTAGAATTCTTTTTTTATGAAGCCTATAAAACGTTTCATCCTCTTGCCAGTTTTAAAAACACATCGTTCATATTTTCAGCCTTAAACTGTTCTTTCAGTTTTTTGGGTGTATCTAAAGCTTCTATTTTTCCGTTGACCATAATAGATACACGATCGCAGTATTCCGCTTCGTCCATATAATGCGTGGTTACAAAAACAGTAGTACCTTGATTGGCTGCTTTGTAAATCAGCTCCCAAAATTGACGTCTGGTAATAGGGTCGACGCCTCCTGTTGGCTCGTCTAAAAACACAATTTTAGGATCATGAATCAAGGACACCGAAAAGGATAGTTTTTGTTTCCAACCCAATGGTAAAGCACCAACCAATTTATTAGCAACATTTTGTAAGCCTAATTCTTCAATCAAAGCATCCGATTTTTCTTTAATGCGTTTTCTGGATAAACCATAAATACCTCCAAAAAACGTAATGTTTTCCCTAACCGTTAAATCGTCATACAAGGCGAATTTCTGACTCATATAGCCAATATTCTTCTTAATGTCTTCTGCATTGGTAAACACATCAAAACCAGCGACATTGGCATTGCCAGAAGTAGGGTTTGAAATGCCAATAAGCATTTTCATAGCTGTGGTTTTTCCTGCACCATTGGCTCCTAAAAATCCGAAGATTTCACCTTTTTCAACGTCAAATGTTATGGCGTTTACTGCTGTAAAATCACCAAACATTTTGGTTAATCCTTCTACTTGTATGACCTTGTTGTTGTTCATTATTTTGCCAATTCCATAAAGGTGTCTTCAATAGTGGCTATTGTTTTTTCAATGTGTATGTTTGATAAGTTTTTGCTTTCTAAGTATGCTTTTAAATGGTCTGGATTAAAGTCTGTTCTATTATCTGTATAATGCACAAACTCGCCAAAAGGATACACGCTATGGTTGTGTTCATAGGCATTTAAGCTATTGATGAGCTGATACATATTATTAGCACGAACGTTATAAATTGGTTTCGGATAATGTTTTACAATCGCTTCAGGCGTGTCTATTTCTAAAATTTTTCCATCTTGAATCAGTGCAATTCTATCGCATAAAGCCGCTTCGTCCATATAAGGTGTGGATACCAAAATGGTAATGCCTTTTTGTTGCAAGCGTTTTAGCATTTCCCAAAATTCCTTTCGTGACACGGGATCAACGCCTGTGGTAGGCTCATCTAAAAACAGCACTTTTGGTTTATGAATCAAGGCACAACTCAAGGCCAATTTTTGTTTCATTCCACCAGATAGTTTACCTGCACGACGGTTTTTAAACGGTTCTATTTGCACATAGATATCTTTGATTAAATCGTAGTTTTCTTCAACGGTTGTTCCAAAAATTGTTGCAAAAAAATCCAGATTTTCTTCAACGGTTAAATCTTGGTAGAGCGAAAATTTACCAGGCATATAACCAACACTGTTTCTAATACTTTTGTAATCTGCAACCACATCAAAACCAGCAACGGTTGCTGTACCTTCATCTGCAAATAAAAGTGTGGTTAAAATCCTGAATAGTGTTGTTTTACCAGCACCATCAGGACCTATGAGGCCATAAAGCTCGCCTTTTTTTACTTCAAAAGAGATGTCTTGTAAGGCATTTACACTTTTGTAGGATTTACTAATATGTTTTACAGAAATACTCACTAAACCTTAACTTTGAACAATAACTTTTGCTTCCATACTCACTTTTGAATTAATGGAATTTGAGATTAAACAGGCTTTTTCAGATTTTTCTAAAATGCGTTCAGCACGTTCTGTTTTAGATGCGTCAGCAATAACTACTTCAGGAAACAACAGTACTTCGGTAATTACAAATTTGCCATCAACTTTCTCTAAAATGCCTTTTGAGCCGCATTTAAAATTGATGAAATCTAACTTTGAATATTCAGCAATTGCTAAAAATGTAGTCATTAAACAGCTACTTACTGCAGCAGTAAATAGATGTTCTGGAGTCCAAATGTTAGGAATTCCTTTGTCAAACTCTGGTGGTGTTGCAACTTCTATGCAATTAGCTTCATTGACTTGTTTGTTCTGAAGCTCTGGTGAACACATCATGCCTTTTCGGTCTTGTATCCAACTAATATTTACATTGTAACTATGTTTGTCCATTTTAATTGATTTTTAATGTGTTATTGAAAATATGTTTTGTAAGCATTTACATTGTCAATGATACTCTGTTTTATTTTTGAAGCTTCACCAATGTCGTTGGTTTTTGATAATGCGGAAACTTTTTCTATTAAAGGATACAACCAAATGTGCAGATTATCATGTGAAGCACCTTTCATAGTACACTCAGTTACTACTTTGTTTTTAACTTCATTTAATTGGTTTGCTAATTGATGATAATCGTCAATTGAGGTTGTTGATTGTTTTTTTAGTAACTCTTGCATTTTTTCTACACCTTCGGTAGTTTCAATGTTAGCTTTCCATTTTGAACCATTATTTAAATGTATGTCGTTCATCCATTGGGTACTTAAAAGATCGGTTTGTTCTTGTAAAACTTCTTTTGAAGGAATTATTTCTTCTTGTTTTTCAGAGTTTTTACAGCTTATAAATAACGCTGATATTAAAATGATAAGGGTTATTGAATTTTTCATAATGATATAAATTAAAGGTTTATCCAAAGTTCTGCTGGCATGCCAATTTTTAGACTTCCATCATTGGCAACATCTATTTTTACTGCATAAACTAAGGCGACACGTTCTTCTTTTGTTTGAATAATTTTTGGCGTGAATTCGGCTTCTGATGCAATCCAACTAATCATCCCTTTATAAGATTTCATAGTGTCTGCATCATCAATCTTTACAGAGACCTCTTGACCAATTTTTATATTCGCCAATTGGGTTTCACTTACATACACACGCAATTGCATGGTATTTAAATTGGCTATTTTGTACAAAGGTTTTCCAAAAGCAGTAATTTCGTTAGGTTCGGCATATTTGGTTAAAACCGTTCCATTTATAGGATTTATGATTTTACTTTTCTGAATTTGGTCATCAATTTGCTTTAGTTGAACGTCAATACTTTTTAATTCATTAACCACAGGAGCGTTTTGTATTTCCACGCTTCTAATCTGATTTTTAATCACATCTATTTCACCTTCAATATCATCCAATTGTTTCTGTGTGCCAGCATTGTCTTTTATTAAGTTTTCAACTCTGGTTTTGTTGGTATTGGCTGTTTTTAATTTAGCATTTAATACAGATATCTGCGACAAAACACCTTTAGATTTAGAGCTAATCACAGCTTTAGATACCTGTAATTGCTCACGTTTTAATGCCAACGGAATGGTATCTATATAACCTATAAATTGGTCTTTTTCAATAACATCACCTTCATTAACATTAAACTGAATTAACTTTCCGTTATTTTCAGCCGAAATTGTTATTTCTGTCGCTTCAAAATTTCCATAACCATCTGCTTTATCATCACCATTTCCGCAGGAATATAATGTTGCAGCTAAAAAGCTTAATCCTAATATATAGTTGTATTTTTTCATTTCTAAATAGTTATTGTCCTTTAATGATATTATAATTTGCTTTTGCGAGTTGTAACTGGATTTTATGCCTTACCAAGATGCTTTCGTCTTCGTACAAATTGGTCAATTCTGTGATGTAAGCCGAAGATGTAATCACACCATTTTTAAGTTGCGAATCTGCGGTTTGTAACACTTCTTTTCTGAGATTAATGATCGCTTCATCTGATGCTATAATACCTTCTATTTTCTCTATTTCTTTTTGCTGTTTGTTGAGTTCAATGCTGGTATTGAGCTTAAACGCTTCGGTTTCGGTATCTATAATATCTTTATTAATGGCTAATGATTTGCGTTGCTTGTTTTTAGAATTCCAGTCAAAAACATTCCAGTTTAATTTAACACCAACCGTATAAAAAGCTTGAAAGGAATTATCTAGCATATTCAATCCAGGATTGCCATAACCACCTGTTGCAAAACCGAGTAGCTTAGGTGCATTTTGTTTTGAGATTAAGGTTTCTGATTGTGCTATCTCCTCTTTTTTAAGTTGAAACAATTCCAATTCAGGTCTGTTTAAGTCATTCTGCAACTGAGTATCAATAAGTGGATTTTGAAATAGGGTGGAAGCGTCTAATGGCTTTTTGATTAAACTTGAAAGTGTTCCTATAAGTGCCGCCTTATTACTTTCTAACTCTTGAAACTGTTGGCTAATTTTTAATAATTCGGCTTCCAAAACTTTATCTGAAGACGGTAAAATAATGCCGTATTTAATGCCAGAAACCACCTCTTTAAGCTTAGCTTCCAATTGTGCTTGTTTGGCTTTTAATAACAACTCGGATTCTTGAGCCACTAAAATAGAAAAATACAGTTGGTTGATTTGTTGTTTTAGTTGATATAAGCTAACTTCAATCTGTTTTTGTTTGGTTTTTAGTTGTGCTGATTTTACTTTTAAAGACGCATCTGTTAGACCTCCATTATAAATCAATTGGTTTGCCGATAATGTAGCGCGATATTGGTCTTTATTTAAAGGCTCTATATTGGAATTTGGAATAGGCACTTCAATCACATCAGATTGGTAGGTTGCTTGTGCATCTAGATTTAACTGTGGCAATTTTGCAGTAGCAATAGCTTCAGCATCCAGTTGATGTTGTGTTTCAAGGAGTTGTGTCTGCTTAGCTAAAGGGTAGTTTTGAGTGACCAAACTATAGCACTCTTGTAATGAGACACGTTGTTGCGCATAACTTGAAAATGTTGCTATGCTTATAAAAATGAGTATTAAGCGTTTCATTTTATGTGTTCTTTATAGAATTTATAATAAAATTGGCGACTTCGGTTTTGCGGTCTTCCATAAGTTGTTTGTAGGCTTTATCGTTGACATTGGCAAATGCCATTACTAAAGGTTTAGCTACAAATGGGAAAATATTAAGTGCCAAAATATTGATGAATAGTTGTTCGGCACTAATAGGTTTTATGATGCCTTTGTTCACTTCCTCTTCAACTTGTTTTTTAAATTTTTTAAGATTTGGAAATGCTTTATTGTCCTTAATCTTTAGAATAAAATCTTGATTTCTATTCAGCTCTTGAATAATAAAGTTTGGTAAATATGGATGCTTAATGATAAATGATATATAATTAGAAGTGAAATTTTTTATCTTATCTTCAATAGAAGAGTCGTCATTTAATATGGCATTTAATTGAGGTGCTAATAAAGAGAAGGCATTCTTAAAAACGGCTTCAAACAGCAATTGCTTACTTCTATAATAATAATGTAGCATGGCCTTGTTAATACCAGCTTTATCTGCTATTTCTTGCATGCGCGCACCATCCATACCTTTGGTTTGAAAAACATTTTTTGCTGCGCTAAGTATTTGTTCTTCAGTGTTTTCGTCTTTTGTTTTTGACATTTTAACTATATAGTTTAACCATTTGGTTAACAAATGTACAAACAATTGATAAACAACAAAAAGAAATAGTCTTAAATATTTATTAAAGAAATAATTTATATAATCATTTAAAAAAAATGAATTTAAATCAATGTAATATTTCTAAAATTTTAACATGCACTTTAGTGCTATTTTTATTTAACTTTGAATTCTAACCAACCAATTTTTTCAATGAAGACTCAATTACATTCTATCCAATTACTACTTTCCTTATTTATTACAAGTACATTAATCGCTCAAGATTTTAAAGCATTGCAATACCGAACCGTTGGCCCAGAACGTGGAGGACGTGTAACAACAGTTACAGGAACACCAATGTTACCCGGAACGTTTTACCTTGGCGCCTCAGGTGGTGGTGTCTGGAAGTCTGAAGATTACGGAACGACATGGAACAATGTCTCCGACGGCTTTTTTGCAACACCTTCCATTGGTGCTATTGAAGTAGCTGTTAACGATCCTAATATTGTGTACGTTGGTACAGGTTCTGACGGATTACGTAGTAATGTGATTAGTGGTAAAGGCATGTACAAATCTATTGATGCTGGAAAAACCTGGGAGCACATCGGTTTAAAAGATGTTGGACAAATTGGTGCTGTTGAGATTGACCCAACAAACAACAATATCGTTTGGGTGGCAGCCATTGGAAATGCCTTCAAACCGAATAATGAAAGAGGGATTTACAAAACCACTGATGGAGGTTTAAACTGGGAAAAAGTATTATTTGTATCAGATAAAGTTGGCTTTGCCGATTTAGAATTACTTCCTGGCAACCCAAATATTGTCTATGCTGCTGCTTGGCGAGGCGAACGTAAGCCATGGACTATCATTTCAGGTGGTGAAAACAATGAAGGTGGTATATATAAATCGATCAATGGTGGTAAAGATTGGATAAAGCTTGAAAAAGGCTTGCCTAAAGGATTAATTGGTAAAATTGATTTAGCAGTATCAGCAGTAAATTCCAGTATTTTATATGCTGTGATTGAAGCTCCTGGGAAAGAAGGTGGTTTGTACAAATCTGTAGATCAAGGAAAATCATTCAAACAAGTGTCTAGTAATATTGGTTTGGTAAACAGACCCTTTTATTACACCAATATTGAACTCGATCCAACCAATCCTGATATCATTTATTCCAATGCGAATCCCTTATTAAAGTCTATTGATGGAGGAAAGAAGTGGGAACGTATGAGTGTGCCTCATGGCGATAATCACGATATCTGGATCAATCCAAACAATCCAGATTTATTAATTCAAGCCAATGATGGAGGTGCCAACGTAACGCATAATGGCGGAAAAACATGGTCTACTCAATTCAACCAACCAACTGCAGAATTATATACCGTTGAAGTAGATGACCAATATCCTTATTGGTTGTATGCAGGACAACAGGACAACTCCTCAACCATTGCTGTACCAAGTTATCCACCAAGTGCCATTCAAAATCCTGGAACTGGTTGGATTATCAATTCTGGTGGTTGTGAAACAGGGCCTGCAGTGCCAAAACCAGGCAATCACAATATTGTTTATGCGAATTGTAAAGGACGTTTTAGCGTATTTAATAAGCTTACAGGAACCGAGAGAGAATATTCTGTTGGTGCTTCTAATATCTATGGACACAATCCCAAAGATTTAAAATACCGTTTTCAACGTGTGGCTCCTGTTCACGTATCTCCTCACAATCCAAACGTAGTGTATCATGGTTCTCAGTATTTGCACAAAACCGTTACTGATGGTTTGGTTTGGGAAACCATTTCGCCAGACCTAACGGCTTTTGAAGCAGATAAACAAGTCATCTCAGGAAGTCCTATTACTCGTGATATTACAGGTGAAGAATATTACAGTACCTTATATTCTATTAGAGAATCAGAACTCGTAGAAGGCTTAATCTGGACAGGCTCCAACGATGGTGTGGTTTCTGTAACCAATGATGGAGGTAAAACATGGAAAAACGTAACACCTAAGAATTTACCTAAAGGAGGAAGGGTAGAATCTGTTGAACCATCTCACTTCAGTCAAGGTAAAGCCTATATAGCTGTCGATAGACATTTATTGGGTGACGATAAACCTTACATTTATAAAACAACCAATTTTGGAGAGAGTTGGGAACTCCTCACAACGTCAACCAATGGAATTCCTTCAGACTTCACAGCGCGTGTATTACGTGAAGATCCTGTTCGCGAAGGCTTGCTTTATACTGGTACTGAGTTTGGTATGTTCGTCTCGTTTAACGATGGAAAAACATGGAATAAGTTTCAACAAAACTTACCTGTAACACCAATTACAGACCTAAAAATCTTTAGAGGTGACTTGGTGATTAGTACCATGGGACGAGGCTTCTGGATTTTAGACAATATCACCTCTTTAAGACAGCAGCAAATCAACAATTTAAAGGACACAGCGCATTTGTTTAAGCCTGACAACACCATTCGTTATCGCTACCCAAACGTAAGTAGTCGTGCGTTCCCAAATTATCCAAGAACTAGCGTTATTATTGATTATTTTATTCCCGAAAACCATAAAGGAGGCATTCAATTGGAAATTTTAAATGCAAATAATGAAATCGTTTCAACGATTTTAAGCGATAGTACACAGCTGAAATCCACAGTCAAAGAAGTAGAGGACATGCAACTTAGCCAAATTCTTCGTTATGTGGATAATAAACTCAATGAGAAACCAGGATTAAATCGTTTTGAATGGGATTTAAGCCAGAAAGGGCCTTGGCACAAAGACAAGAAAAGAAGTTATAAAAATGGGCCTATGGCTGCTCCAGGAACCTATACTGCTAGATTAACCGTAGGTGAGCAGTCGGTGGAGCAAAGCTTTGAAATTGTTATGGATCCAAGAGTTGAAGCTGAAGGAATTACCAAAGCCGATATTGAAACCCAAATTGAAATGCTCAACAAGGTAACCGATTTATTGTCTGATGCAAGAAGGCTGCAAGATGATTTGGAAAAGGAGGCTAAGTCCTTAAAAGATAAGAAAGCTAAAGCAGATAGACTAGAAAAAGTCAATGCTCTTTTAAGTCAATTAAAGAATGACGAAGGTGCTTATCCACAGCAAATGTTGGTATCTCAAATTTCATATCTATTGAATATACTTGATGGCGCAGATAAGCTGCCTGGTCAAGAAGAAAAAGACCGTTATCAAGAGTTGATTCAGCAGTTTAATAAAGTTAAGCAAGAAGCTAAAGAATAGCGTTTTAGACTATTGTTTTTGTGCTTGTATGAATTGCAAAAACTAAATATTTAGTTCAAACTAATTATTTAGTTATATTTGTATGCATTCATCATTCAAAACACAAGAATCATGTTCAACAATCACATCAAAGGCATAGCAATCACTTTTAGTGTCCTGTTTTCAATTGGTTTAAATTCACAAAACGCTAAAGAGCATCCAGATTTATTAGCAGCATTTCAAGCGGAAGGTTCTTTACAATTGGAAAACTCACGATTACTTTTTGAAAAAGTAGCGTCAAACCCTTCGGCTTCAAAAGAAGATCAGTGCAAGGCCTTACGTGCCTTAGCCATTCAAGATTGGAAGTTTTACAGCAACTATGATGGTGCTATAGATAAGTTGCGGTTAGCCGATAGTATTGGTAATTATGCTTCTGAAACTTGGTTGAAACGAACCAGAATAGAGGAAGAGGCTAAACATTTTTCCAAAGCTATGGACGCTGCTCAAAAAGCCATCAGCCTATCAGCTTCAGAAGCTGATAAAACTTATGCGCAGTATAAATATGCTCGTGTGATTTTAAATCAGGCTTTACATCAAATCAACTCAAATATTGCTTTCAACAAAGCATTGCTCACTGAAGCGGTTCAAATACTTCAAGATGTTTTAGACAAAAACCCAACACATGTCAATGCAGCTGATGTATTGCTTGGTTCAGCTTTATTGTTAAACGATGGTGAGACCTCCTTAAAAGCTTGGTTGTCTTATTACAGATTTGCCAATGTAGAAAGTGCCTATTCTTACTTAAAAACAACTGCTAAAACCTTAGAACAGGTATTACCCATCTGGAATAAACGTCCTTTAAACCAAATTGAGCAAACCTCTTTAATTCATGCTCTTGCAGAATCACGGTTTTACAATTATGCCAATGCCTTAGCAAAAACCTTTAATCTGACAGAGCAATCCAACATTCAAAACATTGTGATTTATGCTGATTATGTAAACGAGGTTGAGACACTAACCAATACCTACTATAGGCAAGCGACTACTGAAGAAATCAATTCTGATGATTACGTTGAAACATTAGTAAGTAAAAGTGAAGTGCTGTATGAACAATTAGAAACAACAACCAAAACAGATACCTTTAGCTTTCAAAATTTTAGAAGCCTCATTCGTAAAGACTTCGGAGCTGTGTTAATGTTAGGGAGCACTAGTGCTTCAAATATCATGGGCTTGATCTACGGTCATATTGTCAATGAGCGCGAACGCACTGTAGAACAATATGGTCATCAAGCAGATTTTACCTTTACCGAGTTGGACATGATAGTCTCCAATGGGTATCCCAGTTGGTTTTGGGAAGATAGAGGTGCAGGAGGTTTTGCAATTCCTGATGGTTTTCTTCGCATAAAAACCATGTTTAAGCATTTAGGCATTAGTGCTTGGGAATTAATAACAGATCCTATTAAACGCTCAAAAGCTGAATTCAATATTCAAGATAATTTATTAACATCAACAGCGACTTCAGAAGTCAGCACAATGCTTCCTGCTTTAGGCAAAAAACTAGAATTGGATGCTTTGGATGCTTTGTACAATGACTTGGTTAGTCAAGGTTATAAAGATGCAGAACTTCAACTAAAATTTATTGAAGCCTATGATGCCTTAAGAGACAATGCCACCATGTTTGCACATGAAGGACGACACTCCTTAGATCGGGTTATTTTGGGTGATGATTACCGAAACTTAGGTGCAGCCACTATTGAATTTCGTGGCAGGTTATCACAAATTGCCTTTAGCGAATCACCAAAACTGGAAGTTGCCAATATGCTCAATGGTGTTGGCACAACAAACAACGGTATTGCAAACCAGATGATTGTAGATGTTTTTGACAAATGGATAAAGGAAAACAAGCAACTAATAAACACTTTTAATGAAACCAAGTTGCCTATTACTCAGCTTTATAAACTTACGGATGACCAAATAAGACAGTGTATTAGGTTAGCAGACCCATTTTATAATACTGATTTAAAAGACTAAGCATAAATATTTAAATATCATAGTTTTATTGCATAATATAGCTGTAAACGGTATCTTTGAGAACTTACTAATCATTAAACACATTTTTAAATAAACACATGGCAAAATCGCAACAAACGTACAATAAGAGTGAAAAGGAAAAAAAACGTTTGAAAAAGCGAGAGGATAAAAGAAAGAAAATGGAAGCCAGAAAGCTTGAAAAAGAAGCTGGTGGAAATGAAGGTATCCAATTTGCTTATGTAGACCACAATGGTAATTTAACCGACACACCTCCAGACCCTTCAAGAAAAGTCAAAGTAGATGCCTCTAGCATTGAAGTTAGTATTCCTAAAACCTTAGAAGGCGACAAAGAAGAAGCCGATTTCACCAGAACAGGAAAAGTCTCCTTTTTTGACACGTCTAAAGGCTTTGGCTTTATCATTTATGCCGTAAACCAGGAAAAATACTTTTGCCACGTTAGTGGTTTAATTGATACCATTGCTGAAAACGACAACGTAACCTTTGAACTTGAAAAAGGTGCTAAAGGCATGAATGCCGTAAAAGTAACCTTGGTAAAATAAGTAGGTCTAGACACAAAAACTCCCAAAAGAGAAACATTTCAATTAAAAGAAGGTCTTTCATCGATTCACCGATGTTTTTTTCCGTTTATATAAACTTCAAACCATTTATCGTAAATTTTTAGCGTTAATGGAATTTCCATGTTTAAACAGACTTTGTTAGTTAATTTCGAATCGGTTAACAAACAAATAGTCCCATGAAACATCTACTTACTATTTTATGTTTTGCTTTATTTACAGGTTCTTTTCTTACTCTTTCTGCGCAAGAGCCTGTTAATGATAATCCTATTTACGATTATGCAGAGCAACAATTAAGCAACACAGACACCATTCCTGGTTTTGAAACCAAAGCCAACAAACTAAAAATCACTGGTACCATTTACCAAAGTGATGGTGTAACTCCTGCCAAAGACGTCATTTTGTTTATTGAACAAGCTGATGATAATGGCGATTACCAAATTAAAACAAAAGATAACGGACGTTATATGCACCACAGAGGTTGGGTAAAAACCAATGCCGATGGTCAATACACCTTATATACCTTTGTGCCTGGAGCGGCTACAGACCCTATTACATTTCCACGCCGTAAAGGACTTAAAAAAATATACTCTGTCATTATAGAAGCAGGTAAAACAGAATACAATGCAGATGCCTTTTTGTTTGATGAAGACCCTTTATTAACCAAGACTTGTCGCAAGCGTTTAAAGCGTAAAGGTGCAGATAACAGCATACTAAAACCTGTAAAACAAGGTGATTTATTAGTGGCTACAAGAGATATCGTGCTTGAAGAAAGTACTTCAGAAATTAAATAAATCAACTATTTTTAAATTTTGGAAGCATCCTGCATTGTTGTAGGATGTTTTTTTATTCCGTCATTTTAGCATCTAATATCCCACTAGGTGTTAAAGTCCCGTTAACGATGACCGATTCGCTATCTAACTTTTTACTTTTGGGTTGAATCTTTTATATCAAAACTTTAACCGAGAATTTTAAATTTTTTATGAATTTTATAAAATTGACCTTAAAAGCCGCTTTCGTAATTATCATTAGTGCCTGCAACCAAAACAAATATACGCCTAAATTAGACTTAGCTGCAGCTCCAGAGCAAAGAGAGTTTGCCAATTTTACCCAACAAAAAATAAATGATAACCTTTATGTTTTAAAAGCCAATAACTACAACACCAATGTAGGCGTGTTTATTGGCAATAAAGGCATTTTACTTATAGACCCTATGTTTGGTTTTAATACGGAAAGTCATAAGCAATTGGTGGAGGCAGTAAAAACCTTGTCTAATCTTCCTATAACACATGTGCTGAATACACACAGTCATGCAGACCATAGTGGTGCCAATGCCTTTTTTGCTGAGCTAGGTGCTACCATCATTTCGCAAAATAATGCCATCTATACTAAAACCTTTACCGACCAAACGTTTAAAGATACTTACAGCATTAGTATGGATGATGAAACCATTACCTTGTATCACCTTCCTGCGCATACCTTTGATGATGTCCTTATCCATTTTGCCAAAAATAATGCTGTTTTTATGGGTGACACCTTCATGACCAATTCCTTTCCACATTTTTATTATGGAGGTGGAAGCAAAGGTCATTTAAACTTTATGGAAAAAACTTTAAAACTTTCCAATGCCCAAACAACCATTGTTCCTGCCCATGGCAGTTTAACAACCACTAAGGCAGCCTTACAGGACTATAAAGCCCATAGTATTGATTGGAGCCGTCGTATACTAGAGTTGCATCAAAAAGGTCAGACGCCAAAGGAAATGGCAAATGATACGCAGTTGCTAACATTGAGTGATTACTTTAATAATGGTAAAGTATCTTCAGACCGATTGACGCAAACCCTTGAAAAGACTCTTTCTGTAGAGCGTATTTCTAGTATAACATTATCTGAACCCATAATACTTAATCTTACAGGAATCTACAAAGCCAGCAATGGTAATGTTTTTGAAGTAGACTTTATAGAGAACAACATCTATTTTAAAAGTAAAGGCAATTTCATGTATCAGTTACTTCCTTTATCTGAAAACGAATTCATCATAAAAGGTCAGGTGCCAGAAAAACAGGTATTGTTCACTACTGATATGCCAAAACAGCTGATTTATAATGATGGAAAAAGCCGCATGGAAGCACGTAAAATAAACTAATTTTTTCAATAGTTGATTCCTAATTAATCTGATATGATTTAAACTTTACGTTTATGATTAGCAATTAGTTAACCCAATTCTGTTATAACAGCACAATTTAACCTATCTTTGCAGCGTTAAATAAACAGACAGCTTTTCTTTTTTTAATTTCTCACCATCTTAATCAATTCTTTGCTCTCTCCATTTTTTAATAAAATGCAGCTCAGATGATAGCATCTGAAACAAAAACAAAGCTTTGATACCTCCGTTACATTTGGTTTTTAAAGTCATAACAACCAAGTAAAACAAGTAGTATCGATACGCCTAAATTTTCAAGAGACATCAATGCCGACTTTGCAAAAACCTTAAGGAGCAGAGTAAACGCCTATTTTAAAACCCACAATAAAAGTAGAAATGCCAATAGCTCAATGGTCATCAAAACCGTAGTCATGCTAACCTTATTTTTTGTACCCTTAATGTTCTTGGCCTCTGGTAACGTTACAAGTGTAGGCTTACTGTTTGCGCTATATATACTGAGCGGATTCGGAATGGCAGGTATAGGCATGGGCGTTATGCACGATGCCATACATGGCTCATATTCCAAAAACAAACAACTGAACACCTTATTAGGATATTCCTTTAACCTTATTGGCGCTAATGCCACCGTTTGGAAAATACAGCACAATGTGTTGCACCATACCTATACCAATATTGACGATGCCGACGACGATTTGAACGCACCTTTTTTCCTAAGGTTTTCACCCCATGCCAAACACTATTGGGCACATCAGTTCCAGCACATTTACATCTGGTTTTTTTATGGTATTTCCACCATATCATGGATTACCTCCAAAGACTTCGTGCGCCTTAAACGTTATAAAGATATGGGCTTTTTAAATCAGAAAGGCGAATACCAAAGAGCCTTAGCCAGCATGATTGCATGGAAGTTGCTCTACTATGCCTATGCCATTGTATTGCCTATGATCTTTTTGCCTTTTTCATGGTGGCTTATTTTATTGGCCTTTATAAGCATGCATTTTGTAACAGGCTTATTGGTAAGTATCGTATTTCAAGTAGCACACATTATGCCTGACAATGAATTCCCCTTACCAGACCAAGAAGGGCAAATGAATGATAATTGGTATGGACATCAGTTTGCCACCACCACTAATTTTTCACCAAACAGTAAAGTGTTGTTTTGGTGTATAGGTGGCCTTAACTATCAGGTAGAACATCATGTCCTGCCAGATGTATGCCATGTACACTATAAAGAACTCACAAGCATTGTAAAAGAAACAGCACAAGAGTATGGCATGCCATATCACGTAAAACCATCGTTTTATCAAGCCATTAAAGACCACACCAAAATGCTTCGCCAATTAGGGCAGAAGCAAGAGCTAAGCCTGGTATAATACCAAGCGCTATTAATTAATACCTAAATAAAATGATTAAAACATTTATACATAAATTATTAAACACAAACAAAGTAAACAACATGAAAGAAGGTAAAGTAAAGTTTTTCAATAATGCCAAAGGATTTGGTTTTATTACCGTTAAAGATTCAGAAGAAGAAGTTTTTGTGCATTCCACAAATCTTATTGATGATATTAGAGAAAATGACGACATCACATTTGATGTAGAAAAAGGCGAAAAAGGGCTAAGCGCTGTAAAAGTACGCTTGGCTTAATCACCAAAAACATCACATAAAACAAAGGCCATCTCTACAGATGGCTTTTTTTATGCGCCAAAGTATAGGCTATCACATTTAAAAACTGTAAATTCAGAGGGTACTTTTAAAACTAAGAACCCATGAAAAAAACAAAACTTTATGTCCTGATGCTTATGGTAGCGTTAGGATCGTTTTCTGTAGCGAATGCCTCGGACAAGCCTGCAAAACCAACACCAACAGAAATTCCAGCCGAAATTGTACCCTTGCTTAACCGTTTGGATGAAATTAAAGCCATGGACAAATCTGAATTAACACGATTAGAACGAAAAGCACTTCGTGTAGAGGTACGTGAAATCAAATCGGCAGTAAGAGCCTCTGGTAACGGCATTTATATTTCATCAGGTGCCATTATTATCATTTTGCTTTTAATCATCATCCTATAATTGCCTTTCAAAACCTAAGCCTGTACAGACCTATTACATTTCCACGCCGTAAAGGACTTAAAAAATATACTCTGTCATTATAGAAGCAGGTAAAACAGAATACAATGCAGATGCCTTTTTGTTTGATGACGACCCTTTATTAACCAAGACTTGTCGCAAGCGTTTAAAGCGTAAAGGTGCAGATAACAGCATACTAAAACCTGTAAAACAAGGTGATTTATTAGTGGCTACA
>JAUIGO010000109.1 GCA_030429955.1 Bacteroidia bacterium
ATAACCTATCGTTTTCAGTCCAAGTTTTAACTACATTACCTATTCCCATCGGTGTTTGATTGTTTTCTGTTGACACAATCATATCTAAATTGATAAAGTCATTTTTAAAAACTTCTGGTGCTTCAAGTTTCTTTAAAGTTGTTGGATTACCAAGTTCGTAGGCTTCTCGTTTTTGCTCATCTTCTATCTCTTTATCTGATTGGTAACCCAATGATGGATAATAATTACTAATTCGCATAAAAGAACCATTAGTCACGATAGCATTAAACGATTGATGTCCATTGACAGCATACCATTTGTATGATAATTTAAATTCTAAAGTCGCTGTATCATTAGGCAATAAAGGTTTATTAAGCTTGATTTCTGACACATGCTCATCGATTGAAATTTCTTCATTCTGTATTTGAAGTGTTGCGTTCTCTAATTTTAAATCAGCGTGAAAATTTAATAGAATCTTATGTATCGGTTCATCTGACAGATTTTGAAGTCTATACTTGCCTTGAATCTCATAAGCATTTTCAGAAGGGTACAAATCTATTTTTGTATCTACATCTGTAATTGTAGGCTGAGATATGTCTTGATAATGACGGTAATTCTTTTCATAATTAACAGCTTCTACAAGTTGAGTGTCTTCATTTTTTGGTGCATAATCCTTCATAAAATTGAAACCTGTAAAAACGCTCAATCCCAAGAAAACAATGACACTAAATGATTTGATTTTAGACCATTGTTTTGATTTCAAATATGAATTAAAAATCCACAACAACCCTAAAAAACAAATTCCAAAAAGCGCTCTATTTATAAAAGCTGACAGATATGCTCCATAACCATTTAGGTCACTAAACACACCATTAAATCCTGAAAAAACATGTAATAATGGATAAGGCAGCAACATCTTTATTAATGGTGTTGTAAACACTACAACCGCTAAGATTGAAACACCTAAGGCTACATATTTACTCTTGATTATACTATTGATGAGAAGTAACAATGTACCAAAAAGGAAAAGCGGAATAGTATTGAATATGATGACTCCAAAATATGCCAACCAATCCATTTGGGTATATCCATAACCGATTTGAAACACTAATGCTAATACTATGAGCAGTGTAGTTAAGAACACTAACAATACAGCCAGTGACATTAAGTGGCCTTTCAGCTTTACTTTTGAAAAAAATGCACTGTCTTCAATTAAGTAAAAATTGGCTGAACCACTTCTCCAATACATGTCATTAATAAAATACACTAAAACGAATGCACCCAACAAGTGAAAACTTTGAGAAATAGCAGTCGCCAAAAGTCCTGAACTGGCATAATAATTTGGCAAACGTATGCCTTTATCAATATCTGAATACATTTCCATACCAACGAAGAATACCAATAGCATGGAAACAGCAACTATAGTTACGCTTTTAAAAAGATAAATTAAATCAACCTTTGCAAAGGAAATAATCGAGTTTAATTCTGACTTAAAACCAAAATTAAGAGCAGGCGTTTTTACGTTTGTTAATTTGACTATTGCGTCTTTAACGTTATGTTTTTTACGCTTCAATTTCTTTTTACTTGTCACTTTATTAAACACATAAAAACGATAAGAAATCACCAAAAACAACATTGACAAAACCACATAAACGATACGATTGATGGCCAAAAAGCCTTTTAATGGCACAATGAACTGATTTTTTTCAGAAACACTTAAATCTCTAGCTTCAAAGAAATAGGCAGATGTTCCAAAAGGGTCTAACAATGATGATAATTGCTGTACTTCTATAGATTGAGGAATGCTTCCTGCCATAAATGGCGAATTAGAAAACACCAATAACACCATATAAAGCACATACAATAATAACCCTCCAATGACCACTAATAACTTCTTACGTGTTGTGTAAGCAATCATAAATAAGACGCTACAAACAAAAAGGCAGTTTAAAACTCCGAAAATTAAAAAGGGATAGAGATACGACCAAAGACTAAATCCTAACTGCATTTCGCTTCCTGTTCGTATGTTCTGACCAATAACGAAACCAATAATTAAGATTGAAAAGCTTACAAATGTTTTTAAGGTAAATCCTGAAAACTTCCCTATTAAATAGGTTTTAAGGGAAACAGGATATGAGAATAACATGATATCAAATTTCGTATCCCATTCCTTAAACAGAATCTCTAAGGCAAATAAAATAGCCAAAAATATCATGGACAGACTCAACAAAGCCATCATAAAACCAATGGTGTATGGTGAATTAAGATAAATACCTTCACCAGCAGTTAGGTTAAATTTATAACCACAAAACCATCCTATAACCAGTAATAAAACGCTTGTTAACCCTAAGACATAACGATTTCCGCTATGCTTTAATTGAAATTGAAGTATAGCATTCATAATTAACTGTTTTGAGAAAGCACATTAAAGTAAACGTGCTCTAGAATTGGATCAACTGCTGAAAACCCTTCAGGTTGTGAAGGTGCAACTACTGTAATTTGAAGTTGACGTTCTATTAGTTGTTGACTGATAACATTGAGATTAGATTGGTACATTTCCAAGTCTTCATTAGCAATACTTTTTGACCAGATTTTACCTTCTAGTTCTTT
>JAUIGO010000110.1 GCA_030429955.1 Bacteroidia bacterium
ATTTACAATATTGAAATTATCCTTTAAAGCTTTAGCATTTGTAAACTCAAACCCTAAATACGAGCTATCCACAACCTTCTTATTATTGAAAACAACTGAATAAAAAGGCTTTCCTTTAGCATTCAAATTGAAATCTACAACGATGGTTCCGTTTGGTGACGTTGCTTGATATTTTTTTGATTCATTGTTACTACTACAGCTTGAAAACAGTAAAGCAACAACAAGAATTGCAATGATTTTTTTCATTCTTATTTTACTAAAATTTTGTACTCCCACGGTTGAAGCGTCATCTCACTTGCTTCTAATTTTACAGCTTGATTAGATAAGTAATCTGTAAAATCTCCAGATACTTCAGGTGTAATAGTTTGTGGCTCTTTTGTAAAGTTACCAATAAAGACAACTTCATCTCCTGCTTTTTCACGTTTAAAAACTAATACATTTTCATTATCAGCATTTAATCTTTGGTAAGCTGCTGCTTGTTTTCCTCCGTTTAATGCTTTATTGCCGTTTTTAAGTGTTCCTAACTTTTTTAGTAGCTCAAAGTAGTTTCCTTTTGTCTTTGGAATAGAATCTTTTTCAAAGAATTTCAAACGATGATCCATGTCGTATTCTTGACCAGAATAAATTAATGGCATACCAGGAATTGTGTAGCTTAATGCTGTAAATATTTCTTTATTTTCTGGCATACGCTCTTTTAAAGTTCCAGCCCAAGAGTTTTCATCATGGTTTGTAACAAAGTACATGTTAATATCATCGTCTTGTAAGGTAGAATCTATTTTTACCATATAGTCATCTAGTGCTTTTACCGTTTTATGACCTTTAGCTATGTCGTTAAAAATATGATGTGCTTCCCAACCGTAATGCATATCAAAACCGTTTTGCAATAAATCTGGTTGTTCTGCTTCAGCTAACATAAATACTGGCTTTACCGTTTTTAAAGTATCAATAGCACGCTTAAAGAAATCAACTGGTACCTTGTGTGCAACGTCCATTCTGTAACCATCAATATTTACATCTTCAACCCAATATTTCATATCAGCAATCATTGCATTACGCATATCTTGGTTGTCATAATTTAAATCAGCAACATCTGTCCATCCCCAAGATTCTCCTGTATCTGGGTTGATAGGATCAATAATTTCACCTTTGTCGTTTTGTGTGAAATATTCTGGGTGTTCAGCAATCCAAGGATGGTCCCAACCTGTGTGGTTAGGTACCCAATCAACAATAACATAGATTCCGTTTTCGTGAGCTGTATCAACTAACTCTTGAAAGTCTTCTAACGTTCCAAATTCTGGGTTTATAGAACGATAATCTGACACTGAATAGTAACTACCTAAATATTTTTTACGTTCATTTTCGTCTTCAATATCGCTAGTAAATTGTCCGTCTGTAGCTTTACGTTTTACTTCAGAAATTCTATTAATTGGCATAACCCAAATAACCTTAACACCTAAATCCTTTAACACAGGAATATCTTTAGTGAACGCGTCAAAAGTACCTTCTGGTGAATACTGACGAATATTTGCCTCATAAATCACGGCTTGCTCTTCTACATCAGCATTAAAATTAGGAAATGCTTCTACCTGCTTTTCTTCCGCAGGTTGCTCTGCTTTTTTATCATTCTTACAAGCTGTAAAAACGGAAATCGTCATTAAAAGGGCTATTAATTTTTTCATGTTTATTGGTTTAATTTTAGTCTAATTGTTTTACTGTTTTTAGTGCTCCAAGTTACCGGAATACGCACTGTTTTTGTTTCTGTATTATGTGTTATTTCTTGTTGTTTACTATCAACTTTTATTTGTTTTGGTGTTTTAGAAATGTTATGAATAACAAGCTCAATTTGTTTTGTTTCACTTGAAAAATGCTTACCTATTTCTGCATTAAACTCAAATTCTAAATAACGCTGATTGCTTTCAGATTTGAATTCGAGAATTTCGTAGTTTCCATTTTCAAAAGCGTTAACAGTTGAACCATTGTCATTATACATTTGATAATCACTATTTCCTACTTCTTTATCAAAATAATAATGAAGCTCTAATACCGAACCATTGTAGGTTTTTGTTGATTGCATTGGTTTTGCCATAGGAATAAAACTTCCACCTCTCACAAATGTTGGTATACTATTCTCTTTTATTTCGTAATTAATTGAATGACCTCCTTTGTATAATTCATCGGAATAAAAATCAAACCAATTAGATGTTTTTGGAAAATAAACCGATGTCGTTTTTTGTCCAGCCTCAAGAATTGGCGCAACTAGAATATTGTCTCCCCATAAATACGTTTTTGAATAATTATAAAGCTGTGAATTAGCGGCTTCTTCAAAAAACAATGGTCGCATTAATGGTGCTCCTGTTTGGTTGTTTTCAAACATGAGGTTGTAATTATAAGGCAACAACTTGTAACGTAATTCTATGGCTTGTTTTGCCAAGGCTTTGGCTTTCTCACTTCTAAAAACCGGTTCACTTGGCACATCTTCTTGCGCATGAGGTCTATAAATTGGTT
>JAUIGO010000007.1 GCA_030429955.1 Bacteroidia bacterium
TCAGTTTTGCACTTATAGTTTTATTCACCTCATGTAGAACAGAGGAAATGGAATTTATACAAGCTCCACCTGAAGAGACTTTAGTGCCAAATTCTGTTGTTGCTTCATTAATGGCTCAAACCACATTAAACGATGGATCTAACGATAATATTATTGACAATGCCAATTGTTTTAACATACAATTACCTGTTACTGTTATTGTAAATGGCACAGAAATTACTGTAAATTCTGAAGATGATTATGATGATATTGAAGACATTTTTGACGAATTTGACGATGATAATGATACTTTGGAGATTACTTTTCCAATAACCATTATCCTGAGTGATTTCACAGAAATTGTCATTAATAATTATACTGAACTTTACAGCTATTCTAATAATTGTAATGGTGAAAACGAATATGATGACGATATAGAATGCTTAGATTTTATATACCCAATATCTGCTTCAATTTATAATTCCGATAATGAACTGATTACAACAATAACTTTTAATAGCGATTATCAGCTACATGAGTTTATTGAAGCCTTTGATGATAGTGATATTGTGAGTCTAAATTTTCCAATTACAGTTGTTTTGTTAGATGGTACACAAATAACAATAAATAATTTAACAGAACTTCAAGACACTATAGAACTATATGATGACTATTGCGATGAAGATGATGACTACGATTATAATGATGACGATTGCAATAACTGTGACACCAGCCAATTGGAGGCTATTTTAACTGGCTGTTCAGATTGGTATGTAGATAAGCTTGAACGTTACGGAAATGACTATGACGATGTCTATGAAGATTATTTGTTTAACTTCTTTACTGACGGAACGCTATCAGTTTCGTGGGATACGACAACCGTTTATGGCACTTGGACTGCTTCAGGTTCAGGCAACAATATTATGGTTGTTATCGATGTTCCTGCTTTACCATACTGTAATAATAATTGGTATTTACATGAAATTGAACAGTATTCAGGTGAAACAAAAGTAGACTTACGTGTTGGAGATGATGATAGACTTAGATACGAGAACGATAATTGCAATTAATATAAACCTTAAATCTTTAATTAAAATAGTATTATGAAAAACAGAATTTTTTACAGCTTTTTAATCATGTTGAGCTTTTCTTTAATGTCATCAACATGTTCTTCAGATGATGATGGTTCATCAAACGATAACAGTCAGGAAATCATAGAAATAGAAAATACTGCAGAATCTGGCACATGGATAATATCTAGTTATGTTGATTCTGGCCAAGATGAAACCAATGACTTTAATGGTTATGTGTTTACTTTTGCAGCCAACGGAACAGTAACAGCAACCAATGGAACCACAACATATAATGGTACTTGGTCTGTATCTGACAGTAGTAATAGCAGTGATGATAGTAGCAGCGACGATGACATAGATTTTAATTTATCTTTTCCAGTGCCTGATACAGATGATTTTGAAGACTTAAATGATGATTGGGACATTGTTAGCTACAGCACAACCACTATTAGCCTTATCGATATTAGTGGTGGAAATGGAGGAACAGACACTCTAGTGTTTCAAAAAAATTAAAAACATAGTTGAAAAAGAAAAATTTCCACTTATAAAGTGGTAACCGTTGTCCCAATTCGCATTTTATTGATAGCTGAAATCTGCTTCGACATTTAGTGTTGAAGCAGATTAAAGCAAAGCCTACCTAAAAAACAAAGTTCAT
Source organism: Bacteroidia bacterium (assembly GCA_030429955.1). Lineage (GTDB taxonomy): Bacteria > Bacteroidota > Bacteroidia > Flavobacteriales > Flavobacteriaceae > CAJQLB01. Next base: position 1,708 of record JAUIGO010000007.1, read on the forward strand.
GCGAAAATGGATTGCAATAATAGTAATACTAGTAATTGTAGCTTTTTTAAGTTACCATTATATCTATCAAGATCATAGAGATATTGAGAGCGAAACTGCAGCATTTACAATAACAGCTAAGGATATTACTAATGAATTTGAAATCAATTCTTCTGATGCTGAAACAAAATATTTAAACAAAACGATAGTCATATCTGGCATTATTACAGAATTAAGTTCAAATCAGATTACTGTAAATGATAAAGTGTTTTGTCAGCTTACCAAAACAACTAATGTTTTAAAACCAAACCAAAAGGTAACATTAAAAGGCCGTTTTATTGGTTACGACAATCTATTGGATGAAATAAAATTAGATCAATGCTATATTATTAATTAAAAATTATTTGAAAATGAAAACAAAATTACTTATCACGATTACAATACTTTTAGGAGTATCAAAAATGAACTCACAGACCACTCACAACTTAGATTGGTTTGCAGGAATTGGTCAAAACGTGGACTTAACTATTGATGTTGGTGACACAGTTATTTGGACATGGACAAGTCCAAATCATACAGTAGAGAATGTCCCAGGCAACAGTGTAGAAGTCTTTGATAGCGGATTTTTAGGGCCTATTGGCTCAACTTACTCTTATACTTTTACAGTAGTAGGTGACAACGATTATTTTTGTGGTGTGCATGGTGCATTTAGTATGTCAGGAACAATTACTGTTCAAAACAATTTAGGAGTCGATGATTTTAAAATTGATTCCAACTTTAATCTTTACCCAAACCCAACCAACTCTATATTAAGTATCTCTTTTAAAAATGAAATTCCTAATGGAACATTGGAAGTTTATGATATGCTAGGAAAAAAAGCTTTGTCTCAAGCTCTTGACTCTAATAAATTGACTTCAATCGATATTTCAAATCTTAACAGTGGTTTGTACTTAATTAAAGTCTCTTATGAGGGCAAATCTGAAACAAAGCAGTTTCTTAAAAATTAATTATCACCAAATAAAATCAATTACATAAAATTGCTATGAAAAAGTTATTGGTTTATTCAATGATGTGCATGTGTCTTAACACTTTTGCACAAGACGATTTATTGAGCGAAATTGATACTGAAGCAATTCAAAAGGACTTTGTGTTTGCTGCTTTTAAAGGTCTAAAAATTGTAAATTTTGAGTCCACAAAACTTACTGCAAAGAAACAATTCACGTTTGTTGTTTCACACAGGTTCGGAAGTATTAAGAATGGAATAGACACTTTTTTTGGGCTTGATGATGCTGTTACTCGCCTCAATTTTATTTATGGAATTTCTGATGCTGTTAATATTGGTGTATCCAGAAGCTCTTTTCAAAAAATATTTGAAGCTTCTATTAAGTATAGACTTATAAGACAAAAAGAAAATGGGTTCCCTTTTACAATAGTTGGGTATAATTCTGTTTTGGTTAATACTGCACTTGAAAAAGATAATTTACCTAAACTGGAATTTAAACATAGATTAGGTTATGCTTTTCAAGTTTTGGTTTCTAGTAAGGTCAGTGAAAATCTTTCTTTAGAATTGGCACCAACACTATTTCATGATAATTATGTAGTGATTAACAATCAAGACAATACACAATATGCTTTGGGCTTAGGAGGACGCTATAAACTAGGGAAACGTTGGTCTGTAAATGCTGATTATGGTTGGCATTTAAATAGAGCAGCAGAATCGCCTTACCATAACCCTTTGTCCATAGGTATTGATTTAGAAACTGGAGGTCATGTTTTTCAAATGCATTTTTCAAACGCACAAGCGATGAACGTAAATGGGTTTTTGGGACAAAGCACAGGTAGTTGGAGTGATGGTAACATTTATTTTGGTTTTAATTTAAGTAGAGTATTTTAATTATGAAAACACATTTTTTAACTCTAGTTATTGTTGGGTTCTTGTTTTCTTGTACAAATGCAAGCGAAGAAGATTTAATTGATACCACACCAATAGAAGATATAGTGACCTATGCTGATGATGTAAAAAGTATTATTGATAACAATTGCATTTTTTGCCACTCCAATCCTCCAGAAAATGGAGCTCCAATGCCACTTCTAACGTATGATCAAGTAAAAGACGCTGTTGAAAATAGAGGATTAATAAGCAGGATTTCTTCGGAAGATTTGGCTTTTGTAATGCCTTTTGGTGGTCCAAGATTACCTCAAAACTTAATTGACACTGTAATTAAATGGCAAACTGATGGTCTACTGGAAGAATAAAATATTTAGTTATGAAAAACATACTTTTTATATTACTGTTTTTTGGCTTGTTAACACAAGCTCAAGATAAATACTTAACCAAAATAGGAAGCGTAAATTTTGAAGCATCTGTGCCTTCATTTGAAGAGGTAGCTGCAAAAAACAACTCAGTTACTGCAATTATTAGCACAGCAACTAATGAGTTTGCTGCTTTAGTTTTAGTTAAAGGTTTCAGGTTTAAAAATGCTCTAATGGAAGAACATTTTAATGAAAACTATGCGGAGTCTAATTTATATCCAAAGGCAACTTTTAAGGGAAATATCATAGGTAATAATTTAAAAGACAATACATCTGGCACATATAGCATTGATGGGGATTTAACTTTTCATGGAATTACAAAATCAATAAAAAACTTACCAGTTAAAATTACTTTTAATAATGATACCATTGTCTTAGAAGGAACTTTCTCTGTAAAAGCTTCAGATTATGAAATTAAAATCCCAAATATTGTAAAAAATAAAGTGTCAGATATAGTAGAAGTTAATTTTACTTTCAATTTAAAACAAAATTAATTTTGCAGGTTATTCTATTAAAGCATATTTCTATAATCCTGAAATCGATAAAAATTTATTGTTTGGTTCTAAAATAGGTCAATGTTCTTTACAAAAACCTTTATCGAAAGATAAGGGCTTTTTTTATTTCTACTCTTTTATTGGTTTTATGTGTATATTTAAACATCAATAATTTTATTTAAATTGTTGTTCGTTTATTTTACTAACTTTTAATTTACTAACCATGATGACCAACCTTAAAAAAACCAACCTTTGGGTTTTAACATTCATGTTCTTGGGCTTTTGTAACCTTAGCTTTTCCCAGAAAAAATATTCAAAAAAGCAAATTGATAATCTTAAAACTGAAGTAGAGCAAATTGTAGAGTCAAACAAAAAACAATCACAAATAATGGTCGATAAGATTTTTAGTTTTGCTGAGCTTGGCTTTCAAGAATACGAATCTACAAAGTACTTAACAGGAATTTTAAAAGAAAATGGCTTTACCATTGAAAATGGAATTTCTGGTATTACAACGGCATGGTTTGCTACTTGGAGCAATGGAGATGGTCCAACAATTGCTTTAGGAAGCGATGTAGATTGTATTCCAAAAGCCTCACAATATCCAGGAGTTGCCTATCATAAACCTATTGTTGATGGAGCTCCAGGACATGGAGAAGGACACAATTCTGGCATACCTTTAAATATAACGGCTGCACTTGCTGTAAAACAGATCATGGAAAGGGAAAATATTCAAGGTACATTGATTTTATGGCCAGGAATTGCAGAAGAACTTGTTGCTGCTAAAGCTTGGTATGTTCGTGATGGTTTATTTAAAGATATTGATATGTGTATTTTCACACATGTTAGTAGTAATTTAGGAGTGTCTTGGGGACCAACCAGAGGCACTGGACTTATTTCTGTTGAATATTCTTTTGAAGGCGAAGCCGCACATTCAGCTGGTTCACCTTGGCGTGGGAGAAGTGCATTAGATGCGGCTGAGTTAATGAACGTTGGTTGGAATTATAAGAGAGAACATCTGCATCCTTTAAAACGATCACATTCCATTTTTACTGATGCTGGTGATCAGCCAAATGTGGTGCCATCTAAAGCTTCCATTTGGTATTATTTTAGAGATATAACTTATGATGGAATTATGGAAATGTATCACGAAGCTAATGATGTAGCCAAAGGAGCAGCCTTAATGACAGGCACAAAAGTGAACTCCAAAATTTTAGGAACTGCTTGGCCAAGACATTATAATAAAACGATAGCTGAAACCATGTATGAGAATATTAAGCATGTTGGTTTGCCAGAATGGTCTGAAGATGATCAAACTTTGGCAAAAGCGGTTCAAACAGAAGTAAATTCAAACGAGATTAAAGGGTTGAATACAGAATTATCACCTTTGGGATTGCCAGTTAAAGAGCCAGTTAGTGGAGGCTCTGATGATATTGGAGATATATCATGGACAGTTCCAACGGTAACTATGGGTTATCCTTCAAATATTCCCGGACTTCAAGGTCATCATTGGAGCAATGCTATTGCAATGGCCACACCAATAGCACACAAGGGCGTTACTGCTGGAGCAAAAGTAGAAGCCATGACCATTTTAGATTTTTTATTAAAACCAGAATTATTGACTCAAGCTTGGGATTATTTTAATAATGAACAGAGTAAAGAGACAAAATATAAACCAATGTTGGGAGCTGATGATATGCCTCCAAGTTATTTAAATAAAGATAAACAAGAACAGTTTAGACCTCAGTTGGAGAAGTTTTATTACGATGAAACTAAATATGATAGTTATTTAGAACAATTAGGAATAAAATATCCAACACTTAAGAAAAATTGAAATAAAAAAAGCTCTAGATAACTCTAGAGCTTTTTTTATTGACTTAAACTAATTGTTATAGGCCAGAAACAGAATCAGTTACTACTTCCACAGTTTCTTCAATAGTTTCTTCTGCATCTTCCATTACCTCTTCTGCATCTTCCATAGTTTCTTCCATTGTAGCTTCTACTTCAGCTTCAGTAGTTTCTTCTTTTTTCTCTCTGCAAGAATTAAAAGTTAAAGATAAGGCTAGAACAATTACTGTACTTAAGATTAATTTTTTCATTTTAGTGTCTTTTTAGTGTTAAAATTGCGTGCAAATGTATATTTAAATTATTTTACAATTATCATTTGCAGTTAATTATTTCTATTTACGTTTAAAACTTATTCTTGGATTCTTTTGTGTAAAAAAAATTCCTGCCATTTGGCAAGAATTTTTTAATCTATAAAAAAGGGTTGGTTTATTTTTTCTGATAGGAAGCTAAACCACCTTTTTCACTATCAACATGAATGCTGTAGTTAGAATTTCCTTTTACAATCCAACGTACTTTTACAATGTCATTTCCAGGGATATTTTTTACTTCCAATTTCTCTGGATTGTTTTTTTGCTCATGAGCTACACCAAAATCTTCATCAGTTACAAGCATTCCGCTAACTACATTGGCTCCTTTAATGCTTATGTAATCAGGTCTAGTAATGTTGTATTTTAAATCTTGACTAGCATGTGTTGGCATTAAACGATCATTCTTAATATAAGCCGTGATTTCTGTTAAGCCTCCACCCAATGATTTTTCTTTTACATTATTAACAGAAAGCATTGGCATGTGAAATGCATGATAAAAGGTGAAAGCCATATTACGATGTAATTCTTCTTCCAACATAAAGCCAGGTGTTGCACGACCAATGTTTTTTCTAAAACCTCCTATTTCTATCTCACCATAAGTTGGATGATTGTAAGGTTTCCAGTCAGTAAAAGCATCTCCCATCAACAGGTCTTTTTCAAACTCATACATCTGGTCACGATTATTGTTTTCTGTTTTGTAGTAAGCAAAGGAGCTAAATATTTCATTGGTAAACGTATAAATACCTCTGCTGCCATAAAACCAATCAAGTTCACCACCAAATACAGAATATAAATCTTTATATACTACCATATAACGATAACCAGGCAACATACGTTCTCCTTTTTTACCTATGGCATCATAAATAGCTATATCTGCTCTATTGTAAGTTGACAAATCTTCTTCTGCACCTGGACCTCTTAATATCATGCCTCCTGAATTATGAAAACTTTGAGCTCCAGCAATGTTTGGACGACTTAATACAAAATCGGCAACTGCTCTTGTTTCAGGAGCTGAAAATGGATATTTGTAAGCACCACGTTGAATGTAATCTGGTTGCCATTTCCAAGCCCAATCTCTATTTGGATCATAATATCCTGGTCTATCTTCGTTAACTTCTCCATCACCATCATTGTCAATTCCTTCTGAGCCTAAATACTCATAGCGTTGTGCTGTTACAACATCATCAGGTCCTATTTCTATCATCATTCTAGGATCTTTAGGATCCACAATCATATTACCATTTGGGTTTTTACGTCGCATCGTGGTTACTGAACCATCACCATCTAAATCTTCAAGTCCATCTTCATCAAATAAACCATCGCGATCATCATCCATAGGAATCATACCTGCTCTCGGACTACTTCCTGTGTTGGCTTCTTTCATGTAATTATTTCGTGCATCAGGATTTATCGTTGGTACGATATAAAAAATACGATCGTTAAGCATGTTTGTAATATAATCGATATCACCGAAATTTTCAGTCAGATACCAAGCTGTATAAGTACAGATTTCAGCACCTTGAATTTCGTTAGAGTGAATGTTACCATCTACATAAAATCCAGGCTTTCTGTCAGCATCACCAACTTTATAATTGGTAATAGCCATCATCCAGATGTCTCTTCCTTCTGTTGATTTTCCAATAGATTTTCTTTTCACTAAATCAGGATAGGCATCAGCCATTTTTTTACTTAATGCTGCCAATCCTTCTGCTGTATAATATTTGTTAAAAGAAATTTGAACTTTTGGGTTGTGTGGAGAGCCTGCAGCTCTGAATATCTCGTCGTTTTTCTGGGCAAGTACTGCTAACGGAAACATAAGTGAAAGCAATACGAAGTGTAATATATATTTGTGTGATTTCATCTCTTCTTATTTTAAGTTTATGGTTGCATTACTTGTTCCTGTGTGAGCAGCTCCAGCTTGTATTGTTACAGAACCTTTACCCTTTACAAGCCAAGTAAGTTCTTCTGAGCTGTCGCCATCAATACTATCTATGAGTTGAGTTTTTCTACCAGAAATGATTTCTTGGTTTGAGTTCAAGTTTAGATCAACCTTTATTCTACGTAACCATCGTGAGCGTTTTCCCATTTCGGTATGTGTAGGCAAAAAGCCTTTGTTGTGAACATTTACTGTGATTCGTGTAAGGTTATTGTCCACATTTTCGGTCGTGATGTTTTCAATAGTGATGTTTGGTTGAAGCTTCGTGACTTCAAGTATAAAATCCGTATGTTTTTTACTGATATCATCAACCATATTGTATGGAGGATTTGTCATTTTATATGGTGCAATGCCACCAACTTCAACTTTCTTATTAGGGAAATCAGGATGGTTTACAGCTTTCCAGTCAACAAAATAGTTAGGTAAATTTTCCTGTTCAGCCCATTGTAAAAAGTTGGCTTTAGGGTTCTTTTTAGCTTTTACTGTAGAGTCACCTTCAAACTTTGGTGGCCACCAACCTGGAGTTCCCATGGCTAATTTTCCGAAGTGAAAATAGGACCACTCAAAAAAGCCACCACCTTGTTCATCAACAGAAGGAGCATCTTTTGTACCTGTTATTTTTTTGTATTTTTTTGAAAGAAACTCATTAAGGGAAGCATCATCCTTTAATATGCTTGTCACCACTCTTTTATTTGCATTTTGAGCATTGTATTTAAGTGGGTTTGATAAATTGTTAGCAGGACCTAAAGTTAATATGGCATAAACGTTCCATTGTTCATATAGGAAATCTAAAAGGGCACGATGTTCTTTTTCAGAGACTGCATGCTCACCTGCTCCAGGAGTGAAATATGGATAGTTATAGGTAAGGTTTTTATTAAAATGAATGCCACCTTTTCCATCTTCATTATACTTTCCGTCTTTGTCATTATCAATACCTTCACTAAATACTTTATAATTACCTAATTCACCTTCATCTGAATTGGCTTTAACCATAATTCGTTCATCTTCTTTTAGCTTTACGTAGTTGCCAGTGACATCTTCAACTCTTATAAGTGTAATTAATCCGTCTTTATTTAAGTCTTCAAAGGGATCTTCATTTAATTTTCCGTCTCTATCATCGTCAGTGTCTTTTGCATTGCCTTGTGCTTCATACTTTAAGGAAGAAAAATATTGCTCTGTGGCATTTGGACTCATGTTTGGAAAAATATAAAACGTGGTATGTTCTAAAATTTCAGAATGGTTTTCAAGAATGTTATTGGCAATATTCACTGCCATTTCTGTGCTTAAAAGCAAGCTGCCATCAACACCTCCAACAATAGCAATAGCTGGATTGTTTTCAGGTTTTCCTTTAAATAAAGTAAGTGCCCAAATATCGTGACCACCAACTGTTTTTGTTAGTGATTGTAGTTTAGCATTTGATGTATGTTTGCTCTGAATTTGTTTGAGCGCATTGGATATCTCGTTGTTGTTCCTGTAATCTGTCTGAGCAAATACATTTATGGAAGCAAGACACATAGTTATCCAAAATAATTTGAATAATGGTTGGTTGGTTTTAAACATAATGTGTGCGAATTTAGTTTGTGATTATGTATGTAAGCCCTTTGAAAAGGGCATCTAACAAACGTATTCGTTATTTGTATATAATCCAAAAAAAACGAAGGCTTTAACTTTTGTTTAAGTAAGTTATAATCTTGGCTACAGCGCCTTGGTTGTCTTTGATATATGTTGAATTTTGGCTACCTGATTTCACTCTTAAATCTTCATCATTAATTAAATTGATTAGCACTGAATTTAATTCAGTTTGATTTGAAATGCTAAACATCCCTTGTTTTTCAATCATTGCTGAAGCTTCAGGAAATTTTTTGTAGTGGTTACCAATTATTATCGGAACACCAAAAACAGCAGCTTCCAGCGTATTGTGCAATCCGCTTGTACCTAAGCCACCACCAACATAAGCAATATCAGCATAGCTGTAAATTTTAGACAGTATGCCAATGGTATCAATGATAAATACTTTTGCATTTTGCAAGTCAGAGGTGTCTTTTTCAGAATACAGAATAGTAGTTTGTTTTAACTTGGTTTTTAAGTTTGAAATTTGAGCGCTTTTAATGTTGTGCGGAGCAATAATATATTTGGTGTTAGACGTATCTTCATTGATAAAATTGATGAATAACGCCTCGTCATCAGGCCAAGAGCTTCCTACAACTACACAAAGATGGTCTTGTTTAAAAGTTTCAATAAAGTTTAAAGTATTGTCAATAGTTAGTTGGTTTGAAACCCTATCAAACCTTGTGTCACCAGAAATGATAACATCATTGTAACCAATGTTATTTAGCAGTTGTTTTGATTCTTCATTCTGAACAAAAATATGATTAAAGGCAAATAAGGCTTTTTGCATCCATTGTCCTGTAGGCTTAAAAAAACTTTGATTTTTTCTAAAAAGCGCAGAAATCAGAATAGCTTTAATATGTCGTTTTTTTACTTCCAATAAATAATTTGGCCAAATTTCATACTTCACAAAAATCACTAACTCAGGATGTACAAGATTGAGGAATCTCTTAGCATTAGCAGAAGTGTCCAAAGGTAAATAAACAACCACATCAGCAATAGGAGTGTTTTTTTTAACCTCATAACCCGAAGGCGAAAAAAAAGTGAGCACAACCTTATGTTGAGGATACATTGTTTTTACTTTCTCAAAAACAGGTAGGCCTTGTTCGTATTCGCCTAATGAAGCACAATGAAACCAAAGGGTTTTATCGTTATCAGACAATTTTGATTCTAACAAACCAAAGCTTGCTTTTCTACCCTTTACGCCAAGTTTCAACTTTTCATTAAACAAACCAATAAGGTTTAAGTGAAATCCTGCAATATGAGTTAAAATGTTATAGAAATGTTTCAACGAAAAAAGTTTAAAGCTAAAATACATTGTTTCTTTTAATTGATTGGATTTACTACATGGATTTTCGTATTTTCGCTATCTGCAAATGGGAAACTATTTCGATTTAACAATCAAAATTTTCGGATGAAACGAGCTTTAAAAATTTTTAACATTACTTCACAAAAGTCAATGGAAATAATTTTTAATGTGAGAACGAAGTGGTTACACACGTTCTCAATTTTATAATTTTTATATAATCAATTAATTACTAAAATTTAAGCGTGTGAAAAAAATACAAATGGTTGACCTTAAAGGTCAATATGAAGCTATCAAAGATACCATTGATGCCTCAGTTATAGAAGTTATTGAATCTACTGCATTTATAAACGGACCAAAGGTTCATGAGTTTCAAAAAAATTTAGAAGACTACCTTGATGTCAAGCATGTAATCCCTTGTGCTAATGGAACTGATGCTTTACAAATTGCCATGATGGGCTTGGGCTTGAAACCAGGAGATGAGGTTATTACTGCCGATTTCACCTTTGCAGCAACTGTTGAAGTTATTGCTTTGTTAGGTTTAACACCAGTTTTAGTTGATGTAGAGCCTGATACATTTAATATTGATATTGAAGCCATAAAAAAAGCCATTACTCCAAATACAAAAGCCATTGTTCCTGTACATTTATTTGGTCAATGTGCCAATATGGATGCGATTATGGATATTGCCAACGAACATAATTTATTTGTAATTGAAGATAATGCCCAAGCTATTGGAGCAACTTACACGTCATCTAATGGGAAAAAACAAAAAGCTGGAACTATTGGTCATGTAGCTTCAACGTCATTTTTTCCATCCAAAAATTTAGGATGTTATGGTGATGGAGGAGCGATTTTTACTAATGATGATAAATTGGCTCATGTAATTAGAGGAATTGTAAATCATGGCATGTACAGACGTTATTATCACGATGTTGTAGGTGTAAATTCAAGATTAGATTCTATTCAAGCCGTTATTCTCAATACAAAATTGGGTCATTTAGATGCTTATAATAAAGCAAGACAGAATGCAGCTAGAAAATATAATGAGGCGTTTAAAGGTCAAGAATATATTGTAACTCCAATTACAAAAAGAACTTGTGATAGTATTTGTTCAGATTGTGATTGTCATGTATTTCACCAGTACACTTTAAAAATAACCAATGGCAAAAGAGATGCGCTTGTTGAGCATTTGAATAGTTTAAACATTCCTTGTGGTATCTATTATCCAGTGCCATTACATTTGCAAGAAGCTTATAAAGATGCTCGCTACAATGAAGCCGATTTTAAAGTGACCAATCAATTAATCAAAGAAGTTATTTCTTTGCCAATGCACACTGAACTTGATGATGAGCAAATAGAATACATCACCACTAAAGTAAAAGAATTTGTAAATGGATAAAATACTTGTAACTGGTGGTTTAGGCTTTATTGGTTCACATACAGTTGTTGAGCTTCAAAACAATGGTTATGATGTGGTAATTATTGACGATTTGTCAAATTCATCTATTGATATCTTAGATAGAATTACTTCAATAACTGGAAAAAAACCACAATTTGAACAAATTGATTTAAAGGAGAAAGCAAAAGTTACAGCCTTTTTTAAAAATCATAATGATATAAAAGGGATCATACATTTTGCTGCAAGTAAAGCTGTTGGAGAAAGTGTAGACAATCCGTTAATGTATTATGAAAACAACATAAACACCTTAGTTTATGTGTTGCAAGAGCTGAAAAAATTAGATCAAGCAAACTTCATTTTCAGTTCATCGTGTACAGTTTATGGTCAAGCAGATGAATTGCCTATTACAGAAAATGCACCTGTTAAAAAAGCCGAATCACCTTACGGAAATACAAAACAAATTGGTGAAGAGATTATAAGTGACACTTGCAAAGTGAACCCTAAGCTAAAGTCTATTGCATTGCGTTATTTTAATCCTATTGGTGCTCATGACAGTGCGAATATTGGTGAACTTCCTATTGGAGTGCCACAAAATTTAGTGCCATTTATTACGCAAACAGCAATTGGATTAAGAGACCAATTGTCTGTTTTTGGTAACGATTATCCAACACCTGATGGCACTTGCATTAGAGATTATATTCATGTTGTTGATTTGGCTAAAGCGCATGTTGTGGCTTTAGAACGTTTGCTGCAAAACAAAAATGAATCAAACTACGAAACCTTCAATTTAGGTACTGGAACAGGAAGCTCTGTTTTGGAAGTCATTCAATCCTTTGAACGTGTTACAGGTCAACAACTCAACTACAAAATAGCAGATAGAAGAGCTGGAGATGTTATAGCTGCCTATGCTGATACCTCAAAGGCAAACAACGAATTAGGTTGGAAAGCTCAGCTAACTTTAGATGATGCCATGAAATCTGCTTGGAAATGGGAGCAAAACATTCGAAAAAATACCTAAATTAGAAGCTTAATAACATTAACTTCTAACCAATTTTAAAAATGAAAAAAATACTTTTTCTTTTAGTTGCAATGTATTCATTTAGCATTGTGGCTCAAAACACGTATTTACATTGCGGAAAAATTATCGATACAAAATCTGGTCAGGTACTAACCAATAAAACCATTGTTGTAAACGGAAATAAAATAACAGCCATTCAAGATGGATTTGTGAGCACAAAGAGAGCAGACGATATTATTATCGACTTAAAAGATAAAACTGTCATGCCTGGATTTATTGATATGCATGTGCATATAGAAGGTGAAACAAGCCCAACCCAATATCTTGATGCATTTACAAAAAACGATACTGACGTCGCTTACGATGCTGCTGAAATTGCACATCGTACTTTATTGGCTGGATTTACAACAGTTAGAGATTTGGGAGGTAGTGGTGTAAATGTAGCTTTACGTGATGCTATAAATAAAGGCAAAGTTCCAGGTTCACGTATTTTCACAGTTGAAAAAGCGATTGGAACAACAGGTGGTCATGCAGATCCAACCAACGGAATGCGTCGTGATATGATGGGAGATCCAGGACCTGATGAAGGCGTTATCAATAGTCCTGATGATGCTAGAAAAGCAGTGAGACAACGTTATAAAAATGGCGCAGATTTAATAAAAATCACTGCAACAGGTGGCGTTTTAAGCGTAAGCAAAAATGGAGTTAATCCTCAATTCACACAAGAAGAAGTTAATGAAATTGTTAAAACAGCTAATGAATATGGAATGAGCGTTGCTGCTCATGCTCATGGTGTTGAAGGTATGAAACGCGCTATAAAAGCTGGTGTGCAAACCATTGAACATGGCTCTTTAATGGATTTGAAAACTGCTCAACTCATGAAACAATATGGTACCTATTTGGTACCTACACTATCTGCAGGTCGTTATGTTGCCGGAAAGGCAGATGTGCCTAATTATTATCCCGAGATTATTGTCCCTAAAATTAAATTGATAGATGCTCAACTTAAAAAAACCTTTGCAATGGTTCAAAAGGAAGGCGTGAATATTGCTTTTGGTACTGATGCTGGTGTTTTTCCTCATGGAGAAAATGCTAAGGAATTTGGTTATATGGTTGAAACAGGTTGGTCTCCAATGTTCTCTATTCAGTCAGCTACGATTACGAATGCTAAATTATTGGATATGGAAAATGAGTTAGGACAATTACAACCTGGTTTTATTGCTGATATTGTAGCCACAAACGAAGATCCTACCAAAAACATCAAGACTACTGAAAATGTTGTGTTTGTGATGAAAGAAGGCAAAATCTATAAACAATAACAAAATTTCAATTCAGTATTCGTTAATAAATTTTGCCCATAGTTGCCAATATCACAACTATATACTCATATTATTATGAATATCTTAATTAATATATTGATTAACAATGATTTAATATTATAAACTTGGAATTGGTTGTTATCATTCGTTCCTTTGCATCATAATGATAAATGATTTATAATGAAATTGATTAGTATTAAAAGAGAGACTAAACCTGAAACTAGGTTTACAAGAAAAATGGGAGCTTTGTCTATAAAGGTGACTTACATTAAAAAGCAATTTTTAAATATTCCTTTTAAAACACTTCATAAATATAGAGAAACCTATTATGGTGAAGTGAAAGATTGTGAAGATTGCGTTTTAGCTAAATAACAAAAAAGCCTCTAGATTGTCTAGAGGCTTTTCTTATTCCTTTATTTTTTCCTTTTTTCGATATAAAAAACTTGCAGCTAAAATCATTATCATTCCTGTAGTGACTGATACATCTGCAATATTAAAGATTCCTGTTCTTAGTTTTCCGCCTAAATCTATATGAAGAAAATCGGTTACAGAACCATAAGCAAATCTGTCAAATACATTGGCTATTCCACCACCAATAATACAACAAAATCCAACAAGAGACATGTTGTCAATAGTTTTGTCTCTAATAATATGAACAACAACTAATCCCAATACAATCACTGGAAGAACCAACAATAAAATGGTTCTCCAAGGATCTGTTAAATCACTTCCCATTCCTAGGAAAGCACCTGTATTTTCAACATTATGTAAGGTAAAAACATCACCAATTATCGAAGATTGGGAACCTTCAGAAACCTCAGCTCTAACCCAAACTTTTGAAATTTGATCAATAGCAATGTTAACAATGATTAGTAGACTGATAAAAGCAGTTCGAGATAATTTCATTAAGCTTCTGTTTGCAATGTTGCTGAAGACGTTTCAGCTTCAGAATTTATTTTTTTAACTAAGCCTTGTAGTACTTTGCCTGGACCAACTTCGGTAAAATGAGTAGCACCATCAGCAATCATTTGTTGTACAGATTGTGTCCAACGTACAGGAGCTGTTAATTGTGAAATTAAATTGGCTTTTATTTCATTTTCATCAGTTACAGCACTTGCAGTAACATTTTGATAAATTGGGCAATTTGGTTTGCTAAAGGTTGTATTTTCAATAGCGGCAGCCAATTCTTCTCTAGCTGGTTCCATCATTGGAGAGTGAAAGGCTCCACCAACTGGCAGCACCAAAGCACGTCTTGCACCTTCGGCTTTTAAGGCTTCGCAAGCTGCATTTACTGCTTCAACTTCGCCGGAAATGACTAATTGCCCTGGGCAATTATAGTTTGCAGCAACGACAACACCTTTAGTAGTGGCGCATATTTTTTCAACCACATCATCATCCAAACCTAAAACAGCAGCCATTGTGCTTGGTTGAATTTCGCAGGCTTTTTGCATAGCCAAAGCACGTTGTGAAACCAAACGCAAACCATCTTCAAAGGTCAACGCTCCAGCTGCAACCAATGCAGAAAATTCGCCTAAGGAATGACCAGCAACCATATCTGGTCTAAAACTGTCACCTAGGGTTTTTGCCAAAATAACTGAGTGTAAAAAAATGGCTGGTTGTGTCACCTTAGTTTCTTTTAAATCTTCAGCAGAACCTTCAAACATTATGTCTGTGATTGGAAACCCTAAAATTTCGTTAGCTTTTTCAAAAAGGTCTTGGGCCAATGGCGAGTTTTCGTATAAGTCTAAACCCATTCCTGTGAATTGAGCTCCTTGACCTGGAAATATATATGCGTTCATGTGTTTTATTTAAGTTGCAAAAATAGTAATAATATTAAACTTATAATCTATTTGCAGCAGCTTCTGCACAGCGTTCGCCATCCATTGCAGCAGAAACAATGCCTCCAGCATAACCACCACCTTCACCACAAGGAAATAAATTATGTATCTCTGGATGCTGTAGGTTTTCATTTCTTGGGATATTTACTGGTGATGAGGTCCTGGATTCCACACCTATAACATTGGCTTCAGAAGTATAATATCCTCTCATTTTTTGACCAAAGGCTTCAAAACCTTTTCGTAATCTGCTACCAATTAATTTAGGTAATAACGAATGTAAAGGCGCTGATTTTATTCCTGGTTGATATGATGTTGGATTTAAATCTCTGGACAGTTGGCCTTCAACAAAATCGGTTAATCGTTGTGCTGGAGCAGTTTGTGTTCGTCCTCCAGAGGTAAAGGCTAATCGCTCTAAAGTCTTTTGATATTCCAAACCTTTTAAAGCATCAAAATGCTCGTATTTTGGGATGTCCTTATCAACATTAATTTCAACCACAATACCAGAATTTGCAAATTCGTTATTTCGTTTTGAAGGCGACATACCATTAACAACCACTTCGCCATTGGCTGTTGCCGCAGGCACAATAAATCCGCCAGGACACATGCAAAACGAATACACACCTCTTTCATTCACTTGCTGCACCAAACTGTAAGCAGCAGCAGGAAGTAACTCATCTCTTTTGCCAGAGCAATGGTATTGAATAGAATCAATAATATGCTGTGGATGCTCCACTCTAACTCCCATGGCAAACGATTTTGCTTGTAAGGCGATCTTCTTTTTGTCCAATAAATAAAAAATATCTCGTGCCGAATGTCCTGTTGCTAAAATGACTTTTTCGGTGGCAAGCTCTTTTCCATTTTGTAATTGAATGGCTTGTATGTTGTTGTTTTTTATTACGAAATCTGTCACACGACTTTCAAAATGGATGTCTCCTCCATACTTTAAAATGGTTTCTCTAATATTCTGAACCACTTTGGGCAATTTGTTCGTACCAATATGTGGATGAGCATCTATCAAAATTTGTTCAGTAGCACCATGAAATACTAAGTTTTCAAAAATGCGTCTAACATCACCACGTTTTAAACTTCGAGTGTATAATTTTCCGTCAGAATAGGTTCCTGCACCACCTTCGCCAAAGCAATAATTGGAATCTTCATTAACAAAATGATCTTGATTGATAGCTCGTAAATCGCGTCGTCTGTCTTGTACATTTTTTCCGCGTTCCAACACAATGGGTTTAAAACCCAATTCTATACAACGCAAAGCCGCATACATGCCAGCTGGACCAAAACCAATGATATGAATGGGTTTGGCATTGGACACGTCTTTATAGTCAAATTGATACTCAGAGGTTTCAGGTAAAGGTTCTTTTATAAAAACAGAGACTTTGTAATTGAACATGATTTTAGGTTTTCTGGCATCAATGGATTTTCGAAGAATTTTGATGCCTGAAATATCAGCTTGCGGAACATTTAAAAATTCAGAAGACTTCTTAAGCAGAATATCTTGAATTTTTTCTTCTTCCAAAGAAATACGAAGCTGAATATCTCTAACCATAGCGCAAAATTAGGTATATTTAGTTATTGAACTCATTTAAACTTTTGCCATTTGCTAAAAAATTGCTCTTTTTCGCCCTTTTTTTGTCTTTTTTTCGTTCCGTAGCTTTGCTATGCAACTCTAAAAAGTCTTCAAATGCACAAAAAACACCTAATTTTCGCTTAAATGCGAAAAGTTAAATAAGTTCAGTTTAAAATGATAATTAAGCATAAAGATGGAGTTTACCTTAACAACAACAATAAAAGCAACTGCAAAACAGATTTATAAATCGTGGTTGAGTACGCAAGGACATACAAAAATGACTGGAGGTGTTGCCTTTGTATCTGATAAAGTTGGCGACAAATTCACAGCTTGGGACGATTATATTACAGGTGAAAATTTAGTGTTGGAACCTTACAACAGAATTGTACAATCGTGGCGAAGCACAAATTTTGAAGACCACGAACCAGATTCTCAAATAGAAATCATACTGACTGAAAACGAAAATGACACTACCTTAACTTTAAAACATAGCAATGTGCCAGATTCTGGAGAGCATTATAAAATGGGTTGGGATAAACATTACTTTACTCCAATGAAAAGGTATTTTGAGGTTTTGAGGTAGAGATTTCGTTTAACTGCTTTCGTGTGAACGCTGTTAGGGTTTGACATTAAGTTAATAAACAAAACTTACCATTAGTTATTTAATTTCTTATTGTGGTCATTTATTTCGAAGAGAATAGCTTTTAAAAAAATATTACTTCTCATAAGTTTTTTTAACTCCTTATCTTCAGTTAGTTGTTCAAATATTAGTTTTTGGTAGTCACAACATTCTCCATTTAAATATTCAAAATGTTTTGAAAATAGTTGAATACCTTTAATCATTAAATCCACAGTAATAGGATTGTTGTCAAAATGTGTTATAACAGAATTGTCATCAACGAAAAGCTCTCCGTTGCTACCATTTAAAACATCATAAACATTGTTTCCATTTTTAGTTAAAAAAAGGACTAATTCGGCATTTGACTCCAAAGGTAGAGACCTAATATCACAAATCCACTCTTCCCAAATAGATACTGTTATTTCTTTTAAAGACTTCCCTTTGATTATGTTATGTACTTGAAATTCATAAGTAGAGTCTGTGACTTTTAGAATTTTCCCATGAACAATGAGGTCGGATTTTTCAATTAGCATTCCATAAAGCAAATTAGTTTGACTGACAGCATTTGAATTAATAGAAGTTAAAAGAAAAATAATAAAAGTTAATATTCTCATCAGTTTAATTTTTATGCCAATGTTATGTATCTAACGCTTAAATACTTCAATTAGTCTCATCACAAGTTGTTTTAAATCAAGTCTTAATCAAATTTCGACAATAAAGGTTAAAAAATCAAGCTTACTTTTTCACATACGTCAAAAACGAAAACGCATAATCATGGTTCTCGTCTTTACCATGAAAGGTGTTGCTAGTTTCTTTCCAAAGAGAACCATCTATTTTAGGAAAAAAAGTATCTGCTTCAAAGGAGTGATGCACTCTGGTGAGTTCAATTTTATCAGCCAAAGGCATGGCTTGTTTGTATATTTCGCCACCACCAATTACAAAAGGTTGCTTGTCATTTCTAGCAGCATCAATAGCATCTTCAAGGCTATTAACTACAATAACACCATCTGGGACTTTGTAATTTGCTTGTCTGGAAATAACAATGTGCTTTCTGTTTGGTAATGGTTTCGGGAAACTTTCAAAGGTTTTGCGTCCCATGATAATATGGTGACCATTGGTTAAGCACTTAAACCGTTTTAAGTCGTCACTTAAATGCCAAATGAGTTGGTTGTCTTTGCCAATAGCATCGTTTTCGCCTGCTGCAACAATAATGGTTAGTTCAGAGGTTTTTTTTTTGGAGGTTTCTTCTATGGTTTTTTCGGTCGTTTTTTCAGCATTAGCTTCGTTGTACGCTTGGTTTTGAGCCATTAGCTTTTCTTCCTTTAAAAAGCCTTCTTTAAGTTTTTCTATGCGTTGTTGTTGTTTGGCTACTAATTTGTCAAGTTGTTGTTTTTCCCAATCTTTTCCCATGAACTTATGCGTGACAAATACGTTAAACACATGATAAACAAAGAAAAAGAGCCAAGCAAAAATGGCATACACAAACCAGTCAATACCAAAAAACTGAACGCCTTTACCTATGCCTAAAACGGTATTGGCTAAGATTAAAAACACAGCACCAATTAAAAAAATGACAAAGTGAATGTATAGACGTTTTTTTTGACGAACACGTCGTTGTGCGTTTTCAATAAGCTCTAGTTGCTCTTTATCTATATGTGGTGTTTGTTTTTTCTTTCCGAACATAATCTAAACAATTGTTGATGTAAAGTTAAGTCTTTTTTAAACAGCAACCACACCTTTGATGTGTGGATAAGGGTCGTAATTTTCCAGAGTGAAATCATCAAACGTAAACTCAAAGATGTCTTTTATCTCTGGATTCAATTTCATTTGTGGTAAGGCTCTTGGCTCTCTTGAGAGCTGTAGTTCTAATTGCTCTAAATGATTGCTATAAATATGAGCATCTCCAAACGTGTGGATAAATTCTCCTGCTTCATAGCCACAAACTTGAGCCATCATCATCGTAAATAAAGCATAGGAAGCAATATTAAAAGGCACTCCCAAAAAGATATCTGCGCTTCTTTGGTACAATTGGCAAGACAACTTGCCATTAGCCACATAAAACTGAAAAAACGCATGACAAGGAGGTAAGGCGGCTTTTCCGTTTGCTACATTTTCGCTAAATGATTTTGAGGTATCTGGTAATACTGATGGATTCCATGCAGAGACTAACATACGTCTGCTATCTGGATTATTCTTTAAGGTCTCAACCACTTCTTTTATTTGGTCTATTTCATCGCTATTCCAATTGCGCCATTGATGTCCATATACAGGTCCTAAATCGCCATTTTCATCTGCCCATTCGTTCCAAATTCTAACACCATTTTCAGTTAAATAATTGATATTGGTATCACCTTTTAAAAACCATAACAACTCATGAACAATTGATTTAAGGTGTAGTTTTTTTGTGGTTACCATTGGGAACCCTTTACTTAAATCAAAGCGCATTTGATAACCAAAAACACTTTTTGTTCCTGTTCCAGTTCTGTCTGCTTTTTCGTTTCCGTGTTCTAATACGTGTTTTACTAGGTCGTGATATTGTTTCATACAATTTCCTGCGAAAGCAGGAATCTCATTAAAATTAAACTTGATTTTTTAGGCAGCATTGAATTTCTAGAATTAGATGCTTCGACTGCGCTCAGCATGACAAAATTTATCAGCGTTTAAAAGTAAAAAAAAACAACAAACCATAAAGAATGAAGCTTTTTAATTATATAAAAAGTTATTAACTATGTGTAAGATTCCTGTTTTCACAGGAATTAGATTATCCTATTATCATTCCAGCGATAGTTGCTGAAAGTAGAGAAGCAATAGTACCTCCAATTAAGGCTTTAAGGCCAAATTCAGATAAGGTTTTTCGCTGTCCTGGAGCTAAAGAACCTATACCACCAATTTGGATGCCAATGGATGCAAAATTTGCAAATCCGCAAAGCATGTAAGTGGCCATGATTACCGATTTTTCATGGGTTAAATGCAAAGCGTTTCCTATGTCTTTTAATTGAGCGAGTTGAATATATCCTATAAATTCACTTGCTACTAGTTTAACACCAAGCAATTGTCCCATTAAGGCTATGTCTTCTTTTGCAACACCTATGAGCCACATTAGAGGAGCAAATAGGTAGCCGAGTAAAAATTCTAATGAAAGACTCTTATATATCGTATTTTCTACAATCCAATTATTTATGGTTGTTACATCACCAACCCAACCTAAAATACCATTAAACATTGCAATAAATGCAAGAAAAACCAATAACATGGCACCAACATTTACAGCCAATTTTAAACCTTCTGTAGTTCCGTTGGCAATTGCATCTAAGATATTAGATCCTATGTTATCTTGGGTTACTTTTATTTCTGAATTAATTTTTTCTGTTTGAGGGTAAAGAATCTTAGAAATTACAACAGCACCTGGAGCTGCCATTACTGAAGCAGCTAATAAATGTTTCGCATAAAAAATCTCCATAACTGGATCACCTGCTCCCAAAAACTTAATATAGGCTGCTAATACACCTCCTGCAACTGTTGCCATTCCACCAATCATCACTAGAAGTATTTCAGACCTATTCATTTTTTCTAGATAGGCTTTAATCATCAAGGGAGATTCTGTTTGTCCAAGAAAGATATTTCCAGCAACACTCAAACTTTCAGCACCTGAAATTTGAAGTAATTTGGTAAGCATCCAAGCAAGGCCTTTAACTATTTTTTGAATAACTCCGAGATAAAACAAAACCGAAGTTAATGCTGAGAAGAATATGATTGTTGGAAGAATGGTAACTGCAAAATTAACAAGAGCATTATCAAGCTGATTTGAAATAAATGAGTTAAATAAAAACTCTGTTCCAGCCATTGTAAAGTTAAGAATGCTAACGAAAATACCACCAACCCATTCAAATATTGCTTGTATGAAAGGCACTTTTAAAACTCCTACTGCCAATAACAATTGAGCAGATAGTCCCAATCCTACAGTTCGCCAATTAATGGATTTTCTACTTTTACTAAGAAATATAGAAATTACTAGTAGGACTACCATTCCTAAAGCACCACGCATTAAACTGCCTGCTGAGAACCCTTCACTTGGAATAATATTAGTTGATACATCTTGAGCAAAAATTGGAGAAATCACAAAAAAAACAGCAATAAGAGCTAAAAAATATTTTTTCATATAAATAATTTAATTGCGTTTTGAAATTTCATCACGAAGTCTTGCTGCTGTTTCGTAGTCTTCGTTAGCAACTGCTTGATCAAGTAGGTTGTGCAGCTCTTCTAGTGTTTTGTCTTTAAAACCTGCTGGAGATTTAGTTTCAATTTCTTCGGCTAAAACTTCATCTAATAAGATATTGTCGTCTTGCTTTTCTTCATCTTTATTCGGATTTACTTTCAAATAAATTCCGGCTTTATCCAAGATATTTTTGTAAGTGAAAATTGGTGCATCAAAACGTAAGGCAAGTGCAATGGCATCACTGGTTCTGGCATCAATTATTTCTTCAATTTTATCGCGTTCACAAATTAAACTGGAATAAAAAACACCATCAACCAATTTATGAATGATCACTTGTTTTACAACAATGTCAAACCTATCAGAAAAATTTTTAAATAAATCGTGGGTAAGAGGTCGAGGCGGTTTTATCTCTTTTTCTAAAGCAATGGCAATAGATTGTGCTTCAAATGCACCAATAACTATTGGTAATTTTCTATCTCCATCAACCTCGTTTAAAATTAGAGCATAAGCTCCATTTTGTGTTTGGCTATAAGAAATGCCTTTTATGTTAAGACGTACTAAACTCATAATTATTAAAAGACAAAGAACTGTTTAAATTAGGACTTTACCAAACTGCCAAAGGCAGTTTTAGACGTAATGCAATTTAAACAGTCCTTTTATAGATACAATTTAAAAAATTTTAAGCGTTTTGCGCTTTAAATTCTTTTAATTTTTCGATAAGTGCAGGCACAACTTCAAACGCATCACCTACAACGCCATAGTCTGCTGCTTTAAAAAATGGTGCTTCAGGATCAGTGTTTATTACTACTTTAACTTTAGAAGCATTAATTCCTGCTAAATGTTGAATTGCTCCTGAAATACCTATTGCAATATATAAGTTAGAAGCTACAGGTTTTCCTGTTTGCCCTACGTGCTCGCTGTGTGGTCTCCATCCTAAATCTGATACTGGTTTTGAGCAGGCTGTTGCTGCTCCTAAAACCTCTGCTAATTCTTCAATCATTCCCCAATTTTCAGGGCCTTTTAATCCGCGACCACCGGAAACCACTATCTCAGCATCTGCAATAGATACTTTGTCTGTTGCTTTATCAACAGATTCCACTTTTACATTTGATGAGGGTAAATTAGGAGAAAAGCTTTCCATTGTCGCATTTCCTGATGCCTCTACCAATCCGAAAGAATTGTTTGAAACAGCAACGATTTTAATATCAGTGCTTATCTCTGTAAACGCAAATGCTTTGTTTGTAAATGCTGTGCGTTTTACTACAAAAGGCGCTGTACTAGTTGGAAGTGCTACCACGTTTGAAGCGTAGCCAGCATCAAGACCAACAGCCAATAAAGGCGCTAAATAAGTACTATCTGATGTTGAACTTAATACGACAACTTTAGAGCCTTCAGTAGTTGCCGCCTGTTTAATGGCATCTGCATACACTTTGGCATCAAAACCATTGCTGTTTGAGACGTTTAATACTTTATCTACACCATATTTGCCTAATTCTGAAGCATCAGTTACATTGAATGTTACCGCTGTTACTGAGGTGCCTAATTTATCTGCCACTGCTTTCCCATAGGAAGCCACTTCTAGAGCTGATTTTTTAAATTTTCCTTGATCTGATTCTATATATACTAAAACTGACATTTTATTTTTTGTTTTTTGTCATCCTGAACTTGATTCAGGATCTTATTAATGTTTACTTTATCTTCAAAAGATTCCGAAACAAGTTCGGAATGATTTAGCAGGCTAAATCACTTTAGCTTCGTTATGAAGTAAGTTTACTAATTCGCCTATATTATCTGGAGACACTAAAGTTACAGCACCTTTTGGAGCAGGTTTTTCAAACTTAACTGAAGTTGTTTCAGCATTTGCTCCAACTGGTTCAACTACTGTTAATGGTTTTTGTCTAGCCATCATAATACCTCTCATGTTTGGAATACGTAAGTCGCTTTCTTCAACCAAGCCTTTTTGTCCGCCAATAACTAATGGAAGCGAAGTTGAAACAGTTTCCTTTCCGCCATCAATCTCCCTAATAGCTGTTGCTGAGCTTGTCGAAGCATCAATTTCTAAACCAATGCATTTGTTTACAAAATTTGCATTTGTAAGCGCAGCAATCATTCCAGGCACCATACCTCCATTGTAATCAATAGATTCACGACCAGCAATAACCAAATCAAAACCTCTGTCTTTAATTACATTTGCAAGCTCTTTAGCAACGGCAAAACCATCTTTAGCTTCAGTATTTATTCTAATGGCTTCGTCTGCACCAATAGCTAATGCTTTTCTTAAGGTAGGTTCGGTTTCAGGACCACCAACATTGGCAACTGCTACTGAAGCACCTTGTTTTTCTTTAAACCACATAGCTCTTGTAAGACCAAATTCGTCATTAGGATTAATGACAAACTGCACACCATTAGTATCAAATTTAGTGTCGCCATCTGTAAAATTAATCTTTGATGTAGTGTCAGGAACGTGACTGATACATACTAATATTTTCATTTTGAATAGTTTATATTTAATATTTTTGTTTTTTAACCAAAAGGTTGAGAGTATCAACTACTGCCAACTGCGAATGAAAACTGTTGACTGAAATTGAGGATACGAAGGTAATCAAAATTCTAATAATTTCCTATGCACGCATAATAAATATTTAAACGTTGGTTTCTCTTATTTTTTTATCAATAATTGTTACTTTTGCTGTTCTAATAATTAATTGTACATGAAAACAATCCAGTTTAGAGAAGCCGTTTGTGAGGCTATGAGTGAAGAAATGCGTAGAGACGAAAGTATCTACTTAATGGGAGAAGAAGTTGCCGAATATAATGGCGCTTACAAAGCTTCAAAAGGTATGTTAGATGAATTTGGTCCAAAACGAGTTATTGACACTCCAATTGCCGAATTAGGTTTCGCTGGAATAGCAGTAGGTTCTACTATGACTGGAAACAGACCAATTGTAGAGTTTATGACCTTTAACTTTGCTTTGGTTGGTATTGATCAAATTATCAATAATGCCGCAAAAATCAGACAAATGTCTGGTGGTCAATTTAAATGTCCAATTGTGTTTAGAGGTCCAACAGCTTCTGCAGGACAGCTAGCTGCAACACACTCTCAAGCTTTTGAAAGTTGGTATGCTAACACACCTGGACTGAAAGTAATTGTGCCTTCAAACCCTTATGACGCTAAAGGCTTACTAAAAGCTGCCATTCGTGATGACGATCCAGTAATTTTTATGGAAAGTGAGCAAATGTATGGCGATAAAGGCGAAGTGCCAGAAGGTGAGTATGTTTTGCCAATAGGTGTTGCCGATATAAAACGAGAAGGTACAGACGTAACAATCGTATCTTTTGGTAAAATTATTAAGGAAGCTTATAAAGCTGCAGATGAATTGGAGAAAGAAGGAATTTCCTGTGAGATTATTGACTTAAGAACGGTTCGTCCTATGGATCATGATGCTATTCTTAATTCGGTTAAAAAAACCAATAGATTGGTCATTTTAGAAGAAGCATGGCCTTTTGGAAACGTGGCTACAGAAATTACTTATCAAGTACAATCTCAAGCGTTTGATTATTTAGACGCACCAATTATAAAGATAAATACAGCTGATACTCCAGCACCTTATTCTCCAGTTTTATTGGAAGAATGGTTGCCAAACAGTAACGATGTTGTTAAGGCTGTGAAAAAGGTAATGTATAAATAACCAATAAAAAGTTTACATTTACGTTATATAAACTTCATCAACTATTGATGAAGTTTTTTATTAATATGAGATATAGATTACTTTTCCTCTTTTTATTTTCAGTTATTTTTATAGCAAAAGCTCAAACTAAGGTTGGTGGTTATGTGTTTGATGCTTATAACGAACCCGTTGCCTTTGCTAATGTAATCTTTAAAGATTCATCTGAAGGAACCATTACAGATGAAAATGGTCGCTTTTATTTAGAATCTGACCAAACTTGGACTGAGATTATTATATCTTTCATTGGTTATGAAACCATAGAACTCCCTTTAGAAAAAAGAGTAAATCTCGATTTAAAACTCATTCTCAATGAATCAGCAGCGCAACTGAACGAAGTTGTTTTGGTCGCAGGAAAACAATCTAAAAAAAACAATCCAGCCATTGATATTCTCAGGAAAATTTGGGCAAATAAACGTGAAAATGGTTTGAAACGCTTCAAACAATACGAATACGATAAATACGAAAAAGTAGAATTTGATATCAATACCATAGACAGCGCATTGATAAAAAGCAAACTGTTTAGAGGTATGGAGTTTGTTTTTAATCAAGTAGACACCTCCAAAGTTACAGGAAAAACCTACTTGCCAATGTTTATTAACGAAGCAGCTTCGCGAGTCTATGGTGATAATCTAATCAACAAAGAAAAAGAAGTTTTAAAAGGAAACAAAAACTCAGGCTTTAATGATAATCAAGTTATCATCGACTTTGTTGACGATTTGTATTCAGATTATGACGTGTACGATAACTACTTAAAATTCTTTGATAAAAGTTTTGTAAGCCCACTATCCAGAACAGGAATTAATACTTATAACTATGTGTTGTCTGACAGCGCGTTTATAGACAATAAATGGTGCTACAATATTATTTATTACCCAAGACGAAAAAACGAACTTACATTTAAAGGCGATTTTTGGGTTGCAGATACTACGTATGCAATCAAGGAAATTAATTTACAAGCTTCAAAAAGTGCTAACATCAATTGGGTGAAAGAAATTTACATTGAGCAAGAATTTGAAGTGCTCAATGATTCATTATTCCTTGTAAAGCGCGATTATATGATGTCTGATTTCGCCTTTAGTAAAAAGGAGAAATCACGAGGTGTTTACGGAAAACGTACCACGCTTTATAACAATTATCTGTTTGATGTACAAAAAGAAAAAAAGTTTTATGACGAAGAGGTTTATGATTATGACCAAGATGTTTATGATAGAGACGACAGTTTTTGGGATGCAAACCGTTTGGAAAAATTAAACAATGACGAAGTTGGTGTTTACAAAATGCTTGACACTCTTAAAACGGTTACAAAGTTTAAACGGTTGTATAACTTAGGAAGCATATTGTCTTCAGGTTATATTGAGTTTAATACATTACCTCTGGATTATGGTCCTATTTTTTCAACCTTTGGATTTAATGACGTTGAAGGATTACGACTTAGAACAGGTGGAAGAACCTATTTTGGCAGAAACGATATTTGGCGATTAGAAGGCTTTTTGGCTTATGGTTTTAGAGATGATAAATTTAAGTATGGACTATCTGGAAAATGGTTGCTGGACAAGAAAAGCCGACTCATTATTTCTGGAGGAAATCGAAGAGACGTAGAGCAAATAGGAGCAAGTTTAACCACATCAACAGATGTTTTGGGTCGCAGTTTAGCATCATCATCAGTTGTTGGAACAGGAACCAATGATAAGTTAACATCTATTAACTTAACAAGTTTTGCAGTAGAAATGGAGCCTTGGCGAAATTTTATTTTAAGGCTTGGTGCTAATTACAGAACTTTAGAATCAGCTTCAGACACTTTTAGTTTAGATTATTACGATGATGAGTCACCTTCAGGAATAGCCTCTGAAGTGAAGCAGTTTGAAACCACATTATCAATGTCGTATTTTCCAGGCAGAAAAATGACTGGTTTTGGCGTAGAGCGTCATGATGCCAATGATGATTATTCAAGACTTTTTGCACAAGTAAGTTTTGGAGATAAGAGTGTTTTAAATAGTGATTTTGATTATACCAAAGTGCAATTTTCATACCTACAGCCATGGCAAATAGGAGGTTTTGGGCGTTTGTACTCTACTGTTGAAGTTGGTAAAACCTTTGGCGAAGTACCACTTGGATTGTTAAGTGTTGTGCCTGGAAACCAATCATATTTTTCAATTTATAACACCTTTTCACAGCTTGATTTTTATGAGTTTGTGACAGACACTTATGCGTCCTTACATTTAGAGCATAATTTTAATGGACGTTTCTTTTCAAGAATTCCTTGGCTGAGAAAATTAAATCTTCGAGAAATTGTAAGTTTCAGAACCGTTTGGGGAGAAATTTCAGACGCCAATAAGGCACTCAATGCGTCTGGACTTATTTACAATGCGCCAGATAAAGAAATGTATTATGAGTATAGCTTAGGAGTTGGTAATATTTTTAAAGTCTTTAGGTTAGATTTTAATTTTAGAGGCAATTACCTTGACAATCCAGATGCTAGAAAATTTGGTGTGACTGGGACGTTTGGGTTTCATTTTTAGGAGGCTAGTCTTTTTATGATTAAGTCAAAAAGGAATGACATTAAAAAAACGCAAATAATTTTTAAAAAACCCTTGTATTTCAATTTTTTGTTTTTCATTTGCACTGTTATTAGCTGAACAAATTGAAATCTGTTTTTATGTTCGGGCTTTTGAAAATTAGGAAGTCACATTCAAGAGCTGCTTATCGTTTAAGAAACCGAATTTTAGAGCTAACTTCCGTTTTCCCTATCGCTGCAAGCCAGCATAACTTTGGTTTTGTGCCTACTACACAAAATCCAATTCAAGTTTGATTTCCATTCATTATTTACTATATTGAAACCTATTAGGTTCAAGTTTTTAATCTCAAAATAAATAATAGTTTTAAAATAAAGAATGAATACTAAATACATTGATTTAATCAGTCAAACTTTCGATTTCCCACAAGATGAATTTAAACTCACCGACAATAAACTTCGCTTTCATGATGTAGACCTCATGCAGTTGGTTGAAGAGTATGGAGCACCTTTAAAATTCACCTATTTACCGCAAATATCAAACAATATACAACGTGCTAAAAATTGGTTTAATACAGCCATTGAAAAGCATAACTATAAAGGAAAATATAACTATTGCTATTGTACTAAAAGTTCGCATTTTAAGCATGTGCTACACGAAGCTTTAAAAAATGATATTCATATTGAAACCTCCTCGGCTTTTGACATTGACATTGTTGAAAACCTTAAAAAAGAAGGAAAAATCAATGATGATACTTATGTTATTAGTAATGGGTTTAAAAGAGCGCAATATGTCACAAATATTGCTAGGTTAATAAATAATGGCCACAAAAATGCTATTCCAATAATAGATAATTATGAAGAAATTGATTTGCTTTCAGAAGAAATAAAAGGCAAATTTAATATTGGGATTCGTATTGCCTCAGAAGAAGAACCAAAATTTGAGTTTTATACTTCTCGATTAGGCATTGGCTATAAAAATATAGTTCCTTTCTACAAAAATCAAATTAAAAACAATAAGAAAGTAAAACTAAAGATGTTGCACTTTTTTATAAACACAGGCATTAGAGATAATGCTTATTATTGGAATGAATTGCTAAAATGTCTCAAGGTTTACACAAGCCTTAAAAAGATTTGTCCAACCTTAGACAGCTTAAATATTGGAGGAGGGTTTCCAATAAAAAATTCATTGGTTTTTGATTTTGATTATGAATATTTAGTTGACGAAATCGTAAATCAAATACAAGTCACTTGTGAAGAAGAAGGGGTTGATGTACCAAATATTTTTACTGAATTTGGAAGTTTTACCGTTGGTGAAAGTGGTGGAGCTATTTATGAAATCTTATACCAAAAACAACAAAACGATCGTGAAAAGTGGAATATGATTAACTCATCATTTATCACTACACTTCCTGATACTTGGGCCATTAACAAACGTTTTATCATGTTGCCAATAAATCGATGGAATGACACTTACGAACGTGTTTTACTTGGCGGACTCACTTGCGATAGCGATGATTATTACAATAGCGAACAGCACATGAACGCTATTTATTTGCCAAAATATAACAAAGACAAGCCATTATATATAGGCTTCTTTAATACTGGAGCTTACCAAGAAACCATTGGAGGATTTGGAGGTTTGCAACACTGTTTAATTCCGTCACCAAAACACATATTAATTGATCGAGATGAAGACGGAAACATCTCAACAAAATTATTTAGTGAACAACAAAAAAGTGAAGACTTACTTAAAATTTTAGGTTATGAAAACTAAAACCTACGCTGGAATTCCAGAAGAGCTTGCAAAATTAGAACAAGCAAAAATCGTATTGATTCCTGTACCTTATGATGGTACAAGTACATGGCAAAAAGGAGCTGATAAAGGTCCTGAAGCATTTTTAAATGCTTCCGAAAACATGGAGTTGTATGATATTGAGACTGACACCGAAGTTTATAAACAAGGTGTGTATTTAGCTGATGCTGTGACCGAAAACAGTTCGCCAGAAGCTATGGTTGATGCTGTGCATGAAGCGACAAAAAGGTACATAAAGAAAAACAAATTTGTGACCATTTTTGGAGGTGAACATTCTATCTCAATTGGTACCATTCGTGCTTTTAATGAAATGTATCCAAGCCTAACAGTTTTACAATTGGATGCTCATGCAGATTTACGCAAAAGTTATGAAGGCTCAAAATGCAATCATGCTTGTGCTGTATATGAGGCTAGCCAAACAACCAATTTAATTCAAGTAGGTATTCGTTCTATGGATATTATAGAAAAAACGGTTATGGACGAAGACAAAACGTATTTTGCTCACGAAATGGCAGTTGATGATACTTGGATGGATTCAGCTATAGACCAAATGACAGATAACGTGTTTATTACCATTGATCTGGATGCTTTTGATCCTTCAATTTTACCAAGCACAGGAACTCCCGAACCAGGAGGATTATTATGGTACGAAACACTAGAGTTTTTAAAGCAAGTATTTGAAGAAAAAAATGTGGTAGGTTTTGATATTGTAGAACTTTGTCCAAACCCTAAAGAAAAATCTTCAGATTTTCTTGCTGCAAAATTGTATTATAAAATGTTAAGTTATAAATTTCAAGATGAAGAAGCAGAAGATGATTATGACAACTCTTTTGACAGTTCATACGTAAATAAAAGTAACAACTCAAAATTTAACGACGACGATGACTACTAAAGGACCAATTTCTCAATTTATTCAAAAGCACTATTTACACTTTAATGCAGCAGCCTTGGTTGATGCAGCAAAAGGTTATGAAGCACAACTAGAATCTGGTGCAAAAATGCTAGTGTCGCTTGCTGGTGCTATGAGTACTGCAGAATTGGGTAAAAGTTTTGCTGAAATGATTCGTCAAGATAAAGTGCATATCATCTCTTGTACAGGAGCTAACCTTGAAGAAGACATCATGAATTTAGTGGCGCATTCGCATTACAAACGTGTGCCAAACTATCGCGATCTTACGCCTCAGGAAGAATGGGATTTACTTGAAAAAGGGCTGAATAGAGTAACAGATACTTGCATCCCAGAACACGAAGCTTTCAGGCGTTTGCAAGCACATATTTTTGATATCTGGAAAGAAGCTGAAGCTAAAGGCGAACGCTATTTACCACATGAATATATGTACAAAATGTTGTTATCTGGAGTATTGGAGCAATATTATGAAATTGATGTAAAAGACTCCTGGATGTATGCAGCTGCCGAAAAAAACCTGCCAATTGTATGCCCAGGTTGGGAAGACAGTACGATGGGAAACATCTTTGCAAGCTATGTGCTTAAGGGAGAACTCAAAGCAAGTACCATGAAATCTGGTATTGAATACATGACCTTTTTAGCCGATTGGTACACAGATAATTCTCAAAAAGACATTGGGTTTTTCCAAATAGGAGGCGGAATTGCAGGAGATTTTCCAATATGCGTCGTGCCAATGTTATACCAAGACATGGAACGTACAGATACACCATTCTGGAGTTATTTCTGTCAAATAAGTGATTCAACCACAAGTTATGGTTCTTACTCTGGTGCTGTGCCAAATGAAAAGATCACGTGGGGGAAATTAGATATCAATACACCAAAATTTATTATAGAAAGTGATGCAACTATAGTTGCGCCTTTAATTTTTGCTTATCTTTTAGGCATGTAAATCATAATTTGTTTTCAAACTAAAAAAATGAAAAATAGAAACGACAATAAAAAACGTGTTATCGTTGATTTTAAAAAGCTAACACCAGAAATATTGGGCTTGTTGGTAGAAAAATATCCTGATGGTTATGATGAAGATCATATCATTACTTTCAGAAATGCTAAAAATGAATTGGTAGAAGCTGTACAAGTTGATACAGAAGACACCAAATATTTGGTGAAAGTGAGCACCAAATTGGTGAAAACCATGGAGAATTATGATGAAGATGATTATGAAGATTTTGACGATGATGATCCAGATGCAGTTCAAGATCCAGATATAGATGCTGACATTGAACCATCAGAAGAACCAGAAGATTTCGATTAAAATTTGAAATGACATGGAAACAGCTGTTTTTAAATCTTACGAAAACGGTTATTATACCTTTTTGTTTGACAATGGTGAAGACATGGTTTTTGAAGAAGTGCATCCACGTGTGTTAAAGCAATACGATTTAAAAAACGATAAAACCCTTATCAATAAAAAGTTTAGTGTTTTATTTGTTGAAGTTTTTGACGATACAGACGATGATTTTTTAATCTATAGAATTGAAAGTTTAAAACCTTTATAATTTTACCTATGAAATGCCTAAACAATAAGTTGATTTCAACCAAAAAGACAATTAAGGCATTGCATCTGACCTCTTTAAAACTAAAAAACATTATCAGATGAAAACTTCATTCCATTTGTCTTTACCATGCTTGAGCGTAAAAGACACAAAAAAATTTTATGTAGATATTATTGGTGCTTCCTTAGGTCGCACTTCACAAAACTGGGTAGATGTTAATTTATTTGGCCATCAATTGACGTTTATTAAAGCTGCAAAATTTAATTTTAATAACCCAAATTACGTGTTTGAAGGTAAAATTTTACCATCCTTCCACTTTGGAATTATTGTAGATGTAGATACGTGGGGAAAAATTTACGCTAAACTTAGCGAACAGAATCTTGAAGTTGTAGCACAAACCACCTTTTTAAAAGATAAAAACGGAGAGCATTTATCTTTTTTTGTAAAAGATCCAAACGATTATATGTTGGAGTTTAAAAGCTTTAAGGAACCAAGTCACATGTTTAAACCATAAATGTATACTGTAGTTGCCTATAATGTAGCTAACACTATCAATATTAAAACTAGTAAACAGCAATTGCAATGGCAGTTGCTGTTTCAGGATAGTGACGAACTGTTTTATACCAGTTCAAAAAATAAATTTGTTTATATTTTTCATTATGGCATGGTTAGCTTTTTTAACATGACCAATGATGAAATTGATGAGGTGTTTGAACAAATTAAACCTTTCTGCGATGAATATTTATCTGAAAAATCTTCAGAAGCCATTAACGTTCTGGTTGAAGAAAACACTTTAAAAGTTCAGTTTGAAGACGTGGTTCTACCAGAACTAAACTCTGAAATGATTCGTTTGGTAATGCTCAACGCATCACAATCTGTTGCATTAAATCGTTATGCGGAAATTACCGAATCGTTGTTGGTAGAAACCAATGTACATACAACATACCTTGAAAACAAAGGGAAACTTGACATTTCAGGAAACAAACTAAAACGTTTTATTGGCAAAGTATTAAACATTAAGAACAAGATTTCTGAAAACCTATATATTTTTGATTCGCCAGATAGTACTTGGGAAGATGAGCAACTAAATCGTTTAAATTCTGAACTGAAAAACACCTTCGATCTTAAGGATCGTTACCAACTTATTCACGATCGTATAGATATTATAAAAGAAAATCTAGATCTTTTTAAAGATATCATGGATCATAAGGAAAGTAGCAGATTAGAATGGATTATAATTATACTAATTGTTATAGAAGTTGTTGATATGTTTATTTTAAAATTTGTGTAATCTAGCAGCACTTTAAAATCGTATATACTAAAAAGATATAAGGCCACGCGTAACTTCATGAAGTAAGCTTACTAAAAGCGATTTTCGGACTTGATGTGGTAAATTTCCGAAGAAAATAAAATAATTTTCAACATTAATTTTTAATTAAAATGAAAGCAAAATCAATTACAATTGTTAGTGTTTTATTCATGTCTTTTCTTTTATTAACCTCTATGAAAGTGGTACAAGATACTGAAACTTTTGAAGGAACTTTTGATGGTAAAGAAGACTATGGTTATAATTTTATAGGAATAGACGAAGATGGTGATGAATACACCATGACGTTTCATCAAGTAGATGCTAAAGCTTTAGAGGCTTATAACTTAGATTCTGATGACTTAATAGGAAATAAGTTTACGGTTACTTATAAAACAAAAAAGGAAACCATAAAAGATGAAGATGGTTATGAAGAGGATATTGAAACCCTGATCATTATAGGTCTTACAAAACTTTAACCTTATTAAACACTACCTATAAGCCAGCTCTTTTGAGTTGGCTTTTTTTATAAAAACTTCCCAAATAAAAATGCTATAGACTATAAGATATTCTAAAGCAATAATCCAAAGGTTTTCAACAGTGTCATTATTGCCGTAAGCTAAGTAGCTTAAAATTATTACAAAACTCCAAACCAAAGGAAATTTATATTTGGTAAATATGGAAAGTATCAGAAGTGTTGCAATGTACCAAGGATGTACTGTGGTTGCTGTAAAGTAATAAAGCGATAAGGCAAAAAGCATCGCAGTGATAAGTTGAATCGCAGATAAATTTCTTCGGAAGAAAGCCATTGCAATAACAAAAAGAAACACAATAATAGCAGTGAATGTTCCAATAATGGCAATTTCGTTGTAACCTGTAATAGAGTAACCGATTTCTCTGGCTATGTAATACAAGCTTGCATTGAATTCAAAATTATGAAACCATAAACCAACAGTTTCGGCATAGTTGCTTACAAATTGCGATGAGTAAAATGGTAGAAAAAATAAAATAGTAGTAGCACCTACGATGGCATAAAATGACATTGATTTTGTTATGTTCAGCTTAGTTGGCGCTTCTCCTTTTGCAAACCATTGATAGAAAAGAGGTAAGAATAACAAGGGAATCAACTTAATGGACACAGAGCAAGCAAACACAACAGCAGCAAGTTTCCATTTACCAGAATGAAGCAAATACAAACTCCATACTAAAAAGAAAATCATCACACCTTCAAAGTGCAAATTTCCTGTAAGTTCAATAATAATAAACGGATTTAAAACATACCAAAAGATGTTATGAGCAGGCAATTTTAGTTTTTCTAATAGTTTTTTTCCAAAATGGAGTGTGCCAAAATCGGCTGCAATAATAATGAGCCTTAAAACCACAACAGAACCCAAAATACTTTTTCCGGCAAATAATCCAGCAATGACAAAACACAATTGATTTAAAGGTGGATAATTGGTGTAATGACTAGCACTTAAACTTCCCATTCCATCATATAATTCTTGTACTTGTGTTATTAGGAATTCGCCATTTGCAATAAACGATTCTGGAGTAAATAGATAAGGGTTAAATCCTTCCAAAATCATACGACCATCCCATAAAAAACGATAAAAATCTTGAGAGAGATTTGGAATGGCCAAAATGAAAATGGCTCTAAACCCAAAAGCAATCCAAGTGAGTAATTTTAAATTGTGCTTTGAGATTTGAACAAGTTTATAAAACAGAAAAAATAATCCAGTATATAAACCGATTAGTTTAATATAGTCAGTTCTAACGAGGTCGTAAGCAAAAGAAAAGTAAAATAAAACTGAAGTTATTGATAACAGTATTGGGATTTTATGAAGCTTCCAATACTGCATTAAACTTTTGATGTTATCGATTTAAAAAACACATAACCAAAGCCAAAAAATAACATCAAGTGAAATGGAAACAATCCGAAATCGCCACCTTGATCACCAACTACAAAAGCGCTATACATGCCAAAAGCAAAATAGAGCATCAGTAGACCTTCAAAAATCACATTCAAAGAGATATTTTTCTTTAGGTATTTATTGCCTTTCCAACTATCTTTTAGAGAGTTGATGTTGAATTTTGGCGTACGAATAAAATCGCTTCGTTTACCAAAATGACCTTCTAATACTGCAATGGAATTATGTAACGAAAAACCCATTGCTATTGAGAAAAAGGTAATAAACATGACCATGTATTTTATAAAACCTTTTAAACTACTTCCGTATGTTTTTTTGAACATGTACCAATAACAAACAAAAAAGATGAGTGTGCTAATCACGAAAAAACTCATCACATAAAAATACATTTTTAAGTGTGCATGCTCATTTTTAATGTACAGCATTGGAATACTTAAAACAGCCACGATCAAAACATTTAAAAACATGGTACTATTTAATAAATGCAATAGTCCATGAACTTTAGTTTTAGCTGAAATATTTTCGTTTTTTAATACTTTCCACATCATTTTTCTAAAGTTCTCGGCACCACCTTTATTCCATCTAAATTGCTGTGTTCTCGCTGCACTAATTACTACAGGCAATTCAGCAGGCGTTTCAACATCTTCTAAATATTTGAACTTCCAATTTTTAAGCTGAGCTCTGTAGCTTAAATCTAAATCTTCAGTGAGTGTGTCACCTTCCCAATTTCCAGCATCAATGATGCATTGTTTTCGCCAAACTCCTGCAGTTCCATTAAAATTGATAAAATGGCCTTTGCTATTGCGTCCAACTTGTTCTAAAGAGAAATGAGCATCCAAAGCAAAGGCTTGTACTTTGGTAAGTATGGAATAATTTCTATTAATATGTCCCCAACGTGTTTGTACCACACCAACTTCTGAATCTTTGAAATAAGGAATAGTTCGCTTTAGCCAATCTCTTTTTGGCATAAAATCGGCATCAAAAATGGCAATAAATTCACCTTTAGCAACTTTCAACCCTTCTTTTAAAGCGCCTGCTTTAAAGTTTTTTCTACCATCACGAAGTACGTGTTTTATATCCAGTCCTGATTGTTGTAGTACTTTAATATGATTTGCTGTCGCTTGAAACGATTCGTCAGTAGAATCATCCAATACTTGAATTTCCAACTTATCTTTTGGATAGTCGATTTTAGAAATATTTTCCAGTAAGCGTTCCATTACATACAGTTCGTTATATACAGGAAGCTGTATCGTCACAAAAGGAATTTCATCAGGATTTGATAAATCAAATTTTGGAGCTTGGTCTTGTTTTTTTTGAGCAGATAGGTAATTAAATAATAGGTTTAACTGCGCCAAGGCATACATAAAAATCAGTATGAGCGCTGTAGAATAAATAATGATAATGATGGTTTCTAAAATCATTGTTTAAAGCTGTATTTAAAAATCCAACCTAGTATTTTTATGCCTGCAAATATAGCACCTTTTACAGTTCCAGACACTTTTGAAACTCCAATTCGGTTTCTGTAGTTTACAGGAATTTCAACGTAACTTAATTTTTGTTTTAAGAC
Organism: Bacteroidia bacterium; assembly: GCA_030429955.1. Taxonomy (GTDB): domain Bacteria; phylum Bacteroidota; class Bacteroidia; order Flavobacteriales; family Flavobacteriaceae; genus CAJQLB01. The sequence continues at coordinate 38,808 of JAUIGO010000007.1, forward strand.
TTTTAATTGCATTTCTACAGTCCAACCATAGGTTTTATCTTCCATATTTAAAGCTAATAGCTTTTCATATTTAATAGCTCTAAAAGGACCTAAATCTGTAAATTTTGAATTAAACATAAAACGCATTAAAGTAGTGGCAAGCCAATTGCCAAAAATTTGAGGTAAGGTCATAGAGCCTTGCTCTCTAAGTCGTTTAACACGAGCACCAATTACAAAATCAATGTCTTCTTTTACAATTGGTTCTACTATTTTGGTAAGTTCTTCAGGATAGTCACTATAATCACCATCAAGAAATACAATAATGTCTGGTTTTATTTCCTGCTTTGAGACATAATTCATACCTTTTAAACAAGCATAGCCATAACCTTTTTGATTTTCGGTTAAAACAGTTGCTCCAGCTTGTTTGGCATTTGCTTCAGTAGCATCAGTAGAATTATTACTTACAACAATAACTTCATCTACAATGTTTGGAATATCATTAATGACATTCGCAATAGAATCGGCTTCGTTATAAGCAGGAATGATGACTTTTATTTTTGGCATTTAGTGTTTGCTTTGAGGTTGCAAAAGTACAATAGTTTTTATTGAAGTGTTTGACGTTTTTTAATTTGGAAGCTAACACATTAATTATCTAAATTGTACTATGGTTTTTAAAAATGTAATTCCTGAGCCACCACTAGACGATTTTGTTTTAAGCATTGTGTATTATAAGGATTTTGAGGTTGAACACACAATGGATAAGTTTCTTCCAGATGGTACAACAAACTTAGTTGTCAATTTGTTTGAAGCGCCACGTTATATTTATGATAATGACACTTTAAAGGAAAAACAAGCTTGTGTTGAAGCCTGGTTTTCTGGTATGCATACCGAATATTTAACCATCAGTTCAGACAATGAATCTGAAATGTTGGTCATTACCTTTAAACCTGGAGCAAGTTTTCCGTTTATAAAACAATCTATAGATACTTTTAATAATAAAGTGGTGCATGCCAAAACTGTTTTTGGAGAAGACGTGCTAGATTTTAGAAAAGATATTATCAAAGAAGAAGATGAAGATCAAAAGATTGAAATAGCAAAAAATTGGTTGAAATCTAAATTAAACGAAGTGTCTTTTGAAGGTGAAATAATTAAGCAATTTGTTTCTCAAATCCAGAATTCATCAGAAAGCATCAATTTTAAAAATCTAGCTGAAAAGTCAGGTTATTCGCAAAAACAATTCATTCATCTATTTAAAAAATATGTTGGCTTAACACCAAAACAGTTTCATCGAATAGTCAGGTTTAATGAGATTTTAAACGCCATATTTGAAAAAGAAAAAGTTGATTGGGCTTTTGTGGCAAATGAATTTGGGTATTATGACCAAGCTCATTTCATTAAAGATTTTCAGGCATTTTCAGGTCATAATCCTAAACAATACATTGACGATCAAGGTGATTGGCCGCATTATATCCCAGTGAGGTAAATTTTTTACAATGCTTATCTTTTTTACAGTTATATATTTGGATGTATAAAATAAAACACATGAAAAACTATCTTATCATTTTATTGCTTGTCGTTGTCAGCTGTAAATCAGAATTAAAAAAAGAAACCGAAAAATCATACTCATTAAAAATTGCGTATAACGTGCTTTTTGATGAAGAAAACGATGATTACGAAGTGTTTTCGATGGATTTAGATGGAAACAACAAACAAAACATCACGAATTTTAAAGGTGTAGAATGGACCTATTATGCTTTTGATGATGATATTTATTTTGTAACAGATAAAGACACAGCTTATAGAAATTACCAACTATATAAAATGAAAGCTGATGGAAGCAATAAAATTAAAATAAGTGATATCAGATTAAATGATAGTTGGAATAGTAGTCGATATAACGGAAGCGAAATTATAGTCAGACCTCACAATAGTGTTGACACGGCTTTTTATGTATTAAGTAATTCAGGAAAAATTTTAAGCAAGCTACAGCCAGACTTAAAATATTTAAGTGATCCTGCTTATTCACCTGATGGTTCACAAATTGTATTTAGAGGAGCACATCAACCATTTAAAAAAGATATTGGTTATATAGATGAATTGTACTTGATGAACCCTGATGGAAGTAATTTAAAACAATTGACAAACTACCCAAAGGCTGACACTACAGCTAATTGGTATAACTATCATGCTGGACCACCAAAATGGCATCCAACTGAAAATTTTATTAGTTATGGAAGTTTCCAAAATGGAAAATACAGTTTGTATGCTATTAAGCCAGACGGAAATAAGCAATGGAAATTATTGCCTGAAACAAAAACATCAAGTAGCATTTGGCATGATTGGAGTCCTGATGGAAAATGGTTGGTTTACGGATTTTCAACAAGTGACGATTCACCTTATCATATCGAGTTAATGAATTGGGAAACTAAAGAAACCAAGGTCCTAACTTATGATTCACCATATAAATATCATCAATCACCAGTTTTTGTGAAGGTGTACAAAAAACAATAAATTCCTTCCCTTTTTAAGGGAAGGTGTCCGTAGGACGGAAGGGTTATTCAACCATCTCGTCACTTTTTGACACTACTCTTTAGAAAGGAGTAGAATAGGTGTATTATTTCTGATTCACCAAATCCATTAAATCCACATCATTACCAAGAAGGATTTCTGTAGCATTGATACGGCCTTTTTCAGGTCCATTTTCTAATTTTAAAACACCTCTTGGGCAAACTGCAGAACAAATGCCGCATCCAACACAACTAGCACGTACAATATTTTCTCCTTTTTGCGCATAAGCCCTTACATCAATACCTTGTTCGCAATAAGTAGAACAATTACCACATGAGATACATTGCCCACCATTCGTCGTAATTCTGAATCGTGATTTGAAGCGTTGCACAATGCCTAAGTAAGCTGCTAAAGGACAGCCAAAGCGACACCAAACACGATTTCCAAAGATTGGATAAAACCCAGTACCAATAACTCCAGCAAACATGGCTCCAATTAAAAATCCATAAATATCTTGAATGGTTTGTGTTTTAATACCTAGCACTGCGTCTGTTCCAGAAAAGTAGGAGTAAAGTGTGAACCCTGTCATGACTAATGCAAATACCAAAACACCATGTACAACCCAACGTTCAAGTTGCCATGCTTTTAAAGATTTATCAGACAAATGTCGGTAAGGATCACCAAGTGTTTCTGCTAAGCCACCACAACCACAAACCCAAGAGCAGTACCAACGTTTTCCGAAGAAATACACCATTACAGGAACGATAACGAGTGTGAGGACAATTCCCCATACCAAAATAAAAATTCCTAAACCACCACTTGCGATAAGCTCATTTAAATTCCAACTAAAAAAGAAATCGTAATCTAAAGGAAATGCGTTTTTGAAATCGTACCAAGGTTTCTCAAAGCGGACTAAAATTTCAGGAATTAGAAATGCAAACACAATTTGAAAGAACAAAACAGAGGTAGTGCGTAACGTTTGATATTTATTATGACGATACTTTATGTACATTCTTACTGCCATTACAGTCATAACGGTACAATATAAAAAGCCATATAAAAACCATTGACTTGCTAAATTACCACTTAAACTTTCACTAATAGGGTCGACAATGTAAGTCCAATTCACAATATAGTCTGGTCTGAAATAGAGTAGCAAATAAAAGCCAACTAAAAAGACAAATGCAAACCAACCAATCCAACCTCTGTTGGTGGCTGCATTAAACCAAATACCATTGTTTTTGATCCCAGGTGGCCCTTTTACAACCACATTTGGAATGATATACATGAGTGCTCCAATGATACCTAATCCAAAGGTAAGCCACCAAAACAACCATTTATTGTCCTTAACTAAACCGTTTCCTGAATGTTTTGCAATTTCATAGGAAAGGCTATGAGGTTTGTCCCAAATCAATTTATCCCATTCACTATTTTGCTTGTGTGTTTCGTTTGTACTTTTTAAGGCTGAAGTAATTTCAGTTGAAAACGAAAACGGATTGGTGAATTCTTTTCCAACAACATGACTATTCATGGTATTAATGAAAAGTTCACTTTTTATGCCTTTGTTGTTGATTAGATTCTCCAGAATCTCAGGAGTAACTTCGTACTTTCCAAAGAAAATAAGTGAAGTAAATATGGTGAGACCAACTAAAAATAAAGCTAGTCCAATATTTTGAATTGTTTTCATTTTAATTGGTTTGAAAGATTCGTTTCCAGCTTTTCTTTTTTAGTTGGATATTGGTGTTATTTTCAGCATTGAATTTTGCTACAATGTCTTTCTCATGAAGTTTATAAAACTCAGGATCAAAATTAGCATCAGCTAAATGTTCTAGAACAAATTCAATAGTTTTTTTCTCAGTAAGAACTTTATCAAAAAACTCATGACGCATTCGTATGCCGAAATTATTAATACCTATAAATTCAAGCGTATTTTTATCATAACTCATATGAATGCATTTTTTGCCACTTTCGTGTTCCCAATAAAAGCGTGCTTCATTTTCTTTAGGTTGAGCCCAAACCCAACCATAAGTTTGATATTCAATATCAAAAAACTTAGCTGAATTGAACCAATGTCCAGGTTTGTATTCTATTTTGTTGCCACAAATGGTTTGTGCTACAGTTTCTCCCATCATGCGTCCTGTGTACCAAACTGCTTCAATTGGTTTGCGATTCCCAATGGCATCATGTTGTTCAGCACAATCGCCAATAGCATAAATATTCGCAATGTTCGTTTCTAAAAAGCGATTCACTTTTACGCCTCTACCAGTTTCTATTTCTGAATTTTTAACAACATCAATATTAGGAGAAACTCCAGCTGTTAATCCAACAAAATCACAGAAAATTTCTTCACCAGTTTCTTCAATAATTATAGATTTCACTTTTCCGTTTTCATCAGATTTAATTTCTTTTAAATTGTAAGATAGTCTTAAATCAATACCATTATTAAGGATTTCTTTGTTTATCATAGCGCTTTCTTCTTCAGGTAGAACACCATTCCAAAAACTACTTTCACGAACTAAAAAGGTCACAGGAATATGACGAGAATGTAGCATTTCAGCTAACTCAATTCCAATAAGTCCACCACCAACAATAACAGCCTGTTTACAAGTTTTGTTATTTGGCGCATAGACTTCAAGGTTTTCTAAATCTTGCTTGCTATACAATCCTTGAACGCCTTTTAGGTCTTGTCCTGGCCATCCAAATTTGTTCGGTTTGCTTCCTGTAGCAATAATGAGTTTGTTGTATTGTAAAGTGTCACCTTCGGCAAAATGTAACGTGTTATTTTTTGTGTCAATATGTTCAACATACCCTTTTTTTAAATCGATGCGATTTTTTTTCCAAAACCAGTTTTCGTAAGGTTGTGTATGCTCAAACTTCATGTGTCCCATATATACATACATAAGTGCGGTACGCGAAAAGAAATAGTCAGATTCGGCAGAAACGATAGTAATTTTTTTATCAGAAAGCTTTCGGATATGCCTTGCTGCAGTGACGCCAGAAATTCCGTTTCCAATAATGACTATATGCTCCATGAATGTGGTTTAGTTGAATGGTTTGTCGAACGTTTTGTTAAATCCTTAACTAGATAATTTCAGATTGTTTAAATTTAGAAATTAATTAACACTTATGAAGATTCTTTTTAGGCTTTGTTTGATATTTCTTTTTTGTTCATGTAGCATGACTACTGTAAAAACGCCAAAAATAAATGGCGTGAGTTTTGTGGCATCTAGAGATTCTATTTCTGAAAAACACATTCAGCCTGTTTTAAATATAAATGCCAATTATGCTGCTATAATGCCTTTTGGGTTTTTTAGAGATATTGACAACCCTGAGATTATTTACAATACAAATAGGCAATGGTTTGGGGAATCGAAATTGGGAGCAAAACAATACATTGAAGCGCTACATGAACAAGATATAAAAGTTATGATGAAGCCTCATATTTGGATTGGTAGAGGTGATTTTACAGGTCATGTAACAATGACTTCGGAAGACAAATGGCGACAGCTTGAAGCTTCATATTCAAAATTTATACTCGATTTTGCTGAATTAGCCCAAGAAACAAATGCTGAAATACTTTGTATTGGAACAGAATTAGAAAAATTTATTGAGCACAGACCAGCGTATTGGCACGAATTAATTAAAAAAATCAAATCGGTTTATAAAGGCAAACTGACGTATGCTGCCAATTGGGATGAATTTAAACGCACGCCTTTTTGGGGCGAATTAGATTATATTGGTGTTGATGCTTATTTTCCAGTAAGCGATGCACAAACACCAACTGTTGAAGAGTGCAGACTAGGTTGGCAAAAGCATAAATCTGAAATTGAAAGTTCTTCTAAAAAATACGACAAACCTATTTTGTTTACTGAATTTGGTTATAGAAGTGTAGATTATTCGGGAAAAGAACCTTGGAAAAGTGATCGCTATGAAGATGAAGCTAATTTTGAAGCTCAAAACAATACAACTCAAGCTTTATTTGATGAATTCTGGAAAGAAGATTGGTTTGCTGGAGGCTTTATTTGGAAGTGGTTTCATAATTACGAAAAAAGTGGAGGCGAAAACAACAATCAATTTACACCGCAAAACAAACCTGTTGAAACAATTATAAAATTGTATTATTCAAAGGAATGAGGTTATTTATTTTACTGTTATTTTTAGGAAACCAATACTTAAGTTTTGGCCAAAATGTATTTGTTGAAGAATTTAAAATTCAAGGCAATAAAAAACTAAAGACATCTTTTATTAATAAAGTAACATTGCTTAAAGCAGGTGCTGTTTTAGATTCTCTAATAATTGAAAACGATATTGTTAGGCTGAAACAATTGCCTTCAGTTTCACACGCTACTTATCAAGTTATCCCCTTAAATGACAATCAAAGTCAAGTTGTTTATACCATTGAGGAAAACTTCACTATTATTCCTTCGGTCAATGTGTATACGACCAATGAAGATGAATTTGCTTATCGCATAGGTTTGTATGAGTTTAATTTATTTGGTCAGAATATGATATTTGGAGGTTTCTATCAGAAAGATATTTATAGCTCTTATGCTTTAAATTTTAGAGCGCCTTATTTGTTTGACAGACAGTTCGGACTAGCGGTTAATCATCAAAATTTGGCGACTCAAGAACCTGTTTTCTTTGACGATACCACAGCTGATTATAAATACCAAAATAAGTCCTTTGAAGTGGTTGGTTTATATGAGTATAATTTTCAGAATAAGTTTGAACTTGGTCTGAATATTTTCACAGAACAATATGATTATAAATCTGGAGCTACAAATCTAGACGTACCTTTAAATTTGAAAGCCAATAAATTATTAGTTAAAGGTATTTATGATTATAATAACTTAGACTATTACTATCAATATGTAACAGGATTTCGCAGCTTGTTAAATATTCAGTATGTAAATTCAAGTATAGATTTGCTTCCTAATTTTGTGATTGGTTGGAATGATTTTCATTTGTATAAACGTTTAGGAAAATCAGGCAATTGGGCGAGCAGATTGCATTTAGGCTTATCAAGCAACAATGATACTCCTTTTGCACCTTTTTCGGTTGATAATAATATCAATATTAGAGGCGTTGGCAATACTATTGACAGAGGAACAGGATCTATAGTACTCAATACAGAGTACAGACATACCTTATATGAAAAGAACTGGTTTGTAATGCAAGGCAATGTGTTTTTGGATTCTGGAACTTGGCGAAATCCAGGAGGAGAATTAAGTGATTTTACAAATGCCGATAATGTAAAAGTGTACTCTGGATTAGGCTTGCGTTTTATTCATAAAAAAATCTTCAATGCGATTTTTAGAATTGATTATGGCTTCGGAATATCTAAAAACGGAACACAAGGTTTAGTGTTTGGAATTGGGCAGTATTTTTAGGCAATATACTTCTTATAATAGCTATGCAGTTCTTCAGCAGAAGCACCTAACCACTTTTTCACATAAATAGTCCAAAAGTGATATTGCAATTTCCAAATGCCATATTTTTCATAACGTCTTGCTGAGGTTCGAAGTTTTTTGTTAATTACCTTAAACTGCTTACGTTTATAAAGCTCATTAATTAAAATATTGTCTTCATAAATAATATAGCCTTCATCAAAACCACCAATCTCATCAAAAAGTTCTTTAGTTATAAACTGACTTTGGTCGCCACCTCTACAGGCTCTCCAATGAAATTGCGTAAGCCAACTTGCTAATCGAAGCCACCAATGAGAATGGTTAAACTGTAATCTAAAACAACCAGCAAGATGACCATTTTCAACTTCATTAATAATGTGTTGGTCAAAATCTTTAGGAGGAAACGAATCGGCATGTAAAAAATATAGAATGCTTCCTGCAGCAACTTTAGAGCCTGTATTCATTTGTTTGGCTCTGCCTTTTTCTGAGTTTAATACAACAATTGCAGTCTCCTCGAGCGCAGTCGAGAGGTCAATAGGTCTCGACTGCGCTCGACCTGACAGGATCTCTAAAGAACCATCAGCACTTCCACCATCAACAACAATAATTTCTGCAATGTTTTTCTTTGAAGAGTTTTCAATTAGATGATTAAGCAGTTTTTCAATAGTTTCTGCTTCATTAAGAATTGGAATAATGATTGAAATTTTAGTCATTCAAGTCCCAATTGTAATCTTTATATCGCTTTTTGGCGTTTGGTGAAATGTTGACTTCTGTATATAGGTTTAAGAAATCAATCAAGCTTCCATTTTTAGTAAAGTCTTTAGAAAACCAATCGAATATTTTTGAAATCGTAATACTGTTTTCTGAAATTTCGTTACGGTTCTTATCTGTTAAAAATTCTTTTGTGGCTTTCGTTAATTGCTGGTCTAACTTCTCTGCAGTAAAGGCTTCATTCTGCAATTTAGGACAAGAATAGGAAGCACACACAATAGCAAAATGGATACGAGGTTCGTTCATGTTGCGTAAAATATCGTGTTCAATTTCATCTAAATCATACATGTTATCACCTAATTTCCATAAACGTTGTTTCCAAGGATTTTTAATGTCTTTGATGCTCTCAACTGGATAATTTCTAAGAATTAAATCAACAGTTAAAGCGTTGTAGGCATTAATCCAGTAAGCTAGTTTTTCTTCATTTGCCCAACTGTTATTAGGCACATTTTCAGCCAATACATTGATGTATTCTTGAAGTTTAGCGTTATCTGCTTTAAAAGCTATATAATCTACGTTTCCATTTTCAGACACATGACTTTGTAATAAGTCTGCCCAAATACCATGATTGAAATTCACGTTTTTTGTTTCAGAAACCGAACTAATGTTCTTTTCAGATTCTTTCTTATTGGTTTGGTAACCAAATGCAATAAAGATGAAGTAACTAATAATGATTAAATATTTCATTAAGGTATAAGTTTTATTTGTGAGATTCCCGCTTTCGCGAGAATGCTGGATACATTTCCTGTCCTATAAAATCTTTTGGAAAATTTTCATCACCATCAAAACCTAGTTCGATATCTCTTCCGCTATGCGGAATGTAATCGGTTTTAAAAAGATAATCCCAAAGACTTAAAGTCAGTCCGAAATTTGCTCCATACCTTACATGTTCAGGCAATTTTTTGGCATGATGCCAAATATGCATTTTAGGATTGTTGAATATGTATTTTAAAAATCCGTAATCCCAACCCAAATTCGCATGATTTAAATGACCAATAACTATGGCAAAGAAATGTACAATGGCAACCTGTTGCGCGTCAAAACCACCAATAATGGCAATAGGAATATAAAGAAGTGATTTATATACAATAGGTTCCATCCAATGATAACGCAAGTGTGCAGCAAATCCCATTTCTTTAACGCTGTGATGCACTTTATGAAAATTCCATAAGAAATTGGAACGATGTAATAATCTGTGTGTATTCCATTGTACAAAATCGCTTACCAAGAAGAAAATAAGTAAGCCTAACCAAAGCGGTAAATTGTCAACATCAAACAATTGAAAACTAGAAACAGATAAACCGACAATACCTAAGATATCATCAAATAATTTTGAAGCTGTATTTGACAATGCGATGAGTACAATTAAGTTCAGTAAAAAGAAATTAAAGAACATGTAAAAGGTGTCTAGCCAAAAATCTTTTCTAAACAAGGCTTGGTTTTTGCGCCAAGGAAATGCAATTTCAAGCAACCACACAATAAGTGAAATGGCAATTAAGCCATAAAAATAATTGTCCCAATGGTTGATGGTAATTATTTCATTTTTTAAATAATTCCAATAACCAGAATAGGAGTTTTTAATCAGTTCTAAGTAATCATTCATAAATGTAAAAGTACTAAATATTGTCATCTAATTTAGTGACTTTTGCTACTTAACAACAACCTCCACCATCATAATGGTAAGTTGATTCGCTAATAAATATATCGTCTCTATTAAGTGCAGCTAAAGCTCCAGCAGTTTTATCACAAATGGCTAAAGGTTGATTTTTCAATAAAATATGTCCAGCATTGTCATCAACATAATCGTCATCACCAAAATAAATGGCAGCCTTTCCAGTAAACACACATGGTCCATCTGCAGGCATTGGGTCTTTAATGGCAGCAACTTCAATCGATTCAATGTAAATTAACTCATCTGTCGCATAATGTTTAGGGTCTAAAATTCGGTAAGGTTTTCTGGCGCGAATTTCAATGGTTCCAAAACCAGCATCAGTAAGCATTTTTACATACTCTGCAATTGGCAAGCTACCACTTAGGCATAAAGCTCTAAGTCTGTCATCATTACGTAATTCCTCATTCATTGGTTGTTCGCAAGTTGGATCGCTCATTACTAATCGTCCATGAGGTTTGAGTACACGATACATTTCGGCAATGGCTTTTTTTAAATCATCAGCTTTAAAAATATTGAACAAGCAATTTTGTGCAGCCACATCGATGCTATTATCTTCAACTGGAAGATTCATCGCATCGCCTTTTTTTAATTCTACAAAGTCACTCTTAAACCAAGGATTTAAGGCTTCAGCTTCAATGAAATTTTTTCTTGACGCTTCTAACATTTCATCAACCACATCAACACCAATCACACCACCTTTTGTTCTATTGAAATAGGAAAACTGCAGTAATTCCATGCCTCCACCAACACCAACATATAACATTTTAGGATTGTTGGTCAAATCTCGAGCATGAACTGTACTTCCACAACCATAATTCATTTCCTGCATGATGCGTGGAATTTTTAAACCTGGTAATTCCCAAATAGGATTTGTGGTGCAGCATAAGCCAACATCTGGAGTTAATGCTGCTTCTTTATATACATTATGTGTGGTTTCTAAGTAGTTGCTCATATTTATAACGTCTTTATAAGTTCTTTAAATAAAGTGATCATTTCTGGTTCGGCTTTATTAGCCATAGCAATGATTTCTTCAATGTTTACAGGTTTTAGATTATCTGGGTCGCATTCATCTGTTAAAACTGACACTGCTGCTGCTTTTAATTTTAAATGATTAGCCACAATGATTTCTGGAACAGTACTCATTCCTACAGCATCTGCACCAATTATTTTAAGCATTCTGTATTCTGCTCTGGTTTCCAACTGAGGTCCAACCATTGATGCATACACACCTTTATGAAGCTTGATGTTGTGATTTTTCGCAATGTCTTCAATCTTTTTATTGATTTCTAAATCATAAGGTGCACTCATATCGGCAAAACGTTCTCCTAATTGTGAAACACCTTTAAATGCCAAAGGAGAACTGCCTTGTAAGTTAATGTGGTCATCAATGAGCATTAACTCTCCTTTTTTGAAATTCAAATTGATTGCACCAGAAGCGTTTGAAACTAACAAGGTGTGAATACCCAATTTTTCCATAATGCGAACAGGATAAGTTACATCTTGAAGCGAGTAACCTTCATAAACATGAAAACGTCCTTGCATAATCACGACTTTTTTACCTTCCAAAATACCATAAATCAATTTTCCTTTATGGAATTCAACAGTAGCTGTTGGGAAGTAAGGTATGTGGTTATAACTTGCTTCTTTTAAGACTTCAACTTCATCAATTAATTGTCCTAAACCAGTTCCTAGAATGATGCCTATTTCTGGTTTGTCGAATCCTTTTTCTATTAAGTATTCGGTTGTTTTTTCTATTTGTTTTATCATTTAGAAATGAGTTTTAAAAATTTTGGATATCCTTGAAGATCTTCAAAGGTATCAATATCATTTAGAGTTTCAATGAGTGATACTTCAATTTTTTTCTGTTTTAATTCTGCTAACGTTTCTTCTAATAAGTTTGAAGTACTCCATGCTTTGTTTTCAAAAATGCAATTGTGAAATTTGGACATTCCAATAAGATAATAACCTCCATCTTCAGCAGGACCGAAAACAACATCATTGTGCATTAATGACCTAAAACCTTTATGAATAATGGTTTTGGTAATATTCGGCAAGTCTGACCCAATGAGTACAATTTCGGCATAACCATCATCAAATCCATCTTGAAAAGCATTGCTCATTCGTTCGCCTAAATCAGCTCCTTTTTGGACTGCTTTATAATCATTTGGCCATTTTTCATCAATAATTGCATCTGAAAAATAAATACGTTTATCAATGTTAATAGTTGATGTCGCTTTCTCTGTAACTTCAACTAAGGCCTTATAAACTGTAAACGCATTCTCGTCACCAATAGTTTTGGCTAAGCGTGTTTTAACTTTTCCAAGTTTGATATTTTTAACAAAAATGATGAGTAGTTTTTTTGACATATTTAAGCTACAGAACCTTGACAACTGCTTCCTGCTCCAGCAGTACAACCATAACAATGTTGAGAAATCACAATGTTTCTGTCATTGAGTAAATCTTCGTTATAATCACTAATGTGCTTCACTTTACTTGCAACCTTTAAATCCAGCATTTGATTAAAATCGCAATCGTACAACCATCCATCCCAACTTATGGAAATGGTATTGGTGCACATCACATTTGCAACAGCTGTAGGATTATAAGCATCAACTAAAGCATACATATAATCTTCATAATTTTCTGACGCAATTAAATAATCTAAAAACCTTGAAATCGGCAGATTGGTAATCGCAAATAAATTATGGAACTGAATATTGAAATCTTCTAACAAAGCTTTCTTAAAGTCTTTCTCCATCGAAGCTTGGTCGCTTGGTAAAAAGGCACCTGAAGGATTGTAAACCAAATCCAATTTTAAATCGCTATTTGGCATGCCATAACCGATGGCATTTAAGTCTTGTAAGGCTTTAATGGATTGGTCGAAAACGCCTTCACCACGTTGTTTATCTGTTTTGCCGCGTGTCCAATGTGGCATCGAACTCACCACATGAACATTGTGTTTTTTGAAGAATTCTGGTAAATCGTAATACTTTTTATTAGCTCTAATAATGGTTAAGTTAGAACGAACAATAAAATCTTTTATGCCTGCTTTTGAAGCTTCCTCAACAAACCATCTAAAGTTGGAGTTCATTTCGGGTGCTCCTCCCGTTAAATCCAAGGTATGAGCTCCAGTATTTTTAATGACCTCTAAACATTGTTGCATGGTTTCACGTGTCATTATTTCTTTACGGTCTGGACCAGCATCTACGTGGCAATGCTCACAAACTTGGTTGCACATGTAGCCAACATTAATTTGAAGGATTTCCAGTTTTTTAGGCCTTAAAGGAAACTTTCCAATTTCAGCAATTTTGTCTTTAAACTTTGGTAATTCTCCAGTTTTAAAAATGCCATTAGAAAGGATTTCAAGTTGCCTATTGCTATTGGCTAATTCGCTTTCGCGTTTGTGTAAAGATTGTGTTTTGAGTTTTGTCATAATTGTTTACCGAGTAAGTGGAAATCTATTTTACTTCAAGCTTCGGTCTTCGGTCTTCTAGCTTTTTTATCCATCCAATTTATTCACCTTGTTCATCATTTGAACACCATGAACTAAGGCAGCACCACTTTTTATAGCTGCACCAACATGAACCGCTTCCATCATTTCTTCTTTGGTAATACCTCGTTGCAATCCATCTTTAGAATAAGCATCAATGCAATAAGGACATTTTTCGGTATGAGACACTGCTAAAGCGATTAAAGATTTTTCTCTTGCAGTAAGTGCACCTTCTTGAAAAACGGAGTTATAATAATCAAAAAATTTAGTTCCTAATTCTTCACTCCATTCCGTGATGTTGCCAAATTTTCTAAGATCTGCTGGGTCGTAATATGTTTTAGACATGTATTTTGATTTAAGTCGTTTTCTTTAGTTCGGAAAATATATAAAAGATTACAACAAGCTTATTAAAAAGTTGTAAAATATAGATTGAAATCAAATTTACTTGCTTACCAATGACATTACTAATTTTATATTCCTTTTAGTTTAAAAATTCACTTTGTACTATCATTGGGATTACGAGGCCAACAACTACAGCAGAGATCACCATAATCCAATCACGTTTTTTTAACCTAAATAGGGTCTGTGTTATGTGGCCAAGAAAAAGAACAATACATACAATGATTACCTGAGATAGCTCGATGCCCAAAGCAAATTCGATTAAAATAGCTAGCTTATTTTCCGCTCTTCCAACTAGAATTTGAAACTCCCTTGCAAAACCCAAACCATGTACCAATCCAAAAAATAAAGTTGATAGAAAAAGCACGTTTATTTTTTCTTTTTCGGCATTTTTACCAGCTGTAAATACATTATACAGGGCAACAATTAAAATAGTTACAGGAATTAAAAACTCTACCAATTGGCCATTTACACTAACTATTTTATAAGCTGCCAAAACTAATGATAATGTATGGCCTAAAGTAAACAAAGAAACTAATAGCAAAACACGTTTCCAATCTTTAAAGAGGTATGGAACTGTTAAAACGACAAGAAACAATACGTGGTCGTAAGCATTAATATCAAGTACGTGATTAATGCCGTATTTTACATTGAACCAAAAATCTTCAAACATTATTTAAAATAGGGTTTTGTTTTTTCCAAAGATATAATTTTAAGGTAACATTCCAGATTTTGTTATTTCAACTTAATATGGTTAATTAATTTTAATGACTTATTGTAATTTTTTTAAGTTTAAAAAGTACAGATGTAAACACTTTTTATTTATTACCACTATAGTAATAGTTGACTTTATCAATACAAGTTAGTGTTTTGTCCAAAATATTTGTGATTTTGTGAATAATAAATGAATTTTCCCCATATTTACTCTTGTAACAACATAGAATTACAATAATTGACCCAAATTATAAAGTGAAAAATCAGATAAAACATATTGCTTTTTTTCTACTATTAACTATTCCAACCCTAGCTTTATCTCAAACTAATTTAGGTAAACAGCAGGCGTCAATAAAAAAGAACAATAATAATTTCATTGAAAATAAAGGACAAATTATTGATCAATTTGGCAAAGAAAATCCTGATGTTAAGTTTTTATTGAATACTCCTGGCTTAAATGTTCAGCTACGCCCAACAGGATTTTCTTACGATGTCTATAGTATTGAGGAAACAGAAACTAAACTTAAAACTAATCATCAAAGTATACAGGATTCAATTGATCAAAAGCAAATTGATTATTCATTTCATAGACTTGATATTGATTTTGTTGGAGCAAACCCTAATGTTGAAATTATTTCTTTAGAAAAAGCAATTCACTATTATAACTATTACAACGTCCCGTACAAAGATGAAATTACTCATGTTAGAAACTTTAAGAGAATAGTATATAAGGATTTGTATCCTAATATAGATATGGAATTTTTCATTCCAGAAGACACCAATAAAGTTGTTGAGTATAATTTTATTGTTCACGAAGATGGTGATTTATCTGATATTAAGATGAAATTCTCTGGTGTTAATGTCAATAATTGTGAAACATACCTTGAATATGAAATGAAACAAGGTCTTATGCATGAAACGATTCCTTTAAGCTGGACAGAATCAATAGAAGGGAATACAAAAATTAATATTACTTACAATGAAATTGAACCCAATGTATTTAGCTTTAAGAACAATAGTTTAGCTCAACTTGGCTCAAAAATCATCATTGACCCAACTCCTGTTAGACAATGGGGAACCTATTTTGGAGGCGAAAAAAGTGATGCCACTTGGGAATCGGATCTTTCAGCTGATAGTTATGAAAATATTATTCTTGTTGGTCAAACAAAGAGCTATACAAACATTGCAACTTCTGGCAGTCATCAAGACACAAATCCTATTCCTACAACGGAAGGCAATCCACAACCACAAGGTTTTATGGCTAAGTTTGATAAAGATGGAATTTTGTTGTGGGCTACTTATTATGGAGGTAATCATTTTACAAAATTTACTGATGTTGTTGTAGATAGTAATGATGATATTATTGGAGTTGGAAAAACGCAAAGCTTGATAAATATTTCAACAATTGGAGCTCATCAAGAAACAATAGGTGGTAATGTAACTTTAGGCCAAGATGGATTTATTGTTAAGTTTAATTCAAGCGGAGTAAGACTTTGGGGAAGTTATTATGGAGGAGAAAACTTTGCTGAGGCTGTTACAACTGTAACTATTGATAATATTGATAATATATATATAGCCGGATTTACTCAAAGTATTACTAATATTTCTACTCCAGGAGCGTATAGTGAAGCAGGTGCAGGAAGAGCGGATGGATTTTTAGCAAAATTTGATAAAAATGGAGTAAGAGAATGGGGAACTTATTATGGAGGGGAAGATTCTGACAAATTTTCCAAAATTGAGTTAGATAATTTTGGGAATATTTATTTAGTTGGTGAAACAGAAAGTAGAACAGGGATTTCTACAACTGGATCATTTCAAGAAGAGCTAGGTGATGATGGAAACAATCATAGGCCCGATATTTTTTTGGTAAAATTTAATAATTCTGGTGAAAGAATTTGGGCAACTTATTTTGGAGGATTTGATATGGAAATGGGAGCTAGTTTAGCAATAGATAATTTAAATAACCCTATTATTTCAGGAGGTACTAGAAGTAATGAGAATATTGCATTTTATAACTCACACCAACCTAATAAAGGAGGAGATATACCTGACTTTGACACTTTTCTTGCAAAATTTAATCCAATTGGTGAGCTTCAATGGAGCACCTGGTATGGTGGTAATGATCTTGATTTTTGGACTGCTATAGCTTCTGCAGTTCGAGTTGATGTAGATAGTGAAAATAACATCTATTTGGCTGGTGAATCGATGAGTGATAATAATATTTCAACACCTAATGCCTTCCAAGAAAATAATTTAGCTCAATATTTTGACTCATTCATTGCTAAATTTGATCCACTTGGTAATAGAATTTGGGGGACTTATTTAGGAAGTAATAAAGAAACACATACGTCAGGATTAAAAATTATCAATGATAATATTTATATAAGTGGTTTAACTATTAGTGACTCAGGAATTTCAACTGTTGGAGCTCATCAAGAAAATTATGGTGGAGGAAATGAAGATAGTTTTCTAGTAAAGTTCAAAGATTGTTTATCTCTAATAGAGGTAAATGCTACAGAGTTTATTTGTGAAAATGATAATATTGAGTTTAATGCAACTGGAGGAGATTCTTACTATTGGGAAGGTCCTAATGGATTTACAAGCACTTATGCTAATCCAATAATCCCTAATGCTAGTTTAATTGATTCTGGTACTTACACAGTTTATATTGAATCTATTGAAGGATGCACACAAACATTAGAATTTGATGTTTTAGTATCTGTAAGGCCAGAAGCAAATACAATAGGTGATTTGTACGCTTGTGAAGATACCTTCAATTCAGGTTTCTCATCTCAATTTAATACTTCCACAATTGAGTCTCAGGTTTTGGGTGCACAAACCAACATGAAAGTTAGTTACTTTGATGGTAATGGAAATGAGCTTCCGTCTCCATTACCAAACCCAATGACCAATAGTATTGCTAATAGTGAAACCATAACCGTTAGAGTTTCAAATGAAAATAATCCTGAGTGTTATGCTGAAAGCACTTTTGAATTGTTTGTTCAGCCAATACCTGAAGTATTTGACATTAATGATTTATATGAGTGTGATGATAATACAGACGGCTTCGCAAATTTTGATTTAAGTAATATAGAATCAACAGTTCTCGGAGGTCAAACTGGAATGACGGTTTCGTACTTTGATGGCAACGGAAACCCATTACCAAACCCATTGCCTAACCCTTATGTGAATAGTATACTCAATCAAGAAACTATAACTGTGAGAGTAACCAATGATGCCACAGATTGTTATAATGAAACAACCTTTATCTTAAATGTAAATGAACTTCCAGTGGCCAATCCGCTAGATACCTTAATAGGCTGTGACGATAATAATGACGGCATTTCAGAGTACTTTGATACCACAAATATCGAGAGCCAAACCATAGGTTCGCAAGCAGGAATGCAAGTTTCCTATTATGATGCAATGGGAAATTTGTTACCAAACCCTTTACCAAATCCATTTACAAATACTGAAGCTAACGTACAGAATATTACAGTAAGAGTTACTAACTCACAAACAGGTTGTTATTCAGAGACACTATTAACCCTTGAAACTGCTGCTCAGCCAAATATCAATCAGCCAAATAGCCTATATGCCTGTGATGAAGGCAGTGGTTTTGCATATTTTGATATGTCTAACATTGAAGATATACTCATTGGAAATCAAACAGGATTAGAGATTTTCTATTTTGATGAAAGCGGAAATACTCTGCCAAGCCCTTTGCCAGCATCATTTTTGAACACAAATCCATATACACAAACCATTAATGTAAGGGTTGAGAACACTCTGAACAGGCTTTGTTATTCAGAAACAAGTTTTAATTTAATTGTTAACGAATTACCAGAAATTACACTTGAAGATGAATACTTAATTTGCAATTTAGAACCATCATTAGCACTTTCCGTAAGTCCTGATTATTATTCATACGCTTGGTATTATGGCACAGAGTTAATATCAGAAGCTTATGAAGCAACACTAATAGAAGAAGGAAATTATAGACTTGTTGTAAGCGAGTTGTTAAATGGAATTGAGTGTGATAACACCTTCGATTTTACTTTGTCTAGATCTATTTTACCAGAAATTGTTGAGGTAGAATATGATGAACTAGGTAACAATTTCATAAAAATTATTGCCTCAGGAGATGGTGATTTTGAGTATTCAATAGATGGGATAAATTATCAAGGCAGTAACTATTTCGATAATATATCAGGAGGTATCTACACAGTTTACGTAAGAGATAAATATGGTTGCGGAGAAGACTCACGAGAGGTAACCTTAATAGATTACCCAAAATTTTTCACACCTAACAACGATGGCTATAAGGACACTTGGCAAATTTATGGTGTAAGAAACTTTAATGAAGCTAAAATATTTATTTATGATAGATATGGAAAACTATTAAAGCAGATAGATCCAAGCGGAACAGGCTGGGACGGGACCTTTAATGGTCAACTCTTAGGTTCTAATGATTTTTGGTTTATCGTAGATTTAGGAAACGGAAAAACGTTTAAAGGTCATTTTGCCTTAAAAAGATAGCTTTTATCTACTTTAGCATGAAATTTAAGCATAAAAAAACCCACAACATTGTTTGTTATGGGTTTTAAAGTACTCAAGGTGGGAATCGAACCCACACTTCCGAAGAAACTGGATTTTGAATCCAGCGCGTCTACCAATTCCGCCACTTGAGCAAAAGAGAATGCAAAATTATAAAAATAATTACGACAAACAATTAAAAATAGTGGCTTTTATCCTTTTTCAGTCCAAATAAATTCATAAATTTGCACCTCATTTAGCAAAAACAGAATAAATCGTTATAATTTAAGACTTTAGCAATGCCTAACGTAGTTACAGAAGCCAAAATATTTGCATGTTCTCAAAGTGAAGAGCTGGCAAGAAAAATTGCAATAAATTTTGGTGTAAGTTTAGGTAACGTCATTACATCAACATATAGTGATGGTGAGTTTCAGCCTTCTTATGAAGAGTCCATTCGTGGTACAAGAATTTTCATCATAGGCTCTACTCATCCAGGACCAAGAAATTTAATGGAAATGTTATTGATGATTGATGCTGCTAAACGTGCATCAGCAAGACATATCACTGCTGTATTACCTTACTTTGGTTGGGCAAGACAAGATAGAAAAGATAAGCCTAGAGTACCAATTGCAGCAAAATTAGTAGCTAAAATGTTAGAAGCTGCTGGAGCAACTCGAATTATAACAATGGATTTGCATGCTGACCAAATTCAAGGGTTTTTTGAAAAACCTGTAGATCATTTATT
Organism: Bacteroidia bacterium; assembly: GCA_030429955.1. Lineage (GTDB taxonomy): Bacteria > Bacteroidota > Bacteroidia > Flavobacteriales > Flavobacteriaceae > CAJQLB01. The sequence goes on from JAUIGO010000007.1 coordinate 59,030, forward strand.
TGCATCAACCATTTTCTTACCATACTTACAGAGTTTGGCTTTAGAGAATTTAACCATTGCTTCTCCTGATATGGGAGGATCAAAACGTGCGTATGCTTATTCAAAAGCATTAGAAAGTGATGTTGTAATATGTTATAAGCAACGTGCTAAAGCCAATGTGATTTCACACATGGAACTTATTGGAGATGTAACTGGTAAAAACGTTGTGCTAGTCGATGATATGGTAGACACTGCAGGAACGCTTACCAAAGCAGCAGACTTGATGATGGAAAGAGGAGCGCTAAGTGTAAGAGCGATTTGTACACATCCTATTTTGTCAGGAAAGGCTTATGAACGCATTGAAAATTCTAAGTTGGAAGAATTAATCGTAACAGATTCTATTCCTCTGTCTCAAGAAAGTTCAAAAATAAGAGTATTGAGTTGTGCAGATTTGTTTGCTCATGTAATGAAAAAAGTACATCATAACGAATCAATCAGTTCTCAATTTATAATGTAAATTAATATTTAACTATAATTTTTTAAAATGAAATCAATTACAATTAATGGATCTAAAAGAGAAAGCGTAGGCAAAAAAGCAACAAAAGCCTTACGTAATGCTGGAGAGGTTCCTTGCGTATTATACGGAGGAGATCAGCCATTGCATTTCTCTGCACCTGAATTGGCATTTTCTCAACTGGTTTATACGCCTAATGCGCATACAGTTGTGATTGCCTTAGACAATGGAGACACTTTAAACGCAGTGCTTCAAGATATTCAATTTCACCCTGTTACAGACAGAATTTTACACGTGGACTTCTATCAGTTATTTGAAGATAAAGAAATAGCTATGGATATTCCTGTAGTTTTAGTTGGTAATTCAAGAGGTGTTAAAAATGGAGGTGTTTTAAGAAGGAACAACAGAAAACTTCGTATTAAAGCATTGCCTACTAACTTGCCTGATTTTATCGAGATAGATATTACTCCAATGAAAATTGGTGATAAATTCTACGTTCGTGATTTAGATCAAGAAAAATACAGATTCTTACACACAGACAACACAGTTGTATGTCAAATTAAGACAGCTAGAACTGCTATTGTTGATGAAGAAGAAGAGGAAGAAGAGCTTGAAGAAGGTGCAGAAGCAGCAACTCCAACAGAAGGAGGAGAAGCAGCTCCAGCAGCAGAAGCAACTCAAGAATAAATTCAATTTTATTTATAATATTAAAAAGCATTCTGTTAATTCAGGATGCTTTTTTACTTTTACATTATATTGATGTATAATGTTCAAAATTTTTAATTGGTTTTTTGGCAAAAGCAAAACAACTTCAACTGAAGACAATCAGGTAATGAAAAAATATTTAATTGTAGGCCTAGGAAATATTGGAGAGAAATACGAAAATACAAGACATAATATTGGCTTTAAAATTTTAGATTATTTCTGCTCAAAAGAAGAGGTAACTTTTAGTACAGATAAACTTGCAGATCGAGCTGAGTATAAACTAAAAGGACGCTTGTTTATATTTATTAAGCCTAATACCTATATGAATTTAAGCGGAAAAGCAGTTCAGTATTGGTTGCAAAAAGAAAATATTCCATTAGAAAATTTATTAGTCATTACTGATGATTTAAACTTAGCTTTTGGAACATTGCGTATAAAAACTAAAGGGAGTGATGGTGGTCATAATGGTCTTAAAGATGTTCAAGATAAATTAGGCACAACCAACTACAATCGATTCAGGTTTGGAATAAGCGATAGCTTTAGTAAAGGCAGGCAAGTTGATTATGTGTTGGGAGAATGGACAGAGGAAGAACAAGAAAAATTACCTGAACGTTTATCAAAAAGCATAGAAATTATCAAATCATTTGTGCTTTCAGGCATTAATAATACAATGAATTCATTTAACGGTAAATAAACAGCATTCTTGAAAATTAAAACCGCTTCAGATTACAAGTTACTTTCCAATTCAGTGGTTACAATTGGAACTTTTGATGGTGTTCATGTTGGACATAAGAAAATTATCAAACGGTTGGTGAAAATTGCTAAAAAGGAAAATTTACAAGCTATTGTATTGACGTTTTTTCCGCATCCTAGAATGGTAGTGCAGAAAGATACAGATATAAAAATGCTGAATACCATCGACGAAAAAAACAAGTTGATGGAAGCTGAAGGCATTGATCATTTAGTGGTAAAAAAATTCACAAAACAATTCTCACGTCTTTCAGCGCAAGACTATGTAAGAGATGTTTTGGTTGAAACCTTGCATGTGAAGCATATAATAATAGGTTACGATCATCATTTTGGTCGCAACCGAACTGCAAACATCAACGACTTAAAAGCCTTTGGAGAGATTTACGATTTTAAAGTCACTGAAATTTCAGCTCAAGAAATTGATGAAGTCACAGTGAGTTCTACAAAAATCAGAAAAGCCCTTTTAGAAGGCGACGTACAAACAGCCAATACATTTTTAGGCTACAACTTCATGCTTACTGGAAAAGTTGTTAAAGGCAAGGGATTGGGAAAACAACTTAACTACCCAACTGCTAACATTAAGATTAAAGAGTCCTATAAACTCATTCCTAAAAATGGCGTTTATGTAGTAAAAGCAAACATCAAAGGAACTACTGTTTTTGGGATGATGAATATTGGCACCAACCCAACAGTTGATGGTAAAGTACAATCTATTGAAGTGCATTTCTTTAATTTCAATCAGGATATTTATGGGAAGACCTTAGAAATTGAAATTTTAGAACGTTTACGTGACGAACAAAAATTTGATTCACTTGACGATCTGAAAAATCAGCTATCTAAAGATCTTATGAATTCTAATCACTTTTTGAATCAAAACGATGATTAATCGTTGGCTATTTAAACATATTGATAATAGTGCACTCATCATTTTTAGAGTCTTTTTTGGCTTACTCATTACACTTGAATCCTTTGGTGCCATACTAACAGGTTGGATTAAGCAAACCTTAATAGAACCTCAATTTACCTTTTCATTTATTGGCTTTGAATGGCTTCAACCGCTTCCAGGACATTGGATGTATATCTATTTTGCTGTCATGGGACTGTTTGGCATTGGTGTGATGCTTGGTTATAAATACAGAACGAGTATTATTGGTTTTACCATTCTTTGGGCTGGCGTTTATTTCATGCAAAAAGCATCATATAACAATCATTATTATTTATTGGTTTTGCTCAATTTGTTTATGTGCATAATGCCAGCAAACAGATATTTTTCAATAGATGTAAAACAAAATCCGTCCTTGTTAAAGCAAAGCATGCCACAATGGTGTAGCCTAATGATAATTGCTCAAATGGCCATTGTGTACACTTACGCAGCTATTGCCAAAATATATCCAGATTGGCTAGATACTACCTTTATGGAAATACTGATGAGAGGCAGAAAAGGCTATTACCTTATTGGCGATTTTCTTCAGCAAAAATGGTTGCATTATTTGTTAGCCTATGGAGGTATTTTATTCGATTTACTGATTGTACCACTGTTACTCTGGAGAAGAACCAGAAAATGGGCTTTTATTACTGCTATTTTCTTTCATCTATTCAATTCTATCGTTTTTCAAATAGGTATTTTTCCGTATATGTCAATTGCACTTTGCGTGTTCTTTTTTCCAGTTAAAAACATTCAAAAGCTATTTTTTAAAAGCAAACAGTTTTATGAAGAAGGAGAACTTGTTGTGCCAAGCTATAAACCAATTTTGCTAACTGTTTTTTTTGGATTGTATTTCATAATCCAATTGGCTTTACCATTACGTCATTGGTTTATAAAAGATGATGTGTTGTGGACAGAAGAAGCGCATCGTTTATCCTGGCGAATGATGCTTCGTGCAAAACATGGCATCGCTCATTTTACAGTTGTAGATAAAGAAACTAACAAAAGAACAATTATTAAGTTAGACGATTATTTGACTAAAAAACAAAAAGGAATTGCAAGCACCAAACCAGATGTTATTTGGCAATTTGCACAGCGCTTAAAACATCAATTTGCAGCTGAAGGTCAAGATGTTGCTGTTTATGTTGATTGCAGAATAAGTGTTAATGACAGACCTTTAAAACAACTTATAGATCCTAAAGTTGATCTAGCTTCTGTAAAGTGGAATGCTTTTAAACACAACGAATGGATTTTACCTTCAAATGAAGATTTATTTACTAAGTAATTCCGTAAATTTGTCGCTTTATTCTTCGTAGCTATGTGAAGCGAAGATGAACTTAAATTTTTCACCCAATGTTACAAGTACCTTTTATTAGAGAGCATCAAGAATTAGTCATCAAGCGTTTGGCAAAACGTAATATAGATGCTACTGAAATGATTAATGAAGTGATTAAACTTGACGAAGAGCGCAGGCAAACCCAATCTGAGTTGGATAACACTTTGGCTGAATCTAATTCGCTTTCTAAAGAAATTGGGATGCTTTATAAATCTGGTAATGCAGATCAAGCGAATGCTCTTAAAAAAAGAACGACGCAACTAAAGGATGATAGCAAAGCATTGATTGAAAAATTAAATGCTGTATCTGAAAAGTTAGATGAGTTATTGTGCAAAATCCCAAATGTACCAAATGACTTAGTTCCTGCTGGAAATTCTGAAGATGATAATAAAGAAGTATATCGCGAAGGTGACATTCCAGAATTACCAAAAAATGCTTTACCACATTGGGAACTAGCCAGTAAATACGACATTATCGATTTTGAACTTGGTAATAAAATTACTGGAGCTGGATTTCCTGTGTATAAAGGAAAAGGCGCAAAATTGCAACGTGCACTCATCAATTATTTTTTAGATAAAAATACTGCAGCTGGTTATAGCGAAGTACAAGTACCACATTTAGTGAATGAAGCTTCAGGGTTTGGTACAGGACAACTTCCAGACAAGGAAGGACAAATGTATCATGTTACAGAAGATAATTTGTATTTAATTCCTACAGCTGAGGTTCCTGCAACCAACTTGTTTCGTGGCGATTTGTTAGCTGAAAGCGAACTTCCTAAAGCCATTACAGGTTACACACCTTGCTTTAGAAGGGAAGCAGGAAGTTATGGAGCACATGTACGCGGATTAAATAGATTGCACCAATTTGATAAAGTTGAAATTTTACGAATCGAGCATCCTGATAGATCTTACGAAGCTCTTAATGAAATGGTTGAACACGTCAAGTCAATTTTAAACGAATTGAAATTGCCATACAGAATTTTAAGACTTTGCGGAGGCGACTTAGGTTTTACATCTGCATTAACTTATGATTTTGAAGTTTATTCTACTGCTCAAGAACGATGGTTAGAAATATCTTCAGTTTCAAATTTTGAAACGTTTCAAGCCAACAGACTAAAACTTCGTTTTAAAAATAGCGACGGAAAAAGCCAATTGGCTCACACATTAAACGGAAGCTCTTTGGCTTTACCAAGAGTTTTGGCTGGTATTTTAGAGAACTATCAAACCGAAAATGGCATCAATATTCCAGATGTTTTAGTGCCATATACTGGTTTTTCTACAATCGAATAAAATCATAAATTTAAACAAAAAGTAAGAAAAAGACTATAAAAAAATCGACAAAGTGTTCAAAAAACACGTTGTTCAACGAATTTTTGTATTTTTTCTTTGTTTTACACAATATTTTTCACAAGTTAGTATCACCAAACTAATACAACCTACTAGTTATGAAAAATATTAAAAGATTAATACTATTGACTGCTTTGGTAGTTTTGATAGTAAAAGTGGTTTTATAGATTGATAATAAAAATAAATCAACCATAAGATATAGTTACTTTATTAAGAGCCCCAATCAGGATAACTGAATCATATAAAATATGGTTAATAGCACATTTATTTTGGATGGCATAGCCTGAACGTAAGTTCAGGCTATTTTTTTTTTACCAGTTCAAGTTTGAAATTGTCGAAAAAGAAAACGATGATTTTTTTCTTTATATAATGTGAAAAAATAAAGCATAGCTTAGTTACGTTTTCTTTTTTAACAGAAATAGAAAGGAAAAAAGGGCGTTTTGCTTCGGCTTTTTTAAATTTGGAGTGGTATTAAGATAATATTCACAACTTCAAAAGCAGAGTTTAGTTATATTTACAGTTACTATGAACAAGTTAATCTACATATTTTGTTTCTTCTGCTGCTTTGCGTCCTTTTCTCAAAATGAGGAATTGGCAAAAGACTATTTTGATAGAGGCGAATTTCAAAAGGCACTGATTTCGTATCAAAAGCTTTACGAAGAAAAAAAAGGCAACATCAACTACTTTATAAAAATTGTTGAAATTCATCAGCAATTAGAGCAATTGGACATTGCAGAGCAGTTATTGCTTGATATGGTTGAAAAAAGTAGGAACCCTCAACATTTAGTTGATTTAGGATATAATTATCATCTTAAAAACGACAATGAAAAAGCTGAAGATTACTACAATCAAGCCATTTTAAAAATTGATGAAAACCCAGTGTATGGTTATTATGTGGCTTACAGATTTGAAACTTTGGCACTCATAGATTTGGCTGCAAAGGCGTATGAACGCTCTATGGAATTGCGCCCTGAAGCTAACTACCATATTCAATTGGCTAGAATTTATGGAGAACAAGGCGAGATTGAAAAAATGTTCACGAGCTATGTGAATTTTGTTGAAATAAACAATTCTTACGCCAATCAAGTTAAACGTTATTTCAGTGATTATATATCTGAAAATAGCGAAGATGCAAACAATGCTATTTTACGTAAAGTGCTTCTGAAAAAAATACAAGAACAACCCAATGTGATTTGGAATCAGTTGCTAAGTTGGTTATATGTGCAACAACGTGAATATGCCAAAGCATTTGCCCAAGAAAAAGCCATTTACAAAAGAGAACAAGAGTCGTTAAGAGGTATTGTTGATTTGGCAAACTTGACCTTAGAAGAAGACATGCCTGAAATTTCGGCTGATATTTTAATGTACTTAATTGAAACTGCAATTGACATTGAAACCATTGTAGATTCGCATAAAAACCTATTGGAATTACAAACAAAGCATGCCACAAAAGAAGAATATAAGGTTATAGATCAAAACTATAGCAACGTGATTAATGAGTTTGAAAACAACCCAGAAATAGTAGACATTAAAGTGTCTTATGCACATTTTAAGGCCTTTTATTTGAATAACCCTGATGAAGCCATCACGTATTTAAAAACTGCTTTAGAAGGAAAGTTCAACCGATTCCAACTTGCTAAAATCAAACTGGAATTAGGTGATATTTTAGTGTTTCAGGAAAAATTCAACGAAGCTCTTATTTACTATTCTCAGATTCAAACCAGCTTAAAAAATAGTACCATTTCACAAGAAGCACGATTTAAAGTAGCCAAAGCAAGCTATTATAAAGGCGATTTTAAATGGGCAGAAGCTCAACTTAAAATATTAAAAGCATCTACTTCGCAGTTGATTGCGAATGACGCTTTGGATTTAAAATTATTAATTTCAGATAACAAGTTTGAAGATTCCACACAAACCGCTTTAAAATTGTATGCTAAAGCAGATTTATATGCCTATCAAAATAAAACAGACGAAGCCATTTCTTTACTTGATAAAATTTTAGAAGACCATAAAACAGAATCTATTATTGACCAAGCCTTGTACAAACAAGGAAAGCTTTTTGAAGGCAAAAAAGACTACCTCAAAGCTGAAGCCAATTACAAAGCCATTATTGATAATTATAAAGAAGATATTTTGGCAGACGATGCCTATTACGCCTTAGCCGAATTGTATGTGAATGTGCTTAACAAACCTGAAGAAGCGCAAGCCTTGTATGAAAAAATCATTTTCAACCATGCAGACAGTATCTATTTTGTGGAGGCCAGGAAAAAGTTTCGGGCTTTACGTGGTGATGCTATAAATTAAATTCAATCTAATTTTTTTAATTTTTGAACTATTATAATCCAAAATTTGTTGAAGATTTATTTAATAGGATGAGTGGCTCATACGATCTAATGAACTATTATTCTTCATTTGGATTTAGTGACAAGTGGAGAAAACAATTTATAAACGAAATTGATATTAATAAGAATAGTTTAACCATTGTTGATTTAATGTCTGGAATGGGAGAATGTTGGAAATTTATACTTCCTAAAATAGAAGATAATTCAAATCTGATTGCATTGGATTTTTCTTCAGAAATGATTATCAGAGCAACAAAAAGGAAATTAAAATACTCAAATAAAAACATAGAGATTCTAAAAGAGAATGTTTTTCAAAATTCTATTAAGAGCAACATTACTGATGTTGTTTTTTCTGGTTTTGGTATGAAAACATTTGATGAACAACAATTGAATTTATTAGCTCAAGAAATAAGAAGAATTTTAAAAATGAATGGGCAATTTTCGATGATTGATGTCTCAGTTCCAAAAAATAAACTTTTAAAGAAGTTTTACTTATTTTATCTCAAAAATATAATCCCCTTTATTGGGAAGTTATTTTTGAGTAACTCTGAGACTTATAAAATGTTAGGCGTTTACACATGCAGTTTTGAGAATTCAAAGAAGGTTAAAGAAATTTTTAGCAATCATGGTTTCTATGTTGAATACATAGAATATTTTTATGGTTGCGCTACAGGAATTAAAGGAATAAAAAAGGAGTAATTTGAATTTTATTACAGAAACCAACCGTCTCATCATTTCCAAAGTCACACTTAAAGACGCTCCATTTTTTGTGGAGTTAATGAATACACCAAGTTGGTTAAAATACATTGGAGACCGAAACATCAAAACCATTAAAGATGCCCAAAAGCATCTTAAAAATGGCATCCTAAAAAGCTATAAAGAAAGTGGTTATGGTTTTTACAAAGTCACTCAAAAATCAGAACCAGAAAAAGTCATTGGTATTGTTGGTTTGGTAAAGCGTAAAGAGTTAGAGCATACAGATATTGGGTTTGGGTTTTTACCAGATTATGAAGGTAAAGGTTATGGTTACGAATCGTCACTTGCCATCATGGATTTGGCTAAAAACAAATTTAAGTTAGAAAAGGTCTTGGCAATAACGAATCCAGACAACAAAAGTTCCATTCATCTATTAGAAAAATTAGGCTTATCTTTCCAAAAACGCATAAAACCTTTTGATGATAAGGAGGAACTTCTGTTATTTGCAAAGGCACTTTAACTGCAAATAACTTTAGACACTTAAAACTTTAAGTACTTATAACTTTATATGATAATTTACAACGTAACCATAAACATAGACGAAAGCATTCACACGGAATGGCTGTCTTGGATAAAAGAACACATTCCTCAAGTGTTGGCAACAGGAAAATTTACAGAAGCCAAACTCACCAAAGTATTGGTTGAAGAAGACCTTGGAGGAGTGACTTATTCTGTGCAATACAGAGCAACATCACGGGAAGCACTTGATGCTTATTATAAAGAAGATGCCGAACGACTCAGAAAAGATGGACTTTTAAAATTTGCAGATAAAATGTTAGCCTTTCGCACAGAACTCGAAATTGTTGATGAATACTCAGTAAATTTCACCTAACACCTAACACCTAACACCTAACACCTAACACCTAACACCTTTTATATTGTCAGTAAAAGCAAAAAAACATCTAGGACAACATTTTCTGAAAGACGAAAACATTGCAAAAAAAATTGCAGACACCTTATCGTTTCAAGGTTACAAAGCGGTTTTGGAAATTGGTCCTGGAATGGGAGTCCTTACCAAATATTTGCTTGAAAAAGACACCACAACCTATGTCATTGAAATTGACTCGGAATCGGTTGAATATCTGCAAGCCAATTATCTAAACCTTGCGCCAAGAATTATTGAAAAAGACTTTTTAAAATACGATTTAAAAGAGGTTTTTAACGATTCGCAATTTGCTATCATAGGTAATTTCCCTTACAACATTTCAACTCAAATTGTTTTTAAAGTATTGGAAATGCGTGAGCAAATCCCAGAGTTTTCTGGGATGTTTCAAAAAGAAGTTGCACAACGTATTTGTGAAAAAGAAGGCAGCAAAGCTTATGGTATTTTATCAGTGTTGGCACAAGCATTTTACAATGCAGAATATCTCTTTACAGTGCCACCTTCAGTATTTAATCCTCCACCAAAGGTTGAATCTGGAGTGCTTAGATTAACCAGGAAAGAGCATCTTGATTTGCCTTGCGATGAGGCATTATTTTTCCGAGTGGTCAAAATAGCCTTTCAGCAACGCAGAAAAACATTGCGTAACAGTTTAAAAATATTCAATCTTTCAGATAATTTAAAAGCAAATGCTATCTTTGGCAAACGTCCAGAACAATTGAGTGTGGATTCGTTTATTGAACTCACTCAATTAATTGAAAACGATATTTAATAACAGATCAGTTGTCACGCTGAGCGCAGTCGAAGTGTTTCATGTCAGAAGAAAAAGAAAACATACAATTTCAACTCACTGATGAACTCATAGAAAAAGTTGAGCAACTTATTGAAGCCAATAATGGCAAGGAGTTGCAACAATTTTTAAGTGAGTTTCACTATGCTGATATTGCCGAAATTCTTGATGAACTTGATCAAGATGAGGCAGTCTATGTGATTAAGTTGTTGGATTCTGAGACGACCTCTGATATTTTGATGGAGCTTGATGAAGATATCAGAGAGAAAGTCCTTCAAAATTTATCAGCTAAAGAAATTGCAGACGAAATTCAGGAGCTAGATACTGATGATGCAGCTGATATGATTTCTGAACTTCCTGAAGAACGTAAGGAAGAAGTAATCTCAAACATTGAAGATGCTGAGCATAAAGCCGAAATTGAAGAATTATTGGCTTATGATGAAGATTCAGCTGGTGGACTCATGGCCAAAGAACTTGTTAAAGTGTATGAAACCTGGACAGTTGCTGGTTGCATGCGAAGAATTCGTGGTCAAGCCAAAGATGTCACTCGAGTGCATTCTATTTATGTGGTTGATAAGCAAGATAAGCTGATTGGTCGTCTATCGTTAAAAGATTTAATTACGGCTAAAAGCGAACAAAAAATAGCTGAAATTTCTAATTCGAATGTTGACTCTGTAAATGTTCACGACGATGTTGAAGATGTCGCAAAAGTGATGCAAAAATATGACTTGGAAGCCATTCCAGTACTTGATGACAATCATATTTTAGTTGGTAGAATTACCATTGATGACATTGTAGATGTCATGAAAGAAGAAGCTGATAAAGATTACCAGTTGGCAGCAGGTATTACACAAGGCGTTGAAGCAGATGATAGTATAATAGATCTTACTAAAGCACGTTTACCTTGGTTGTTTCTGGGTTTACTTGGTGGTATTGGTGCTTTTATTATTATGGAAGGTTTCCAAGAAGCATTTAACACCTATGCTGTGCTTTTCTTTTTTACACCATTAATTGCTGCAATGGCAGGAAATGTTGGTGTACAATCAAGCGCGATTATTGTTCAAGGTTTAGCTAACGACGATGTAAAAGGAAGTGTCAATGGCAGATTAATTAAAGAAATGCTTCTTGCAGCACTTAATGGCGCCATTCTAGCAGTCTTTCTGTTTTTGTTTGTTTGGCTTTATATAGGTGAGATGGACAAAGCATTAGCCATTTCTGTGTCTTTGGTAGCAGTGATTATCATAGCAGGTTTAATAGGAACATTTGTGCCTCTATTTTTAGATAAACGAGGTATTGATCCAGCTATTGCAACTGGACCATTTATTACTACTAGCAACGATATTTTGGGTATTCTACTTTATTTTTGGATAGCTAAAATGATACTCGGAATATAACTTCAGGACGTAAATAACAATTTATGAAGCGCATTAATATCAAAGAGAAATTTTCTAAATTTTCTAAACAATGGCATCCGCATCAAATTGCTGTGGTTGATGATATGCAAGTGATTTTGGCAAAGCTAAAAGGCGAATTTGTTTGGCACAGTCATGATGATGAAGATGAATTATTTCAAGTGGTAAAAGGCACACTTTATATGCAGTTTAGAGATAGAACCGAAGTTGTTAATGAAGGCGAAATTATTGTTGTGCCAAAAGGTGTAGAGCATAACCCATGTACAAAAAATGATGAGGAAGTGCATGTGTTGTTATTTGAAAAACTATCAACAGCTCATACAGGGAAGGTCATTGACGAAAAAACTCAAACGCATTATCCTAAAATTTAAAACTATTGTCACACTGAGCGCAGTCGAAGTGTCTTTAAAATCATATTAAGTAAACTAAAATAGATTTTTGCTGGAGTTATCTTAAGCGAAGTCGAAAGACAGGAAGTAAACATGAAAATCCTTCACCTCGATACCAATCATTCTTTATTAATCAATCAATTAAATGATTTAGGTTTTACAAATCACGAAGATTATACATCTTCAAAAGAAGTTGTAGAAGCTAAAATCCATGAGTATGACGGAATTGTCATTAGAAGCAGATTTACCATAGATAAACAGTTTCTAGACAAAGCAACAAGTCTTAAGTTTATTGGAAGAGTAGGAGCTGGTCTTGAAAATATTGATTGCGATTATGCTCAATCAAAAGGAGTTCATCTTATTTCAGCTCCTGAAGGAAACCGAAATGCTGTTGGAGAACATGCTTTGGGCATGTTACTTTCATTGTTCAATAAACTCCATAAAGCTGATAAAGAAGTCAGGCAAGGCAAATGGTTGCGTGAAGACAATAGAGGTATTGAACTTGATGGCAAAACAGTTGGACTGATTGGTTATGGCAACATGGGAAAAGCATTTGCTAAAAAATTAAGAGGTTTTGATGTTGAGGTTTTGTGTTATGACATTAAACCCAATGTTGGAGATGAAAATGCAAAACAAGTAACGCTTCAAGAACTTCAAAATAAAGCTGATGTACTTAGTTTGCATACACCTCAAACAGCTTTAACTACCAATATGGTTGATGAAGTGTTTATAAATCAATTTAAAAAATCGTTTTGGTTAATTAACACAGCTCGAGGTAAGAGTGTATTGACATCAGATTTAGTTGATACCCTAAAATCAGGTAAAATATTAGGAGCAGGATTAGATGTATTAGAGTATGAAAAAGCATCGTTTGAGAATCTCTTTAAAAATGATGTCACATCGAGCGCAGTCGAGATGCCAGAAGCATTCCAATATTTAATACAAGCAGAAAATGTTTTGCTTACACCTCATGTAGCTGGTTGGACTATTGAGAGCAAAGAAAAGTTAGCACAAACCATTGTTGACAAAATAAAGCAAAGATTTTGCTAAATTTAAAGCATGAAGAAAACGATACTTGTTTTTACGCTGCTTATTTTAGCTATATTTCTACTGTTTCAACTTAGTAAATATGCCACGATATCTGGTAATTTAAACTTTGAAATTACCATTGCGATTATTGCAGTTGTTTTCTTTTTTATTGGTATCTATCTCAACAAAAAAAGTCTTAATAATAGGAAAGTTGCTGCAACTGAAATCGACCATCAAAAGATTCAAGACTTAGAAATTAGCAATCGAGAGTACGAAGTACTTCAGGCCATCTCAGAAGGATTGTCAAATAAAGAAATAGCTGAGAAATTATTCCTTTCAGAAAGTACCATTAAAACACATGTCTCTAATCTTTTGGTAAAGTTAAATGCCAAACGTCGAACACAAGCCATTCAAATCGCTAAAGAACTTCAGATTATTTAAAAAATCGTTACTTTTAGACTAAAGTATTGGTGTTTTGGTACTAAAGTATGACTCCAAAAAGGATGTCTTCTTCTACTTTTGAATCATAATTTTAAATTCAAAAAGATGAAAAAAACAGTTTTAAAATATGGCTCTTATGGTCTATTAACTGGAGTTGTATTATTTTTAGTTTCAATTTTAGTAACCCAAAGCCTTGATTATTCATTACAAGAAATTTTAGGTTATGTCACCATGGTTGCAACTTTATCCTTTATATTTTTTGGCATTAAACATTACAGGGATAAGGTAAATAATGGTGTTGTAGGTTTTGGTAAAGCTTTAGTCATTGGATTATTAATTTCGGTTCTAGTTGCAGCAGGAGTGGCTATAGCAGATTATATTTATACAACAGTTATTAATCCAGATTTTGCGCAGGACTACCTAGATAGAACCATTGCAATTTTAGAAACCGAACATTCTGGAGCAGAACTTGAGGCTAAAAAAGCTGAGCTCACTCAACAAATGGAAGATTATGGAGGATCTGGTTTTATGGCTGCTTTAATGTTTGTTACCGTTGTAATTATCGGATTTATAATTTCATTAATTTCAGGGTTAATCCTTCAACGAAAAAACTAAATATTATGCAATATAAAGCAACCTCACCAGAAGATTATATAAGTCAAGTGCCTGAAGAACGTCAGGAAACTTTAAACAAACTAAGACAGGTTATTAAAGCTAATTTACCTAAGGGTTTTGAAGAAGGAATTCAATATGGTATGATTGGCTATTACGTTCCTCATAGCATTTATCCAGAAGGTTATCATTGTACGCCAACAGAACCTTTGCCATTTATGAGTTTTGCCTCTCAAAAAAACTCGGTAAACCTATACCACAGTGGTATTTATGCTGTTCCTGAAATTCACGATTGGTTTGTAAATGAATATCCAAAACATTGTAAACGTAAGTTGGATATGGGAAAAAGCTGTATTCGTTTTAAAAAATTAGATGACATTCCCTTTGAGTTAATAGGCAAATTATCAGCAAAATTGAGTGTAGATGATTGGGTGAAAATCTACGAAAGTGCAGTAAAGAAAAGATAACACAATTGTAATAAATTAATTAAATAGAAAACTAACTATATTAACATGAAAAAAAGAGTCACAGGAATTGGAGGTTTGTTTTTTAAAACCAAAGATCCAAAAGCCTCCAAAGCGTGGTACAAAAAACACTTAGGGTTTAATACAGACGATTATGGCTGTACATTCTGGTGGAAGGACAAAGAAGGAAACGATTGCTCTACACAATGGAGTCCATTTCCAGAAAAAACAAAATATTATGAGCCCTCAAAAAAAGACTTTATGTTCAATTATCGTGTAGAGAATTTACATGAATTGATAAAAATTTTAAAAGAAGAAGGTGTCACAGTAATTGGTGATATTCAGGAGTATGAATATGGAAAGTTTGGTTATATTATGGACAATGATGGTAATAAAATTGAACTTTGGGAACCCGTTGACAGTGCTTTTCAATAAAATATATAAAAATGAAAACTTATAAAAATTGTCAAAGTTGTGCCATGCCTTTAAAAAAGGATCCGAAAGGAGGAGCTACAAATAAGGATGGTTCAATAAGTACTATGTATTGTAGCTATTGCTATGAAGATGGTGAATTTTTACAACCAGATATTACAGCAACTGAAATGAAAGATTTTGTTAAAAATAAGCTTAAAGAAATGGGTTTTCCAGGTTTTTTAGCAGGATTTTTTTCAAAAAACATTCCAAAATTAGAACGTTGGAAAAACTCTAATTAGTTGAAAAATAATAAACTAACCAAACTTTATTTTTAGTATATTTATTCATCTAACCAAAATTATTTAAAATGTCAGACGAAAAAAGTTTAGGCGACGATCTTAACGATATGTTAGGTGACGCTAAAGAAGGAGCAAGAAAAGCAGCCAAAAAAGCCGAAGAATTTGGACAAGAAGCCAAAGAAAAGGCCAAGGAATTTTCAGAAGATGCTAAAGAAAAATTCGATGAGTTTTCTCAAGACACCAAAGAAGTATTGGGAGATGCTAAAAATGTTGCATTAGTTGCTCATTTAACCTTAATAGGCTGGATTATTGCATTTGTAATGAATGGAGGCGAAAAGAAAACAGAATATGCTTCTTTTTATTTAAGGCAAATGCTTGGACTTATGCTATTTGCCATTGTTTTAAGTTTTATTCCAATAATTGGATGGTTTGCTAATCTAATAATACTAGTTCTATGGATAATGAGTTTAGTTGGTGCTTTAAGTGGAGAAAAGAAAGAAACTCCAGTTATAGGACATCTTTTCCAAGATTGGTTTAAATCTTTATAGTTTCTGAAGATCGAATAATAACAATTCGATCTTTTTTAAAACATTTGTTATCGTAATATTGCAATAATACAATTTATTTGTATATTTGTCATCTAAAATCAACCTAATGGGAGCATCCAAAGTAGATATTTATTCAAATGAAATCAATGAAATTGCAGCTATTGCAAAGGTGTTTTCGCATCCTGCACGTGTGGCTATTCTGCAATATATAAGCACACAAGAAGCTTGCATTTGTAATGATATTGTTGATGAAATTGGTTTAGCACAAGCTACCATTTCACAACACTTAAAAGTAATCAATGATGCTGGATTACTAAAAGGCACTTTTGAAGGTAAGAGCCTTTGTTATTGTATAAATGTTGAGCGTTTTCAAGAATTACAAGAACTATTCAATTCATTTTTTAATAAAACAAAGCTTAACTGCTGTTAATCGCAAAAAGAATTTAATTACTGGAATAAAAAAATAATATATACAAATGAAAACAAAAGAACTATTTGAAATCTTTAACGCACACAAAGAAAAGTCGTTATTATTTGAGTACAAACCTCAAGAATTTGTAAAAGCAAATTATCACATTACTGAAGTCAAACATTTAAAAATTGACTCTGTAGATTGTGGTACTGGAACTGATGCATGGAATGAAACTATTGTTCAGCTTTGGGAAAGTCCTATGGAAATTGGTAAACGTGATTACATGACTGTTTACAAAGCCTTGAACATTCTAAACAAGGTTGGTAAAATGAAGCCTTATGATATGGAAGCTGAACTAAAATTTGAATATAGTAACAAAACATTTCATACAGCACAGATGTTTGTTAACGATTTTGAAATAAGAGATAACAATTTAATTATTAAGTTAGGTGTTGAAAAAACTGACTGTAAAGCAAAAACAGTTTGTGGAGTTGTGGAAGAAGTAAAAACTGCTTTGGTTTCTGATGAGCCTTGTTGCTCACCAGAAGGGAATTGTTGCTAATTGTTTATGTCATTCACAGCTGTCAGACTAAGCTTAGTCGAAGTCAAAGCAAAGAATCTCATCAAATGAATTTTAATATCAGAACATTTAAGAAAGAAGATTGGACTTCGGTCTCAAAAATTTATGCTGAAGGCATTGCCACAGGAATCGCAACCTTTGAAACCAAAGTGCCAACTTTTGATATTTGGGATGATAAATTCATTAAGAAATGTCGTTTAGTAGCTGAAGTTGATAAGGACGTTGTTGGTTTTGCAGTATTGTCACAAGTCTCAAAACGAGCGGTTTACAAAGGTGTTGCTGAGGTAACTATTTATATAGCTAAAAACCAAAGAGGACAAGGGATAGGTAAGCAATTGCTAGACGCATTAGTAATTGAAAGTGAAAAGGAGGGCTTTTGGACCTTGCAGGCTGGAATCTTTGCAGAAAATAAGGTTAGTATTCAATTGCACAAACATTGTGGATTTAGAGTGGTTGGTATTAGAGAAAAAATAGGACAACGAGATGGCATTTGGCACGATAACGTTTTAATGGAAAGACGTAGCTCTAAGTTTCAATAATTGTCAGGATGAGCGCAGTCGAAATCAAAAGAAAATTTAAAAGTCGAATTTAAAAGTTACTCGCTTTCGCGAGCATTAAAATGAAAAACATTCTAGTATTATGCACAGGGAATTCCTGTAGAAGCCAAATGGCACATGGTTATTTAAACCATTTTTTAGATAATAGAAAAGTAAAGGTTTATAGCGCAGGTATTGAAACACATGGCTTAAATGCTGGAGCAGTATCTATAATGAAAGATGATGGTGTTGATATTTCCAAGCACACCTCAAATCATGTAGATGAATACAAAGACATTGATTTTGATTACATAATTACAGTTTGTGATCACGCCAATGAAAACTGCCCTTACATACCAAGTAAAAATGCTGTTAGATTGCATCATAACTTTTTTGACCCTTCAAAGGTTAAAGGAACAGAAACCGAAATACATGAAGCCTTTTTAAAAGCGAGGGACGAAATAAAGGCATATTGCAAGGAGTTTGTGAAACTATATTTTAATTAGAATCTATATTTAACATTTAAGAGTATATATCTAGGAATAATTTGAAAACTGCTTTCGTTACTTTGATAGTCAGAAATATAAATATTTGAAAACGTTTTTATATTTGATAAATTATTACCAATCAATCTATATGAAAACCTGCTTTCTTCTGGATTATAATTGGTGCTAATATTCGTAAAAAAATAGTTTTTACCATTAATTATATAGCTATTGTTCTCTGTTTTGAACAACCATTCTTCAGACAATTTTAAAGTGCTTTCTAGAGACCATTCTAAATAATCGGTATTTGTTTCATTGTTGTTGAAAATTCCTTTGGAATAGTTATACTGTAAACCATATTTAAAATTTATAGGAATGTTAAAATATGATGTACCTTGAATTCTATATGAAGAGGTGTAGTTTTTATTTGTGCTTTCAATATCATTAATTATGTAAGGAGTATTTGTCCATGATTGTTGAGTGCTAAATTTTATACTTGAGGAGATTATTGATAAATATTTGGAAACACTCAAGTTATAATGTACTATGTTGTTACCATCAATAATTTCATATTGATTAAAATTAGCATTTTCATTTATATTACTTCTTAAACCGTACGATTTATCAGAAAAACTATAAATTAAAAAAGAGTTGATTAAGAACTGTTTTTTAAAATTAGCAAAAGCATAAATGAAGCTCAGATTGTAGTTACTTATCTGTTGTATACTTTCACTACCTCTAGTAAAAGTTCTATAGTTTTTTAAAACATAATTTTCGTTTAAATACTGTATAGTTGGCAATGAATTGTTATAACTAAAATTTAAACCAAAACTACCCAGGCCATTTTTTTTATAGTTTAGTCGTATACTTGGTTGAAAGGAAAACAAGTTTTCTTTTTTTTCATTTAACGTCAGCAAATTATCTGCTACTTCTATTCTTGCACCTAATTTTAGATTGTTTGTAATTGAAAAATTGTATTTTCCAGATACACTGAATTCAGTTTTCTTAAAAGCTGTTTTATTAGATAGGGAATCAATTATTGATTCATTATAAAAATTAAAAGCAGAACTTAGTTTGTCCTGATCTACTTTGGCAACTAATTCTAATGCGTAGTCAGATTTCTTGTTTTTTCCTATTAGCTCAGTAATAATACCATAATAGTTTAAAGGTGAGCTTGATGTTTGTCTTAAGCCTGTAGAATCTGTATTCTCAAAAACATCTTCAAAAATATTAGGTTCAATGTTTAGTCTTTGCATTGTATTGTTAATTCCCAAATATGTATATAAAAGTAAAAGCTTGTTTTCTGAAATTTTTTTAGTGACATTAAGGTGATTGAAAAAGTTATGTTTATTGTTTTTTTGTCGTTGATAAATAAAATTGTCATTAAAAATTAAATTCCCATTCTTCTTTGCGGTGTTATTTTCAAAAGAAAAATTATAAGTGTAATAGGTGTTGTTTTTTGTCAAATGCTTTAATTCCAATTCAGTGGCAAACTCTATATCTTTTATAGAAATATTGTTGTATTCATTAAAATAAATGGTTTCAGGTTCAATAAAATATTCTGTGAAACTACTGTTTTGCTTGTCTATATCATCAAGTACAATGTAGCTAAGGCTTCTAAGTTTTGTGTTCTTAAATATATTGGTTGTAAAACTTAAGGAATTTAAAAAAGAAGTGTTAAACAAATCCTCGTTTTTTGAAAAATTGGATGATGAAAGATTATCAATATTAACTACCTCATTGTTTCGTTTTTCAATTTTCTTTTCATTTTTTACTCCACTTATAATAACATTACCTGTGTTTTTTACTTGTGATAAAGACGTTGTTCCAATATTGTTTAACTTAGCTAAATTAAAAAACTTCACTTTTCTGTTAAGTAATCCTAGGTTCAGTAAATTGTCGTATTGTTCATTGGTGCCAAAACCAGCATCAATATTGCCAAAAAGCACATTTTTTTTATCTTCTTTCAATATTAAATTCAAAGCTACTTTTTCTGACTCTTGGAAACTTTTCAGTACTGGATTGTCTTCAAAATTATTGAGTATCTGCACATCTTTTATGGTTTCGGCATCAAGATTTTTGGTCAATAATTTATACTTATCATCAAAAAGGTCATCGCCTTCAATTAACAATTTATCTATAGCTTTGCCATTTACTTTTATATTGCCATCATTAGATACTTCTATTCCTGGAATGTTTTTCAATACATCTTCAACCACTTGTTCGGAGCCATCTTTAAAAGCTGATGCTTTAAAGGTTATGGTGTCGCGTTTAACATTTATTTTTTCCCAAGCCTCCAAAACTACTTCATTTAAGGTTTCGGCTTTTTCAACAAGTGTAAAATTTACAGTATTGGTCTCAGTTATTTTTAATTGTAATAGTTTTTCTTGAGACTCATAACCTAAAAGATTGGCAACTATTTTAAGTGTTTCGCGTTCACTATTATCTAACCTAATAGAGTAAAAACCTTCTTGATCTGTAAACGTGTAGGCTACAATGGCATCCTTATCGTACACAACTACACTTACATTGTCTAAAGGTGCAGATGCATTTTTTATTTGCCCTGTAATGTTGGTTTGGCATAAAACAAATAAAGGTAATAGTGTAAACGGTAAAGCAACTAAATAATTTCTAAAAAGACAGCTCACAGTTGTTTATTGATCAAAAACCTCGATATATGAATCTTTCATTTTTGGCATTTCACTCTCGATTATGTTGTCGCTATTCTGTTCTGTTACTAATCTAAAATTTTCGACACCACGCTTATAAGCATTAATTGTGAATATCTTAAAATCATTAAATGTTATCCATTCTTTTTTTTCAGAATCTGGCTTAGGTTCTTTAATGAAAGCTTTTCCATGATATGGATAAGAGAGTGATTTAAAATAGAAATATACCTCTTTATTAGTGTCATAAGCTTCCAAAATTAAACCAGGTAAGCCTTGTAATTTCCATGGGCCAAAGGGCAAAGGTATTGCAGTTGTAAACCAAGCCGTATAATCTCTCCCTCTAAAATGTCCAGTCGCCTTTATGCAATTAAAACTTCCTATGGTTTTAGTTGCCTTACTAATTTTCCATTCGATTTTTGGTGTTTTTTCTTTAACATACTTGAATCCAATATCTCGGCTTTTAGAAATATTTTTTTCTAAGTCTAAATAATAAATGAACCCTTTTTCATTAGTAATTTTATTAGAAACGGAAATAATATCGTTTTTTCGAGAAGTTACAAATTCGTTAACATGACCACCTTCTAAAGAGTCTTTTTTACATTCATAAGATGATGTTTTAGAATTAAAAGTCAAAGAAGCATTATAATCAATTCCAACTGGAGCTCCTAATCCTAAACTCTGTTTATGACCATAAAGAACAAGACCTAAATCTTTTTGTTGAGCGTAACAAAAAGTATGTAGTATTATGAAATTAATAATTAGTAAGTTTTTCATAAAAATTTGTTTAATAAAAAATGTATTCCAATTTTAAATTGGAATACATTTAATTCACTATTGTATACCTTCATCACATAGAGAATAATATGTTTCAACTAATGCTTGAGCTTGATCTGCACATGTTTTTATGGTACCTTGAAATTCAGGAGTGTTGTCTCCATCACAGTTGATAGTCAAGTGAATGGTTACAGTGCCTCCATAACCATCACATGCACCATTTAATTGATTTACTTCTCCTAATGAAGAACTATCTGCAAAAGCAAAACTAACAAATGCACAAATTGTAATTAAAATTAATTTTTTCATCTTTTCTAAAATTTTGGTTGGTTGCAATGTTTTATTGCATAACCAACAGGTTAAACTTAAAAGTTTGTCTATGTATTTTAGTCTATGATGTCTATATGGTTGTCTATGTTTTTTAGAAAAGTAAGTCTATTTACTTTTCTAGCTTGGCTATTTTTTTAGTTTTAAGGGAGAATAAAAAAACTAGCGCTAGTAAAGATTAATCTATTTTGCCTAAAACTGCATCTTGACATAGACTTTCAAAAATTAGTCTCAGGTCTTGTAAATTTAAAAAAAAAAAAATGCTTAAAAAACCAACTATTTTAACATTTAAAACAGTTGGTCTATAAACTTACAA
>JAUIGO010000070.1 GCA_030429955.1 Bacteroidia bacterium
CCCTGTGAACTCCCCAAAACAGCTCCCCGTTTAGAGGGCGCAAACATACAACCAACTACCAAATTCTCAAACTTTTTAATAACCTTTTTTTAAAACTTTTTTATATACCCTTATTGTCAATAAGTTACAAGAAGAAATTCCACACTAAACCAAAGCGAACGGCAAAATCTCTATAAGGATAGTTAGGTGCTGAATAGTAATTATATCCTGTAAAGGCTGAATTGAAGTGTTCTGCCTTGAAGAAAATTCTTGTTTGGCGTATTTTAGCATTAATAAAGAAGTCTAATCTTGGAAAGCCACCTAACTTGGTTTCATTTTGAACATAAAACTCTGCTAATAATGGGTCGTAAGCATTCATATTATATTCAGTAAAGTAATTGAATGTAATTCCTGTTTGGAGGTACAAAGCTTTTTTAAAGAAGTGATTAGAATAGTAAAGCGTATTCTTGGTTACAATTTCTGGGACGTTTAGTTCTCCTTCTCCATCAACTACTTTTTGATATCTTATAGTATTGTTTAAAGCAAAATTTCTCCATTTAATTTCTTTACTAAGCTTTGCCCTGAAATAGTTAATTGTGCTAGCTGTTTGAAAAGGCTTTACCAAACTGTCTGATTCTGACAGGCCAAAATAAGTGTAATTATTAATGGTTGAGTAGTCTACTTCTATATTAACTAATTTATCAGACTCTAATTTAAATGAGAGTTGCTTGGTTTCTACATTACTAAAATCATTATCCCAATTATAATTGATGTAATCACTTTGATATAATAAGTAGTTATAGTTAGCTGCTCTTGAATTGATATTGATTCCTGCACTAATTTCAATATCATCATTTATATTATATCCTACACTACCTGAAAGGTAATTACCATTAAAATCTCCTGATATATTTAATCCAAACTTACCTTCAACATGAAACTCACCAATTTTATTTTGGTATTCACCTCCAACAGAGAATACATTCCCTTTTAATCTATTCGTTATATTATTACCATTTAAAGTCACCACCTTATTATAACCATAGTTATATTTATTATAAGCTGCTTTAAATTTTAGAACACCAACTGTATTATTAATGTACTTAGCATTCACATCAACATACATGTCTTGTAAAGAGACCTTATCTCTTATATTTGTTGAAATAAAGGCATCTCCAAAGAAATCATTTTGTGTAGTTTGTTCAAACTTATAACCTTTATCTTCATAGGAAAATGTGTTTCCAATGCTCAAAATATTGTGTGAAACAGAATCTTTCTGCTGTATCAAATTATAAGTATGATCTATATAATATCTATTTCCTTTTAAAACACTATTGGCATTTTCAAAGGCTGGATCAAAAACTGAACGATCAAGAAATTCAGGGTTTCCAGATTCAAAATTCACAATGTCATCATCTTGTATACCTCCATTTTGCTCATTTAATATATCTTGAGCTGAGAGATGCGCTCTTAAATTATATCTGTTATTTTTAGTTTTGTAATTGGTACTGAAATAGAAGTTTCCAGTACTTGTTAGTATGTGCTGATATTTCCCTAATGACCTCAGTCCTTTATAACCAACAGAAAAATTAAATTGCTTTGATGTATTGACAGTAAACATCGATTCCAACAACTGACCTTGTTCAAAAGCAGTTTTATACATTAACTCTGTAAATGGTGTTGGTACATAATAATAATAGATGTCATTGATTTCCTTGTAATTGAAATGCAAAGCTCTTGACCCAAAATCTGGTATTAACTTTTCATCTTTAAAATTATAACTCAAGGTGTTAAATGTTTGTCCAATATTTGAAAAAGGAAGTATGTCAAAATAGTCTTTTCTCAGATAATTAAATTTATAATCCTTATATATTGTCAGAGTAGTATCAGCAAAAATCGTATCATTTTCTACAGATATGATTTTGTAATCTGTAATTTTTGCGTCTTTATTTTTAATGTTTTTATTTGAAGTATTCCTTCTGGAACCAGCATTACTTATAGTGTCTCTTACATCACCTCTAATTGGATCCTTTAGTTCTTTTGTGTTCAACTTTATAGGATTAGTCACCTGTGCTTGTAAAACGCCGATAGCAAAAAAGCAAAATAAAATGATTAATCTATTCATGAATATGACTAAAAGGGTTGACTTAAATTGAAAAAACTTGGGCAAAAATAGTAAATATCTTAAGGATTTAGTTCTTTTACCAAAGAAACGCAATTTGAAAACACCATAACGCTTTAAACTTGTTAATATTTAAATGCTAAAGTTAAAATATTCAGAATTTAATTTTGAGTGTGGTACAGACGAAGCTGGTCGTGGTTGTTTGGCTGGTCCTGTTACTGCTGCTGCTGTAATTCTACCTTTAGATTTTAAGAACGATATGCTAAACGATTCCAAGCAACTATCTCATAAAAAACGTGATGTTTTAAAACCAATTATTGAAAATGTTGCTGTTTGCTTTGGCGTTGCACATGTTTTTCAAGAAAAAATTGATGAGATAAACGTTCTTAACGCATCAATATTAGCAATGCATCAATCAATTGAAAAGCTAGACACACAAGTAGAATTTATAAGTGTTGATGGCAACAAATTCAAGCCTTTTAAAACCATACCACATCAAACCATCATTAAAGGCGACGGAAAATACCTAAACATTGCTGCAGCTTCTGTGTTGGCAAAAACATACAGAGATGCTTATATGGAAACCATTCACCAAGAATTTCCAATGTACAACTGGATTCAAAACAAAGGTTATCCAACCGTTGAGCATCGCGAAGCCATTAAAAAATATGGCATCACAAAATATCACAGAAAATCTTTTAAGTTGTTGCATGAACAATTGACTTTTGAATTTTAATTATACCTTTGCAAAACGAGATTATTATTTACCCTCAATGAAAAAAATACTTGTTGCATTTATTTTATTTTCAATGCTTATTGGCTGCAATTCCAATACCAAAAACACAACTAAACTCTCTCATCTAATTCCCGAAAACACAACAACTGTTTTTAAAATTTCTGATCTTGAATCTTTTAAAAACGATTTAAAAAACAACGATTTTTTCAATAAAACTTATAACAAACAATTACGCTTACTCGATACAGACCTACTCAAAAACCTAAAAACAGTTAACCCTGTTTTACTCTGTTTTAGCAACACTGAAAATGACGAAGAAATATCCATAATTACAAAGCATAATGATAGTTTGTTTGGTGATATCAAAATAGATTCAACTTCTTTTTTCTACAAGATGATTGATAGCATTTACATAGCCTCTACTTCAAAAAGCATTATTGATAAAACTCAACCAAAACCGCATTCTGATTTTGAAGAACTCTCACAAACCACAAGTAATAATGCTTCATTTTCATTATATCTAAATAACAAAAGCGCAGACAGTTTAGGACAAGCCATGTTTAATCAAAAAACAATAGCAAACTCGCTCATGCTAGATGTAAGTGTAACGTCTGGCGAACTTAATTTAAATGGTATTGCAATTTCTGATGCAACCACCACTGATTTACTAAACATTTTCAACAAAACAACACCTCAAGAAAATACGCTTTCCAATATTGCGCCTAACGATAGTAAAGGATTTTTAAGTTTCACGTTTAACAATTATGACATTTTAAAAGCCAATATAGAGCACTATACAACCCAGAAAATAGACTCGACATTAAACGATTTTTGGCTTCATTCAATCAACGAAATTGGCGAAATTTATTTAAACAATAGTTCAGTGGTTGTTGCAAACTCATTAGATCCTACAACCACAAAAGACGGCTTGTTAGAGCATCAAGATATTGTATCTACATTTAGAGAAATCAATATCTTACAATTTAATTCTCCACAGTTTTTCAAAACCATATTTAACCCTTTACTATCTAATGTGGAATTGAATTTCTATGCCAATATGGATAACTACTTTGTGTTTGCCAATTCAGAATCTGACTTGCAAAACATCATCGCTAATTATCAAAATGGTGCCACACTGAGTAAAAATCAAGCGCTCTTAAATAGCTATTCAAACATTAGTGACGAATCATCATTATTGCTCGTAGCAGATTCTGACAAATTGGAGAACATCACTTCAAAAATCTTTAACCTTAAATCAAGTAATATCAATTTAATTGATTATAAATTTTCTACTTTTCAATTTGTTCAAGATGAAGATTTCATGCATGTAA
Source organism: Bacteroidia bacterium (assembly GCA_030429955.1). Lineage (GTDB taxonomy): Bacteria > Bacteroidota > Bacteroidia > Flavobacteriales > Flavobacteriaceae > CAJQLB01. The sequence goes on from JAUIGO010000070.1 coordinate 4,169, forward strand.
ATATCAATATCAATAAGAATAAATCCAGAGCAGTTTCCAATACCATTTCAGAAGAATTCAACATTACGCTTGATGCTGACGTGCTAACAAATCCGCAGTTTGTAATCAACTATCGCAACAATCAGGAAGATATTGTGGTGCAAGACATCAACAACAATTTATATTTGATTTCTAACCAAGGAAAAATACTCTGGAAAAAACGCCTTAATGGTAATATTCTTGGTAAAATTCAACAAATTGATATTTACAAAAACGGAAGATTACAGCTTGCCTTCGCCACTCCAAATCGTGTGTACGTAATTGACAGAAATGGCAATGATGTTGGACCATTCCCTTTAAATTTTAATGACAACATTACACAACCCTTATCAGTGTTTGACTATGACAACAACAAAAATTATCGTTTGCTAGTCACTCAAGGTAACGACTTACTTATGTACAATGTAAGCGGCAAAAGTGTTAATGGTTTCAACTACCAAAAAGCTACTGAAATCAAATCTCAACCTCAACATTTCAGGATAAACAATAAAGATTATATTGTATTTGCTGCTGGCAATACCATGAAAATATTAAATAGACAAGGACAAACCAGAATTGATGTTAAAGAATCCATTGATTTTTCTGAAAACGATATTTATCTTTACAAAGATTTATTTACAACGACCAATAGAAATGGTGATTTGGTTCAAGTAAACACTTCAGGTAGCGTCAGTAAACAAAGTCTTAACCTTGACAAAAACCACGCTGTTACTGCTACAAGCAAAACTATTGCAACACTTTCAGAAAACAATTTAACCATTAAACAAAATACCTTCGAGCTTGATTTTGGCAATTACACAAACCCAATCATCTTCTACATTAATGATAAAATTTACGTAAGTGTTACCGACTTACAAGCCAAGAAAGTATATTTATTTGATAGTTTGGCAAAGATTCAAAACAATTTCCCTGTGTACGGCAATTCAGCTATCGATTTTAAAAATATTGACAAAGACAGTAATTTAGAGTTTGTTACCATTGGTGACGGCAACTCCATAATTATTTATCAAAAAAATTGATTCAATGCTTTGGTAATTAAGCATTTAATTTTACATTTGAATTCCTCCCTATTTATAGCAAAAAACTAACTAATTTGCTCATTTGAGATAATTAGTTTCGCCCAAATCCTATGTACTAACTGAACGTGTCGCTATTAATTAAATTTTTTATTTATGAAAGCACTCATCAGTATAAATTCGTTGCCAAAAGTTACTGTAGCTTTACTTTTCATGTTTTTGTTTTCAACCAACATTGAAGCACAAACCAAACGAATTAAACGACCAAGCAGTCGCGTAGGAGCTACAAACATTGATAATTTTGTACGCGAATCTTTTGACATTTACGATAAAGTTTACAAATACGATGGTTATGCAAAAGCAGGAACACCTTTAGACGATGACGATATTGACGTGTTGGAAGAAGCCCTTGCAGAAGTAACTGTGTTAACTGAAAGCACTCCAAATATCCTGTCAGATTTAGACGGTTTAAGTATGCTTAAAAAAGGCAAAGCAACCTTGCAAGTCAACAAGGCTCAAAAAGCTTTGAGATATAGCATGAAAACTGCCAAAGAATTACTATTTGGCGAAAAAAGTGATGACGAAGTTGAAGAGGACGACGATGACGATGAAGAAGAAATGGAAGATGACGAAGAAGTAGAAGACGATGCAAACAACCAAAATGAAGACAATGCTATAGAGGTTGATGAAAATATTTCCGACAACCTTGAAGTCATCAGTAAATTTGATTTTGTTCCAGGTGATAAACTCATTTATTTTGACGACTTTTCTCAAGATTTTGTTGGCGACTTCCCAAGTAAATGGAACACAAACGGTTCTGGTGAAGTTGTAAAACTAAGCAAAGCCGAAGGCAATTGGTTTCAAATGAAATCTGGTTACAATATTATGTATATTCCTTTAGTAGCTAATAAATTACCAGAAGAATACACTATCGAGTTTGATCTTTTCACCGAAGGTCTTGACAATAAAACATCATCCAATGCACTTTTAATGGTCACAATTGATGACAACAACGGATTTAAAAACGGAAGGGACTATGCTTATGCAGCAATACCATTCGGACAATATGGAGCCTTTGGAATTCGCGTAAGAAACATGGATCCAACCAATAGAATAAACAATAGTATTACAGCAGATATTCGTAAAGCTGTATTGAACAGTCCTCATGTTTCTATTGCTGTCAACAAAAAACGCTTCAGGCTTTGGGTAAATGAAACCAAATATATAGACATTCCGCAATTCATCTATAACCCAGAAAAAATCGGTTTCTTAAAATTTAACCTTGAAGGATTAAGAGATGGACAAGACAGAGTTTTTATTGGTAATTTAAAAATAGCTGAAGGTGGTTTAGACCTCAGGCGACAATTAATGGCTGAAGGTCGTGTGTCTACCAATGGTATTTTATTTGATTCTGGAAAAGCCAATATAAAACCTCAAAGCTATGGCATCATTCGCCAGATATCGCAAGTGTTGATGCAAGACGGAAGCATGAAACTCAATATCATTGGCCACACAGATGCTGATGGTACAGATGATGCCAACCTAAAACTATCTAAATCCAGGGCTGAAGCTGTAAAACAAGCACTAATAGAAGTTTATAAGATTTCAGGTGATAGACTCACCACTGAAGGCAAAGGCGAAAGCAAACCAGTTGGCGACAATTCAACTGCTGATGGGAAAGCACAAAACAGACGTGTAGAATTTGTAAAACAGTAACGATAACCAAATCGACAAGTCCCTTTATCTTCGGCGCCAAGGCATTTATGTCTTGGCGTTTGAAGTTTAATACATTTTGGTTGCTATAAAATTGTTAACTTACCTGAGCAAATAACTAACCACATGAGCTTTACTAGCAATCCTATTTATGTCTTGGCAATGTTATGCCTTATGGTCATTTTGGCTGTATATGCAGGCAAAACCAAATTCGGAAAACAATTTGGCGCAGCTTTATTAGTGATTCTGTTTACAGCAGTTTTAGCCAACTTAAACCTCATTCCAACAGCATCAAATAGTATTGAGTTGTACAGTGGCATTTTTCATTACATCGCTCCTATTTCTATATTTTACTTACTGCTCAATGTGAATCTAACCTCTATCAAGCGAGCAGGTTTACCAATGATTGGATTGTTTGTTATTGGTTCTATTGCAACCACCTTAGGCATTCTTATCTCTTGGTATATATTATCGCCAGAATCCGTTTTGGGCGATGACGCCAAAGTTATTGCTGGTATGCTCACAGGAACGTATACAGGAGGAAGCGTTAATTTTAATGCTGTAGCTTTAGAGTATAACTTTCAAGAAAATGGTGTTCTCTATGCTGGAACTATTGCTGTTGATAATGTAGTGACCACACTTTGGATTATTGCCACCTTAGCTTTCCCAATGATTTTAAGGCGTTTCTGGAAAGACAAAAAACAAACAAATATAACCAACACCACAAACGAAGCACATCCAGAAGATGAAGCTATCGATTTAATTTCACTCATGTGGTTGCTTTTTTTAGGTGTGTCTGCGTTTTACATCTCAGAACTCATAGCTGAAGCACTACCACAAATTCCATCCATACTCACACTATCAACCATTGGTATTCTGTTAGCGCAAACCAAATTTGTTTCCAACCTAAAAGGCAGTCATAATTTAGGCTTGTACTTGGTATTTATATTCTTAGCCGTTATTGGTGCTTATTGTGAGTTAAGTGCTGTTGCCGAACTTAAAGAGGTTGGTGTTACCTTATTGCTCTTTGCTGGTTTAGCAGTACTATTACATGGTGTTATTGTCATTCTGTTAGGTGGTTTGCTGTATCGTGATTGGGAAATGATTGCCATTGTGAGTCAAGCCAATGTTGGTGGTGGCACAACAGCTATTGCCTTGGCAGAATCCTTTAACCGAAAAGATTTGGTTTTACCTGCCATTTTGGTTGGCACATTGGGTACAGCTTTAGGAAGTTATTTAGGGTTTTTGGTGGTTTATATTTTATAAAAGTAAAGTCTTCCTACAAAAAAAGTAACGAAACCGAATAACAGAATTGTTTCATTAATTGCTATATTTAACAGCACAATCTTTTACAAAACCACAATGACATCCATATTAAAAAAAGTTCCCATTCTCACCTTGTTGTTCTGTACCACAATATGGTCTCAAAACCTCAGTGAAACTTATATTAATGAATGGAAACAGTTCTATCCTTCAAAAGCTTTGTCAGATGGAATTCATGCTTCAGTGTTTCAATTTGAAGATTTCTCAGAAGAAAACATTTTAAAGTGGCTCAACTTCAATGAGCAAGTCATGCTCGATTTATCAAAAGAGAACAGCATTAATCCAATAGATGGACGACTACTACGTGTCCAAGTGCAGTCAGAAATTGATCAGTGGAAAAAACTTTCACTCCATACAAGTTCACTGTCATTGTATGTGAATACCATTTCAAAAGCCTTGGATCCAGTCTTAAATGCAGATTATCTCATCAGATCTGAAAAATCCAGTCTAATTTGCCAGCGCTTAGTTCAAGTAGCTAAGATTAGTGATGCTGCTAAAAATAATCTAAAGGTAGTTGCAGAAGATGATTTAGAGCGTGGAATCAATAGACTTAGCTCCATCGTAGAGTTGTATAAAAATGATTTGAGCACAACCCTTGAAAGCGAATTATCAATTTCAAAATGTGCAAACTTCAAGGACAATCTTGCTACTGCAATCAATAGTTTGGGAATACTGCTATCCTTTGCGAACAATGAATTAAGCGCCAACAAAAAACAATCCGAAACGCTTCTTGGTCGCGACGAATATGCCAGACAATTGAAGCTGTATACAGATAGTGAATTAACTCCAGAAGAACTTTCAAAAATGGCGTTGGAAGAAATAGAAACCGTCAGAGGTTTACTAGGAGAAGTATCAAAAACTTATTTAAAATCAGCCTATCCAAATAGTCCTTTACCTGAGACGTATCAGCAACAAATAGATAAAGCTTTTGACGATATGGAAAAAGACGCTCCATTAAATGCTGCAGATTATCTTCAATTCTGGAATCAATTATCAGATGCTGCAGTAAAATTCATTGAAGAAAATGATATTGCTACATTACCAAAACTCCAAACCTTACGCATTATAACTGCGCCTGAAAGCGCTGGTCCTGCGGCAAGAATAGGTTGGGTTGCAAGTGCACCTCCTTTTTCTCCAAATCCTGTAACGACGCTAAATTTACCTTCCATTCCAGAAACGCTTCCGAAACAAGAACAAATTGATTTTTGGGCTTCATTTAACAGACCATTCAATCGAATGATTGTCATTCATGAGCTTTTTCCAGGTCATTATATGCAACTTAAAATTAGTAGAGAGACAGCATACCCAATTCGTCTATTGTTTCCTTTTGGTATTTACACCGAAGGTTGGGCCACCTTTACAGAAAAAGTGTTGCTCGATGCTGGATGGGAAAAAGAAAATCCGCTTACGCTTTTAGCACATTTACGCAAACGACTTGAAAATGCCAATAGAGCGTATACTTCAGTGCAAGTGCATTGCAGTGGATGGAGTCAAGATCAAGTTTTAAAATTCTCGGAGGAAACCTCATTGCTCGCACCTCAATTTGCAAAAAGTCTTTGGGGACGAATCACCAATTCGCCTATGCAATTGACGTCTTACTTTTTGGGAGGTAAACAATTCACCGAATTATTAGAATCAGAAAAAAAACGTCTCGGAAATGCCTTTGATTTAAAGTTTTTTATGGACACAATTATGAAATCTGGGCCAATTCCTATTGACGAATTCTACACTATTTTTGCCAATACATCACCAAATTAAATTTATGGAGCGCACCAAAATCAGTTCAGATTACAACATATCCAAAGTTATAAAAGGCGGATGGCACCTTGCAGGAGGTCATGGTAACATAGATGAACAGGAAGCTCTTGAGGATATGTATAAATTCGTAAAGGCTGGCATCACCACTTTTGATTGTGCCGATATTTATACTGGAGTTGAAGCGTTGATTGGCAAGTTTCGAAAAAAATATCAAGACGCCTTTCGAGCAGGCGATTTACCTCCAATTCAAGTGCATACCAAATACGTGCCTGACTATAATGCACTGGCAACCTTAAAAAAAGAAGATGTCGTAAGCATCATTGATCGTTCACTCAAACGACTGCAAGTTGAACAGCTCGATTTGGTTCAATTTTCCTGGTGGGATTATCAATTTCCACGCTATATAGAAACTGCTGTTCACCTTTCTGAATTACAAAAAAGTGGTAAAATAAAATACATTGGTGTTACCAATTTCGATACACAACGTATCCAAGAAATACTCGATGCAGGTGTAGAAATCACAACCAATCAAGTGCAGTATTCCGTGCTTGATCGTCGTGTTGAAGCCAATATGACAGCCTTAGCTCAAAAACACAACATTCCGTATTTGTGTTATGGGACTGTGGCTGGCGGATTTTTAAGCGATCGCTATTTGGGAATGCCTGACCCTAAACAACCTCTAGAAAATCGTTCTTTAACAAAATATCGTTTGATTATTGATGAATTTGGTAGTTATGACCTTTTTCAGGAATTGCTTCAAACATTTCGCAAAGTTGCCGATAAACATGAGGTTGGTATTGCCGAAATTGCAAGCAAGTATATTCTTCAAAAACCTATGGTAGGCGCAGTCATTGTTGGAGCTAGAAATAGCAAGCATCTCAGCAGTCTGCAAAAACTAGACAGTTTCAACTTGGATGAAAACGACCTGAATACAATTTCTGAAATAACAAACCGAAGCAAAGGACCAAAAGGACCTTTCTATGAATTGGAGCGCGACAAAACAGGAAAACATGGATCTATTATGAAATACAACCTAAACGAAACTTAAAGCCTTTGGAACTAGATATACAAGACGATAACAACCATTCCCTCGAATTTCATGGAGGGATTTTAGGTGCATTGCTGCCATTTATCGTGTTCCTTTTTGGTGTTGTTTACATTGCATTATCAGGAGCACCTGATGAAAAAGGGTTTTGGCCCATTTTAATATTGGCGCTTGGTTTAGGTTTAATACTTGCTAAAGATCGAACTGCCTTCTCTGAAATTGTTATTTCAGGCATGTCTCAAAAAATAGTAATGATTATGATTATGGCTTGGATTTTAGCCTCAATCATAGGAATACTAATGACACTTACAGGATTTGTAGATGCTCTCATTTGGATTTCAGATCAATTCAGTCTCAATGGTATTGGCTTTGTCATTGCTACTTTTATTATTTGTTGCATCGTGTCCTTATCTACAGGTTCAAGTTTTGCAACCATATTAATTTGCAGTCCACTGCTCTATCCAACTGGTGGCATTTTAGGTGCACATTTACCAACCTTAGCTGGTGCCATTATTGGAGGTGCTGCTTTTGGCGATTTTATTGCACCTATTTCTGATACAACTATTGCAAGTGCTTTGAGTCAAAAAGCAAAAATTGGTGCTACTGTAAAAAGCAGAATTAAATACGTTGTTCCAGCAGCATTGCTGGCATTGGTTTGTTATACCATCACAGCCATTTGGCTTAACGATTCTAGTAGCACAAATGACAACCTTTTATCAGGAAAACCAGAAGGACTCATCATGTTATTAGTGCCTGCACTCATCATTTATCTTTTCCTAAAAGGAAAACATTTAGTGCATGGCTTACTTTTTGGGTTATTGTTCGGAACCGTTTTAGGTCTAGCCTCTGGTTTGTTGCCAATGGAACACTTAATATCGTTAGATCTGGAAAACTTTGCAGCCAAAAGCTTTGTTATTGATGGTATCAATCGTGCTGTTGGCCTTAGCATATTTACCATTTTATTAATGGGACTTGTTGCCACATTAAAAGCCAGTGGACTTATGAACAAGTTGGTCGACTTTGCTGCGCTTCACACCAAAACAAAAAAACATGCCGAAGGTTGGATTTCTATTGTGATGAGCATGGCTGTACTTCTTACCACGCACAGTATTGTCGCCATATTAATGGTTACCGATTTTACCAATAAAACAGGTGAAAAATTTGGGATTCCAAAAATGAGACGAGCCAATGTATTGAGCTTGATCGCTTGCACATTTCCGTTTGTGTTGCCTTATTTTATTCCTGTAATTTTAATGGCAAATATGACCAATACAGGACAAGAATTTGGCATACCACAAGTAAGCCCGTTGCAAGTTGGATTGTTTAACTTTATGTCATGGAGCTTATTGGTTATGGCTTTATTGACCATTTTTTTCGGTTACGGAAAACAAAAAAAACTAAAGGACACAGATGAGTAAAAAAACAAAACTTCGCGACGACCAATTTGAATTGTACGACCTTGAAATCGTGGTAGAACAGATAAATGGACATTGCACCTGCAACATGAAGGTTGGCGATGCTTTTTATTTAAAAGGTGGAAAAATCTCCTTGCCAGAAAAGAGTGATTTTTGCCTTTATGCTTTGCAGTCAACCATTCCTTTGCTTCCAACCAAACAGCGTAAAAACCATCCAGCAGATTGGATGGAAACCGACTCACAAGTCACTTGTCCTGATCCAGCATGCGGACTCATTATGAACATAAAACGCAGCAATACGCGTGTTTTAAATCACGATGACGTAAGCCCAATAAAATGGGATAAAGGTTCTAAGTAATAATTTGGTTTTTCGTTTAAGTACGTAGAACTACGTATAAAATTTTTGGTGAAAAATGGTTAACTAAGAACTGAGTTAAAAAACAAGTTTTTTTAAACTAATTTAGAAACAAAGTTTTTATCATAAGGCAATCCACTTTTTGCTATTGCAAAAGCTTGC
>JAUIGO010000008.1 GCA_030429955.1 Bacteroidia bacterium
AATTCAGCAATAGAAGTTTGGCTAATCATTTTAGGCGAAATAATTTCATTTCCAAACTTGATTAAGTCTTCAGAAGTTGATACAAATCCGCCACCAGCAACCTTAAATTCGTTGCTGACTTCTGGGCCAAGCCTGATGTCTCCAGCATTCGTTTTATTGTAAAACAAGGTTCTGTTTGGCATGTCTTCATCTGATAAATCTAAAGTTGTACTTGCCATTCCAAGAGGTTTAAATACATTATTTGTCATGTATGAATTGAATTCTGTTTTAGCAGCATTTTGCACAACCACACTGAGTAAATTCCAACCATAGGTGCTGTAACTATAATCCGTTCCTGGTTCAAATTTTAAAGGCGACTCCTTAAATACATCAAGGCCTTCAACAATGTCCATTTTTTTGTTTAAGATAAACTCAGAACCATTGTAGTGACGAATTCCTGCAATGTGTCCTCCAATTTGTCTGACTGTAAAATCATATTTTTTCTTCGGAAAATCAGGTGCATAAGTGTAGAGGCTTTCATCTAAATCAAGTTGACCATCATCCATTAATTTTGCTAGAGCAGCAGCAGTTAATGATTTTGAAATACTTGCAATCCTGAATTGAGTCACACTCGGATTAACTTCTATCTTTTCTTCTAAATTAGAATAACCAAAGCCTTCAGACCAAACAAGCTCTCCATTTTTTGAAACTGAAATTGCCATTCCAGGAACTTTTTCTTTCTCAGCAAATTTTGTTGCTGTAGTATGAGCAGCTTTAATTGTTTCTTTAATTGAAAGATCTTTAGTTTGTGAAAAAACTAAAGATTGACTGAGTAAGAATAGTAATAAGAATATTTTCTTCATTAGTTATAGATTAAATATTTAACTCTTGTTTTTTTAAAATTTTCTAAATCCTTTTGCCATGTGGCTTTAATGTCTACTTCACTCATTCCAGCTTCAATTTGTTTTTGTAATGCAGTGGTTCCAGCATGTTTTGTAAATCCGTCTGTCAAAAAGAATTTAGATTTATCTGTGGAATTTTCATAAGCTTTAATGATCCATTTTAAAGTCATTTCGTCGTTAACTTCAGCATTACTTAAATCTTCGCCATAACACAATTTATCTTTATGTTTCGGATATTTTGCTCCAAAATTTGATTGTGGTGTGTAGGTAAATGTCATGGTTTCTGGATTTAAAAATGGAGCTCCATAGCGCTGAAACTGAAATTCGGTTCCTCGTCCAGCATTAACATTAGTACCTTCAAACAAACCAAGACTTGGATATAGTTTTATGGATTGGTCATTCGGAAGATTTGGTGAAGGCCTAATAGGTAAACTATAATTTCTTGAATGCCAATAATCCGTCATTTCAATTACTTTTAAATTACATTGTATTCCGTTTGCCAACCATTTTTCGCCATTAATCATTTTGGCATATTCACCAATAGTCATTCCATGAACTAGTGGAATGGTATGCATGCCTAAAAAACTTTGGTGTTCTTTTTCAAGCGTTGGACCATCTACATAATTTCCATTTGGATTTGGTCTGTCTAAAACAATTAGCGGAATGTTATTTTCGGCACAAGCTTCCATGATATAATGTAATGTTGAAATGTAGGTGTAAAACCTGACGCCAACATCTTGTATATCGAAAATTAAAATATCAATATTTGCTAAATCTTTTGGCCCAGTTTTTTTTGAGTTTCCGTAAAGAGACACTAAAGGTAATCCTGTTTTTTTATCAATACCATCTTCAACATGTTCGCCAGCATCAACATTACCTCTAAATCCATGTTCTGGTGAGAATACTTTTTTAACATCAATATTTAAAGCCAATAGTGAATCCACTAGATGTGTATAAGATTTATCATTTTTGAAAATCACACTTGTCTGGTTAGCAACAATACCTACACGTTTTCCGTTTAAAAGCGGTAAATATTCAGACGTTCTATTAGCACCAACGATAATTTCTTTATCCTCTAGATTGTCATGCTGAGCCTGTCGAAGCATCTCTTCAGTGTTCTGTACTTTGTCTTCCGATTTATTCCCACTTCCACAAGAAATTAATACCAAAACAAATAATAAAACTGTATTTTTGAAAACCTTAAAGCTCATAGATTACATTGAATTTCGAATATTTTATAGCTAAACGCATAATTGGTAGTAAGTCGTATAAAAGTAGTGTTTCGGCACCAATAATAAAAATTGGAATTGCTGCCATTGCCATTGGAATTATTGTGATGCTTATTGCTATTGCCACAGGAACTGGATTACAGCAAAAAATTCGTGATAAAGCTGTTGCTTTTAATGGTCATATTACCATCACAAATTTTGATAGTAACAATTCAGACGAGTCGCAAATTCCAATCTCCATTAACCAAGAGTTTTATCCAGAATTCAAGGGTGTCGAAGGTATAAGGCACATTCAAGCTGTAGCTACTAAATTTGGTGTTATTAGAACCGAAACCGATTTTGAAGGTGTGGTGATGAAAGGCGTAGGAGCAGATTATTCTTGGAACTATTTTGAAGAATTTTTAGTTGATGGAAAACTGCCGAATTATGCTGATGAGATGAATAATGAGGTTTTGATTTCGCAATATTTAGCCAAACGATTAGGCTTTAAAGTTGGTAATAGTTTTCAGATGTTTTTCATGAAAGACGATGCAAATCAGTCACCATTTATCAGAAAATTTGATGTGGTTGGAATTTACAATTCCGGATTTCAAGAGTTGGATGAAACCTATTTTATTGGAGACATCAAACACGTGCAACGTTTAAACAGATGGGAAGCTGACCAGATTGGAAATTTTGAAGTCTTTATTGATGATTACGATGATTTAGCAACCATTGCAACAGAAGTTTACAAAAACACGCCATCAACACTTAACACAACAACAGTTGCCGAAAAATATGCGTCCATTTTTGAATGGATTAGCATTTTTGATAATAACACAAATGGCATCATTGCTATTATGATAATTGTTGCAGGCATTAATATGATTACAGCTTTATTGGTGCTCATTCTAGAACGTACTCAAATGATTGGAATGCTCAAAGCACTTGGAACCAATAATTGGAGCATTAGAAAAATATTTTTGTACAACGCTTCCTACCTTGTTTTGTTGGGCATGTTTTGGGGAAATTTAATTGGTTTAGGGTTGCTGTTTGCACAACAGCAATTTGGGTTATTTCCTCTAAATCCAGAAGTGTATTACGTAACTCAAGCTCCAGTATATCTTAATCTTGGTTATATTTTAGCCTTGAATGTTGGCACATTTGTAGTCTGTATGCTTATGCTTTTGGTTCCGTCTTACATCATCTCAAAGATTTCTCCAGTGAAAGCCATACGTTTTGAATAAATAAAACCGCTTTTCTCTTTTAGCTTTTAACTTTTACCTTAAATTTGCAACGCAAAATTACAATATGGAATACGCAGAAAATATATTAGGAACTATAGGAAATACACCTTTAGTGAAACTCAATAAATTAGTAGAAGACTTGCCATGCTTGGTGTTGGCTAAGTATGAAACGTTTAATCCTGGAAACTCAGTAAAAGACAGAATGGCCTTAACCATGATTGAAGATGCCGAGGCTGATGGACGATTAAAACCTGGAGGAACGATTATTGAAGGAACGTCTGGAAATACAGGAATGGGTTTAGCGCTCGCTGCTATTGTTAAAGGCTACAAATGTATTTTTGTGATTTCAGATAAGCAATCTAAAGAGAAAATGGACATTCTTCGTGCTGTTGGTGCTGATGTTGTAGTTTGCCCAACAGATGTTGAGCCAACAGATCCACGTTCGTACTATTCTGTGTCAAAACGTTTAGGTCAAGAAACACCTAATTCTTGGTATGTAAATCAATACGATAATCCGAGTAATACAAAAGCACATTACGAAAGTACTGGACCAGAAATTTGGAAACAAACTGATGGTAAAGTCACACATTTTGTAGTTGGAGTAGGAACAGGAGGAACTGTTTCTGGTGTTGGAAAATATTTAAAGGAGCAGAATCCAAATGTGAAAGTTTGGGGAGTTGATACTTATGGAAGCGTGTTTAAAAAGTATCACGAAACTGGAATTTTTGATGAAAAAGAAATCTATCCTTATGTCACTGAAGGTATTGGTGAAGATATACTCCCTGAAAATGTAGACTTCAGTATCATTGATGGCTTTACAAAAGTGACTGATAAAGATGCAGCAGTATATACGCAATTGTTAGCAAGAGAAGAAGGCATGTTTTTAGGAAACTCAGCAGGAGCAGCCATAAAAGGCGTGTTGCAACTGAAAGAACATTTTAAAAAGGACGATGTTGTAGTGGTCTTATTTCACGATCATGGAAGTCGTTATGTTGGTAAAATGTTCAACAACGAGTGGATGAAAAAAATGGGTTATTTGGACTAATTTATAATTCAATCAAAACATATTTTTATAAAAGAGTAATCATTTTAATGACCTTCATTCAGTAAGTCTTCTATAATCTCAATTGCCATTTGATTGTTCTTGAGATTGTTTTTGGTAACATGTGATACTATTTCACTCATATTTTTATATGAATTAAGGTAGTAAATAAAGCTACCATCATTTGCAATACTATTGTAATCTACTAGCTCTGCTATTCCATTTACCATTTTATTATCAGCAATTTGCATGATATCCCATTTTTTATAATAAGTAGCTCCCTTTTCAATTCGCATATACTCAACCTCATTAATAACATTCTTTTCAACCTCTTTTAGCCAGTACAAATTGCCTTCAAATACCTTAAATACAAGTTCTCTTAACTCTAAATTGGTGATAATGTCAAGACCTTTGGATTCGATTGTTTTATATGCGCCTTCATTTACAATAAACTTGGTCCAAATGCCAGTATTTGCAAAATGAACTAATAAAGAATCATGATAAGGTAAATTGTTTTTAAAACTATCTAAAAGTAATTGTGCTGACTTAATACCTGTTTCCTGGAGAAACAGATTACCTTTTAAATCATCAGAATTTAAAACTAAATCCTTTTTTAATTGTTCTAACAATTTCAATTCATAGCTGTTATTTTTACGCTTTTCATTCCAATTATTAATCTGTAACGCAATGAGAATACCTATAACCACTAGGATGATTTCGCCAATGGCGTATTTTAGGTACTTGCCAGTTTTTCCAGTTTCCATAAGGTTGTAACGTATTTTACGAAAGAATTTAATCATATTTTTAGTGTTCTAAATTCTTGATTTCTTCATCCAATAGTTTCACAAGATCTTGTACCTTGATTAGAATACGACCTTTATAATGAAAGTTTAAAAGAACGTCTAATCTATTTCTATATGATTTAATGAAGTACAGAAATTCTTGATCGTTCTTTAAGGCATCGAAGTTTAGTGGTACAAGTCTAGGCTCATAGTTGGCTTTACTAAAGTTTACTACAAAGGACTCTTCAAATCGTGTAGAAAAAATATCTTTGAGACCACGATCATTTTCATCCAAAACAAAGACCCTTTCATAATCTAGGAAAAAGTTGTATCCTGAATCATAAACATCAACTATGGCGTCTCTAACTTGTGGATTTTTTATTAAATCTATTCCTTTTGATTTAAGCGTTTCAAACGCACTGGTTGAATACAAAAATTTTACAGGAAACATCATAAAGCCAAAATGATCTGCAATGGAATCTCTGTAAGGTTCATCATTTTCTAAGCTTTGAATGGCTGTATTTGCTGAAGCTATACTTGAACTAATAAACTCGGCATTGTAATTTAAGTCATTAAGATCAGTTTCTAGACCTACTTTTAGTGCTTTTAATATGTTAAGTTCTTCATTGGATTCAATTCGGTTTTGATTCCAGTTATTTATTTGAAGCGCAATGAGAATACCGATTACAACAAGGATAATTTCACCAATGGCATATTTTAGGTACTTACAAGTTTTTCCAGTTTCCATAAGGTTGTAGCGTATTTTACGAAATAATTTAATCATTTACTAGAACTAATTATCTCTGATTTTTTACCATGTTACGTATGTCTTCCCTAAGCTTTACAGCGTCATAAATAATACCATCTTTAATGGTATATTTTACACCACCAACACGTTCCATTTTGCCTGTTTCATCATTCAGTCTTAAAAAGCCTGTTCCATATAACACCTTGAGATTTTCTATTGGGTTTTCATCAACAATGACTAAATCTGCCAAAAGTCCTGGGCGAATAACACCAAACTCAATAGGTTTTCCTTTAGGTTCAAAAATGGCTTGAGCAGCATGAAGCGTGGCGCCTCTAATCACTTCCAAAGGATGAAAACCTGCTTCTTGTAGTAATTCCATTTCTTCAATGTATCCAAATCCCCAAAGATTATAAATAAATGAAGCATCGTCACTTACAGTTACACGTCCACCAGCATTTTTGTAATCGTTAAGAAATGACATCCAGACTTTGTAAAAATTCTTCCAGGCTACTTCATCCCAAGTGGTCCAATTAAAGAAATAGGAGCCATGATTTTCTCTATTTGGTGTGTAAAAATCCCATAATGATGGTAAGGTGTACTCTTTATGCCATTCAGCATCACGTTCTTTCATGACATCTCTTCCAGCAAGATATGCAGTCATTGTAGGATCTATAATGAAGTCTAGTTCTAAAAACTCGTCAATTAGTGCTTGCCATTGTTTACTTCCTCTAGGATGAATTTTATCCCATTGATAAGCCACTTGACTGAAACGATGTTGTTCGTCATTATAATTGAAATTTGCTGGCCAATGCTGAATATCTTCGTCCTTATATAAAGCTTCAAACAAGCCATAATAATGTGTCATATTATCTAAACCCATTCTCGCTGCATCCAGCGCATTGGTTTGAGCTACCATTGGTTGAGCTATGTGTGCAACAGTTCCCATTTTGAATTTATGAGCCTCATCAATGGCTGCTTTTAAAACATCTGGATCATGATTGAAAAATTTTATACCTTCAACACCTTGTTTTGCAGCCCATTGAACCCATTCCCTTGCTTTTTCTGGAGTATATACATCACCTCCTGTCCAATTTTCTCCTTGACCTAGCGTATGAAAAGCAATCATTCTTGGAGCAACAATTTTATTGTCTGCGCTGCGCTTTTTCTCACTTTGTGTCCAAGCTACATTAGCAGCTGGAACACCTCTAATTGTGGTTATGCCATGAGCCATCCATAGTTTATATGGATACTCAGCATTAGGTGATTTTTTAGCGCCACCAACATGTGCATGCAAATTGATAAATCCTGGTAATACATACTTGCCTGTGGCATCAATTTCTTTAGTAGCGCCTTGTGGACGACCAGCATCATTAATTGGCACATGTGGCACACCAACACTGACCACTTTTACTATTTTGTTACCTTCAATAACAATATCCATTGGTCCCATTGGTGGTGCGCCAGAACCATCAATGACAGTGGCGCCACGAATAATTAATCTCTCAAAAGGACCTTCACCTTCATTTGAATTTCGGTCAGGTGCTGGATTTAAAATGTCTTGAGAATAGCCGAATGTACTTGCCATTAAGGCAAGAACGCAAAATATAAATAGCTGTTTCATAATATTAAAGAATGATAGGTTAATTTTTAATAGACTCTAAATGTTTGTTTTCGCCTGTCATTTGCCAATGACCTAATGCAATAGGAATATTTCCTATACTGTTTAAGGTATCAAAAAAGTCTTTGGTTTTAAATTCGTTTCCTTCAAGCTCTTGAAGTCTTGCATAATCTGCCATAGCTGCTTCCAACAAATACTTTCCTGTAATATAGCTGGTGCCATATCCTGGTTGACGTAAATATAGATGTTGCTCAAAAATGAGAAGTTCTTTTTCGGTTTTCATCCAGCCTCTCGGTGTGTATTCGCTATGTATACCTCCAGCTTCTTCCATAGTCATGTCGTTAGAATGAGCATACAAAGAACCTAAGCCTCTAGCAGCTCGTTGAGCAATCATAATATAAACAATTTCTTTACTTCTGGGACTGTCATTATATAATCCAGCTTGCATAAACATTTCTTCAACTGCTGTTGCAGTACCTTCATTTCTTGAATCGAATATATTGTATAGCAATGGACCTTTTCGTATGTCACTTTTATGAGGCTCAGTATCCATTCTTGCTAACTCAAACCAATGATAAAAATGTGAATACAGAGGTCTTGGGTCATAATGCTCGCCAATCAAGAAAAAGTTACGTTTTTCCTCTGGTACATATTCTCCTAAATGTTCACGTAACGCAGTATCAAAGTAAGGCTTTACAGTAACAATATCTTGTTTGTCTAGGAAATTAATCAAGCTTTTTGCGGCTTCATCAGCCATTTTATCATAAGCTTCAGGTGAATCTGCATCTACTAATTCTGGGAGATTTCTGTTTCTGTGTTCTTCTAATTTTAATGACGACCAAGCACGAGCAAGTTCTCGTTTTAAAATCATCACTTCATCATCCCAAGTTAAAGGTACAAGGTGTACATTTTGCATATACCACGTATAGTTCTCTTTCCCAATACCTGATGGACCAGTTTTAGAATCTGACTCATCTTGTAACCATTTTACTAAAACATTGGTTGATGCTATGGCGTTATCAATAATTGAAACAATTTCAGCATCATCTTTAATTTCAGGTTTTTCCTTTAAATTAGTTAATACAACACTTTGGTATTGAATGTCTCTAATTCCTGTAATCCACAAGTCTTTTGCATTTCCTGTTAGGTTTTGCTGTGCTTGTTTGTTTAAAGGAGCTATGACTTTTAGGTCAGTAATAAAACGAGTTCTTTCTTCTGAAGATAATGGAAAAGTGTAAGTCCATAATTCAGTTGTGCCATGATGTGTTGGGCCTTCATGTGCAGGCACATCACTTCGGTATTCCCAAACCGACTTGTAAAAAGCAGGATCACGAACCCAAGGTTTTAAAATGTTATGGTTAAAGTCGTAACCGTTCATTTCTGCCCAAACAATCATCCAATCCACTTGATGTTCAATTGACCAATTAGTCGTATCGATAGCTTTTAATTGAGATTGAAGTTCTTTAAAGGTTGGCCATCGCTTCTCAAAAGTTGCTTTTGTGTAGTCTGGAGCGCCTTCTAATTTTGGGGGATTTTCAAAAGATCGCCATTCATGAAATAGGTTTACTAAATCTTGATAGTCGTTTGATGAAAAATTTTGTGCTGTTGTTTGAGGTTCTGGACTTTCTTGTTTTTGAGAGTTGTTACAACTCAGCATTAGCAAAGCAAAGAAAATAAAAGATAAGCCTTTCATAATAGGTTGGTTTTAGTTTGTCAAAATTATTTAAGTAAGAATTAGTTTTAAGGTAGAAATATGGGTAAGAATTTTAAATAATCCTTTGCTTGGTAAATTAACTAATTATTATGTAAATTGGTTTTTATGCGTGAAGAATTTTTACACTACCTCTGGAAACATAAGAAAATGAGCGTTTTAAAGCTTGCTACGACTGAGCATGAAAATGTTGAGGTAATTTCAGTTGGGCAACATAATCTTAATTCTGGACCAGATTTTTTTAATGCTCAATTACGTATTGGAGACCAACTTTGGGCTGGAAATGTTGAAATTCATTTAAAATCATCAGATTGGTTTTTACATAACCACGAAACAGACAAGGCTTATGATAATGTAATTTTGCATGTGGTATGGGAACATGATACAGATGTTTTTAGAAAAGATAATAGTAAGTTGCCAACATTGGTTTTAAGGGATTTTGTGAATGATGCTACCATTAAAAATTATCATACCCTAATGAATAATTCGCAGGATTGGATCAATTGCGAAACTGATTTTGCAAATGTTGACGATTTCATAATCCAGAACTGGTTAGAACGTTTGTATTTGGAGCGTTTGGAAGAAAAATCAAAAACAGTAGAAACCCTTTTGAAGAAATCCAATAGCGATTGGGAAGCAGTGCTGTTTAAGTTATTGGCAAAAAACTTTGGTCTTAAAGTAAATGGTGAGGCTTTTTTTAGCTTGGCAAACTCCATTGATTTTTCAATTATTAGAAAGCTGCATTCTAATGCTAAACAATTAGAGGCCTTATTGTTTGGTCAAGCAAATTTGCTAAACGAAACCATTGAAGATGCTTATTATATTGATTTACAAAACGAGTATAAATACCTCAAGCAAAAGTTTAAATTAAAAAACGAAGGCGTTTTACCATTGCATTATTTTAGGCTGAGGCCAACAAACTTTCCGACCATAAGAATTGCACAATTAGCAATGCTTTATCATTTACAACAGAATTTATTTTCAAAACTTATTAGTTTGGGTACGCTAAAAGAATTTTACAATGTCATGTCTAATGGTACTACAGAGTTTTGGGAAGTACATTATACATTTGATAAATCATCAAAATCTTCACAAAAAACAATTTCAAAATCGTTTATAGATTTATTACTCATTAATACTATAATTCCTTTAAAGTATTGTTATGCAAAGCAAAACGGAAAGGATGGTCATGAAAATATCATTCGACTAATTCAAGAAATAATGTCTGAAAAAAATAGTATTGTTGATAAATTTCAGTCTCTTAAACCAGTATCAAATTCGGCCATGCAATCACAAGCCTTATTACAGTTAAAAAATTTATATTGCGATAAAAATAAATGCTTACAATGTGCAGTTGGAAATTCGCTTTTAAATAGGAAATGATTAAATTGCGACTATGAATATCTTCTACAAAGCCTTACTTTATTTTCAAAAACATGGTTATTATGTTTGTCAACGTATTGCAGATCGTTTAGGAATTAGAGCTAAAGTAGTTAGAACTTCATTTATGTACTTAACTTTTGTAACACTTGGTTTTGGCTTTGCGCTCTATTTGTTCATAGCATTCTGGATGCGCATAAAAGATTTATTATACACAAAACGAAGCTCAGTGTTTGATTTATAACCTATGGCAAACCCATTAATAAAAGTATTTAGATCTAAAATTAATACTGCAGTAATTCTATTGATAGCATTATTGTGTATTGGTGTCTTAGGGTTTAAGATCATGTCCAATTATACATGGATTGATGCCGTTTACATGACTGTAATCACCATTACAACCGTTGGTTTTGGTGAAGTTAGACCATTAGATGCTGAATCTAAAATATTTACTATTATCTTAATTTTAACCAGTGTTGTAATTGTAGGTTATGCTATTAAGGTTATTACAGAATATATTATCACAAAAAATGATATTGAAGAATTAAAACAAAAAAAGATGCAAAAAAAGATTGACGCGCTTTCCAATCATGTTATTATATGTGGTTATGGGAGAAATGGAAAACAGGCAGCTAAAAAATTGTTGGATCACAAAAGGTCATTTGTTGTTATTGAATCCAAAAAGGAAACGGTTGACAAGCATCAAAGTGAAATAGTACCTTTTGTTTATGGAAACGCAAACGAGGATGAAATACTCATGCAAGCTGGTGTAGATAGGGCAGATTGTTTAATTTCAGCATTGCCTAGTGATTCAGATAATGTATTTGTGGTACTTTCAGCAAGACAGATTAATAAGAATATCAGGATAATAAGCCGCGCATCTCAGGAAACAACCTATGGTAAATTAAAACTAGCAGGAGCCAATAATGTTATTTTGCCAGATAAAATTGGTGGTGATCACATGGCGTCTTTAGTTGTAGTTCCAGACTTATTGGAGTTTATTGATAACCTTTCAATAGTTGGCGAATCAAACATAAATATTGAAGAAATTGCAGTTGAACGTCTTTACGACACTTCAGAGATTAAAACCATTAGAGACTTAGACCTCAGAAAAAAAACAGGTTGTAATGTTATTGGTTACAAAAACGAAAAAGGCGAATATCTCATAAACCCAGAAGCAGAGCTTAAATTAATGCCTAAATCTAAAATAATTGTACTAGGAAGGCCAGAACAAATTCAGAAGCTAAATACAATATATAATATAGAGGTAGAGTAACCTTTTTAACAAGCTATTTTTTAAAAACTCAATTTTTTTTAGCATCTTGCTACCTTAAACTAACAATTTAAATAAACTACTAACTAATAATTTTAATTATGAAGAAATATCTTCTTTCAATTTCAGCATTAATGTTACCCTTTATAGCCTTGGCTCAAGAAGCAGAAAAAGGACTTGATGAAAAAATAAACGATTGGTTTATGCCAATTGCTGTAGGATGGGAAAACATTGTACTGGCAACTGTACCAATTGGTGAATACAATGTACCTTTTGTGGTAATACTATTAGTTGCAGGAGCAACATTCTTTACTATATATTTTAAATTCCCTAGTATTACTAAATTCTGGACTGCAATTAATACAGTTAGAGGTAAGTATGTTGATATTGAAAAACATGGTGTTGACAAACTTTATAATAACGATGAAGCTTTAGCAGTTGAAGATATTCCAAACACCATTCGTGATGAAAGTGCTCATGGTGAAGTGTCTCACTTTCAAGCCCTGGCAACTGCAGTTTCTGGAACTGTTGGTTTAGGAAACATTGCTGGTGTTGCTGTAGCTATAGCATTAGGTGGACCAGGAGCAACGTTCTGGATGATTATTTGTGGATTATTAGGTATGTCAACAAAATTTGTAGAATGTACATTAGGTGTAAAATATAGAGATGTAGGTCCAGACGGAACCATCTATGGAGGTCCAATGTATTATATGTCTAAAGGGCTAAAAGAACGCGGATTTGCTAGTATAGGAAAAGTATTGGCAGCTATTTTTGCTATCCTTTGTATTGGAGCGTCTTTTGGAGGCGGAAACGCTTTTCAATCTAACCAAGCAACAGTTCAAATTACATCCATGTTAGGATTGCAAGGTGGCTCAAATGGATTTATTATTGGTGTCATTTTAGCAATTTTAGTTGGTATTGTAATTATTGGAGGTATCAAGCGTATAGCTAGTATCACAGAAAAGATTGTACCATTTATGGCTGGAATTTATGTACTTGCAGCTTTAGTAATCATATTTGCTAATTTTAGTGATATAGGAACAGCTTTCGGATTAATATTTGATGGCGCATTTACACCAATGGCTGGACTTGGTGGTCTTGTTGGCGTGCTTATTGTAGGTTTTCAACGTGCAGCTTTCTCAAACGAAGCTGGAGCAGGTTCTGCTGCGATTGCCCACTCTGCAGTTCGTACAAAATATCCTGCATCAGAAGGTGTTGTGGCACTTTTAGAGCCATTTATTGATACAGTAGTAATTTGTACGATGACTGCTTTAGTTATTATTTTCTTCAATATTGATGGAGGAAATATGCAAAGTGTTTTCCAATATGGTGCAGCTGGAGATTCAGCTAGTAGCGTGTTGTTAAATGCTGATGGAAGCTCTATTGGAGGTGTGGATTTAACATCTATGGCTTTTGATTCTGTTATACCAGGATTCTCTTATGTGTTAACAATAGCTATTATATTATTTGCATTTTCAACCATGATTTCTTGGTCTTATTATGGACTTCAATCTTGGAAATATTTGTTCGGAAAAGGAAAAGCTGCAGATACAGCATACAAAATATTATTCTTAATATTTATTGTAATTGGTGCGGCAGCAACTTTAGATGCTGTTATTAAATTCTCAGATGCAATGATATTAGCGTTGGTGTTCCCTAATATGATTGGTTTATTCTTCTTATTCCCTAAAGTGAGAGACGAAATGAAGAGATATTTAAAAGCTATTTCAATTAAACAAGAAGCAATACAAGAAGGTGCTGAAGATATTACGAAGCACATGTAAAATATATTAAAATGAAAAATATAAAATCCCATTTCAAGTTCACAAGAGGACAGCGAAATGGGATTTTTTTATTGTTGCTCATCATTATTGTACTTCAGTGTATTTATATGTTTGTTGATGCACCACAACAAGATGTTTCAATAAATAAAACAGAACTTAACAAGTTTCAAAATGAAATAGATTCGCTTAAGTTAGTTGAGGTTGAAAATAACAAGCCCAAAATATTTCCTTTCAATCCAAATTACATAACAGATTATAAAGGCTATACCTTGGGCATGGCTTCTGAAGAAATAGATAGGTTGCTTCAATATAGAGAACAGAATAAATGGATCAACTCAACAAAACAATTTCAACAAGTCACAAAAGTATCAGATTCATTGCTTGCTGAAATATCACCTTATTTTAAGTTTCCAGAATGGGTGACTAATCCAACACCAAAACCCAATTACAATTACAAGAATAACTCAAATAAAACATTTGAACAAAAGGCCGACTTAAATACTGCAACTGCAAATCAATTACAACGTGTTAATGGTATTGGTGAAAAGTTATCTGAAAGGATTATTAAATTCAGAAACACATTTAAGGGTGGCTTTATTGCAGACATTCAACTTCAGGATGTATATGGTATTTCTCCAGAAGTGCTGGAACGCTTATTCAATGAATTTACTGTAAAAACACCAAGACAAATTGAAAAGATAAATTTGAATAATGCTTCAACTGAAGAGTTAGTAACCATTCAGCATATAGATTATGAGCTTGCTTATGAGATTATTAACCAACGCACTCTAAGAGAAGGCTACAAATCTTTAGACGAATTAACCAAAGTAAAAAACTTTCCTTTAGATAAAATCGAGATAATTAAGTTATATTTGAAGCTCGATTAAATTGCATGATTATGGATAGTATGTACTTCACAGAAGAACATCAATTATTTAGGCAGAGCCTTAAAGATTTTTTACAAAAAGAAGTAGTACCTCATATTGAAAAATGGGAAAAAACAGGAACTATTGAACGCTTCATCTGGAAAAAATTTGGAGAAATGGGCTACTTTGGCCTAGCAACTCCAACCGAATATGATGGTTTGGATTTAGATTTGTTTTATACAGTCATTCTTCTTGAAGAACTACAAAAAATAAATTCAGGTGGTTTTGCAGCTGCAATGTGGGCACACGCTTATTTGGCAATGACACATCTAAATAAGGAAGCCAATCATGAGCAGAAATTAAAATATCTTCAACCTAGTGTAATGGGTGAAAAAATAGGATGTCTTTGCGTAACCGAACCCTTTGGTGGAAGCGATGTTGCTGGTATGCGAACAACTGCTGTTAAGCAAGGAGATACTTATGTGTTAAATGGTTCAAAAACGTTTATCACTAACGGTGTGTATAGTGACTATATGATTGTGGCTGCCAAAACAAATCCAGAACTTGGCAATAAAGGAATCAGCATGTTTATTGTTGATAGTAAAACCAAAGGAGTCTCCGTTTCAAAATTGGATAAATTGGGCTGGAGAGCTTCAGATACTGCTGAAATAGCTTATGTTAATGTGGTTGTTCCAGCTTCAAATTTAATGGGTGAAGAAGGGAAAGGATTCCCTTATATCATGCAACATTTTGCACTAGAACGATTAGTTATGGGAATCAATGCACATGCAAGAGCAGAATTTGCCTTGGATTATGCATTACAATATATGTCTGAGCGTAAAACCTTCGGAAAAACCATAAATAAGTACCAAGCACTTCGCCATCGATATGCCGATTTATATGCTGATATGGAAATTTGTAAAACCTATAATTATTCTGTTGCCTATAAGTTGAACAAAGGAGAGTATGCTGTAAAAGAAGCTACCATTTCAAAGTTGCGTTCTACAAAAATGGCAGATGAAGTTGCTTATGATTGCTTACAGTTTTTAGGAGGTTATGGTTATATGGAAGATTATCCAATGGCACGTTTATTACGCGATAGCAGACTAGGTCCAATTGGTGGAGGAACGTCTGAGATACTAAGAGAAATAATAGCCAAAATGGTTATAGATAAAAAGGAATATAAACCAGCAACATAATTTTTTAATTATTAATTGTTAGTAATAAATAAGTTTTTATATTTGCAGCCTGAAATTCTAAAAGAGAGGAGGTTAAGACACTATGTTAATAATACCAATTAAAGAAGGAGAAAATATAGATAGAGCGTTAAAGCGTTTTAAGAGAAAGTTTGATAAAACTGGGACTAAGCGTATGTTACAAAATCGCAAACAGTTTACTAAACCTTCAGTAGAACGTAGAGCTCAAATACAAAAAGCACAATACATTCAGCGTTTAAGAGACTCAGAAGAAATTTAATGGCTTTTTTAAAATAAAGTAAAAAACCCACAATATATATTGTGGGTTTTTGTTTTGTATAGGTTACCTAAAATAAGTTTCGTATTTTTAAGCATCAACTTTAGCCTATGACCTTCAAATCGTTTTCAGATTATTTATCTCTCGAAAAAAACTATTCACCTCATACCATAAATGCTTATGTAAGGGATTTGGAAAGTTTTTCAAGTTTTTGTGAAGACGAATTCAATGAGAAGAACATAGATAATGTAAATTATGCTCAAATAAGAAGTTGGATTATCAAGTTGGTAGAAACCAATATTTCCAATAGAAGCATCAACAGAAAAGTATCGTCACTCAATAGCTATTTTAAATTTCTATTGAAAACAGAAACCATAACAGTAAATCCTCTTACAAAACATAAAGCTTTAAAAACTGAAAAAAAAATTCAGATACCATTTTCACAAGCTGAAGTAAATGCTGTATTGAATGATTTTCAATTTGACAATACATTTGAAGGCTTAAGAGATAAATCAATTATTGAATTATTCTACTCAACTGGAATCAGGCGTATAGAATTAGTCAATATCAAATTAACTGATGTAAGTTTTGAAGGAAAAACTCTTAAGGTATTGGGAAAAAGAAACAAAGAGCGAATATTGCCACTGCTAAATTCTACAATTGATACCATAAAGAAATATTTAGTAGAACGAAATAAACTACCAATTGTTAGTGATAAAGAAATGTTATTTTTAACAAAAAAAGGAGTTAAAATTTATGAAACACTTGTTTACAGAATAATAAATGAGTATTTTAGTTTAGCATCTTCAAAAGTGAAAAAGAGTCCGCACATACTGAGACATTCTTTTGCAACACATTTGCTAAACCAAGGTGCAGATTTAAATGCAGTAAAAGAATTATTGGGACATTCAAGTTTAGCGGCAACTCAAGTTTACACACATAATAGTATAGCGGAACTAAAAAAAGTGTATGCTAAATCTCACCCAAGAAATTCAAAAAATTAAATAATTGTCTAACCAAAAGTGTAAAAATCATGAAAGTAAACACACAATCAGTAAACTTTAACGCAGACAAAAAGTTAATAAACTTTATACAAAACAGAATGGATAAACTGGATCGTTATTACGACAAGGTCATTAAATCTGATGTTTTTTTAAAAGTAGAAAACACTAGTGATAAAGAAAACAAAATATTTGAAGCAAGAGTAGATGTTCCTGGCGATAGTTTTGTTGTAAAAAAAGTTTGTAAAACGTTTGAAGAAGGTGCTGACTCAGCCGTAAATTCTTTAGAAAGACAACTGAAAAAACGTAAAGAAAAATTAAGATCACATTTATAATGAAAATTTTTCAAAAAATGTTTTGAAACAAAAAAAATATATATACATTTGCAGTCCGTTAGAAATAGCGGACTTTTTTGTTGCTAAAAAGTAGCAAAAATAAGCCGATGTAGCTCAGCTGGCTAGAGCAGCTGATTTGTAATCAGCAGGTCGTGGGTTCGAGTCCCTCCATCGGCTCAAATAAGTGAAGAGCGCTAAGGAAGTTGATAATTAATTAAACAAAATTATTGACTTGGGACGAGAAGTTTATCCTGAGCGTAGTCGAAGGGAGTCCCTTCATCGGCTCAAGTTCTTTTAAAAGAGTGGATTTTAATATTGGGGAGATACTCAAGCGGCCAACGAGGACAGACTGTAAATCTGTTGGTTTTACCTTCGCAGGTTCGAATCCTGCTCTCCCCACTTTTAAGTTTACATGAATGTGTAAAAATTGCGGGAGTAGCTCAGTTGGTAGAGCGTCAGCCTTCCAAGCTGAATGTCGCCGGTTCGAACCCGGTCTCCCGCTCTAAAATTCCTGCTAATGCAGGGTCTCTTAACTGAGATTAACAAGCACTTTACGCCGATGTAGCTCAGGGGTAGAGCGTTTCCTTGGTAAGGAAGAGGTCACGAGTTCAATTCTCGTCATTGGCTCAATCAAAAATAAAAATTGAACACTAATATAAATTAAGATTAAAATAAATTAAACATGGCAAAGGCAACTTTCGATCGTTCAAAACCACACCTTAACATAGGTACAATTGGACACGTAGATCACGGTAAAACAACTTTAACTGCTGCTATTACTAAAGTATTAGCTGATGCAGGTTTTTCAGAAGCAAGATCATTTGATCAAATTGATAATGCACCGGAAGAAAAAGAAAGAGGTATTACAATTAATACTTCACACGTAGAATATGCAACAGCAAATCGTCACTATGCTCACGTTGACTGTCCAGGTCACGCGGATTACGTAAAGAACATGGTTACTGGTGCTGCTCAAATGGATGGTGCTATCTTAGTAGTTGCGGCTACTGATGGTCCTATGCCTCAAACTCGTGAACACATCCTTTTAGGACGTCAGGTAGGAATTCCTCGTATCGTTGTTTTCTTAAACAAAGTTGATATGGTTGATGATGAAGAGTTATTGGAATTAGTTGATATGGAAGTTAGAGATTTATTAAATTTCTACGAATATGATGGTGATAATGGTCCTGTTGTATCAGGTTCTGCATTGGGTGCTCTTAACGGTGAACAAAAATGGGTTGATACAGTTATGGAATTAATGGAAGCTGTTGATTCTTGGATTGAAGAGCCTTTAAGAGAAGTTGATAAGCCTTTCTTAATGCCAATTGAAGATGTATTCTCTATTACTGGTCGTGGTACTGTTGCTACTGGTCGTATTGAAACTGGTATTGCTAACACAGGTGATGCTGTTGATATCATTGGAATGGGAGCTGAAAAATTGACATCTACTATTACAGGTATCGAAATGTTCCGTCAAATATTAGATAGAGGTGAAGCTGGAGATAACGCTGGTATCTTATTAAGAGGTATTGAAAAAACTCAAATCTCTAGAGGTATGGTAATCTGTAAGCCAGGTTCTGTCACTCCTCACGCTAAATTTAAAGCTGAGGTTTATATCCTTAAAAAAGAAGAAGGTGGACGTCACACTCCATTCCATAACAACTATCGTCCACAGTTTTACGTACGTACAACTGACGTAACTGGAAACATTGCGCTTCCTGATGGAGTAGAGATGGTTATGCCTGGAGATAACTTAACAATTAATGTTGAGTTAATTCAACCAATTGCAATGAATGTTGGACTACGTTTCGCAATCCGTGAAGGTGGTAGAACAGTTGGAGCTGGTCAGGTTACTGAGATTTTAGACTAATTAAAGTTTAATATATAAAGTTAAGGTGTTTCGATTTTTTTCGAAATACCTTGACTTGTATTTACGGGTTTAGCTCAGTTGGTAGAGCACTGGTCTCCAAAACCAGGTGTCGGGAGTTCGAGTCTCTCAACCCGTGCAATTGTTAATATACGGATTGAGAAAGGCTTAATTATTAAGAAGTTCTTAATCTATAAAATAGAAAGTAAATGGCAGGAATTGTAAATTATATAAAGGAATCATTTGATGAATTAAAAAACCACGTTAGTTGGCCAACTTTAGCTGAAGCTCAAAGTTTAACAGTTCTAGTGGCAGTTTTTTCCATCATTTTTTCTCTCGCCATTTGGGGAGTTGATACTGTTTTTAGCGGCGTTATAAAAGAGTACTTTAACCTATTAAAATAGAACAGTACAATATGTCTGATAGTAGTATTGAAAAAAAATGGTATGTTGTTAGGGCTGTAAGTGGTCAAGAAAACAAAATCAAAACTTATATCGAAAATGAAATAGCTCGATTAGGTTTAGGCGATTATGTTGATCAAGTGTTAGTACCTACAGAAAAAGTTATTCAAATCCGAAACGGGAAAAAAATTAATAAAGAAAAAGTTTATTTCCCTGGATATATAATGATTCAAGCAAACCTTAGTGGTGAAATACCACACATTATAAAATCTATTACAAATGTAATTGGGTTTTTAGGAGAAACAAAAGGAGGAGACCCTGTCCCATTAAGACAATCTGAAGTAAACAGAATGTTAGGTAAAGTAGATGAACTTTCAATTGAAGCAGATTCTAATGTTGCTATTCCTTTTGTAAAAGGAGAAACTGTAAAAGTAATCGATGGACCATTCAATGGTTTTGATGGTACTATTGAAAACATAAATGAAGAAAAGCGTAAACTAGAAGTAATGGTTAAGATTTTTGGAAGAAAAACACCATTAGAACTCAGTTATATGCAAGTAGAAAAAGTATAATAATTGTTACACATATATAGAATTGATTTTAACGCTTCCATTAATTAAAATCAGTTCAAACTAAATTATTAAAAATGGCAAAAGAGTTAGGTAAAGTAGTTAAGCTACAAGTAAGGGGAGGTGCAGCGAATCCGTCGCCACCGGTTGGACCCGCTTTAGGTGCCGCTGGAGTTAATATCATGGAGTTTTGTAAGCAGTTTAATGCTAGAACACAAGACAAACCAGGTAAAGTTTTACCTGTTGTGATATCTGTTTATAAAGACAAGTCATTTGACTTTGTAATCAAAACACCACCTGCAGCTGTACAATTATTAGAAGCGGCCAAAGTAAAAAAGGGTTCTGGAGAACCAAACAGGAAAAAAGTTGCAAAAGTAACTTGGGATCAAGTTAGAACTATTGCTGAAGATAAAATGGTAGATTTAAATGCATTTACTATTGATTCTGCTATGAAAATGGTAGCTGGAACAGCTAGATCAATGGGAATAACTGTAAGAGGTGGTGATGCACCAAATTAATCTAAATTATTTTTTGAAATGGCAAGATTAACAAGAAAACAGAAAGAAGCAGTAGCAAAAATAGATAAGAGTAAGCTTTACTCTTTAGAAGATGCTTCAGCATTGATAAAAGAGGTGACAAGCACTAAATTTGATGCCTCTGTAGATATAGCAGTACGTTTAGGAGTAGATCCTAGAAAAGCAAACCAAATGGTAAGAGGTGTTGTATCTCTTCCTCATGGTACTGGTAAAGATATGAAAGTATTGGCATTGGTAACTCCAGATAAGGAAGCTGAGGCTAAAGAAGCAGGAGCTGATTATGTTGGCCTAGACGAGTATCTTGAAAAAATCAAGAATGGTTGGACAGACGTTGATGTAATCATAACGATGCCAAGTGTTATGGGAAAATTAGGTCCTTTAGGACGCGTATTAGGTCCTCGTGGCTTAATGCCAAACCCAAAAACTGGTACAGTAACTATGGATGTAGCTAAAGCAGTTACAGAAGTAAAAGCTGGTAAAATTGATTTTAAAGTTGATAAAACAGGAATTGTTCATGCAGCAATTGGCAAAGCATCTTTTAGTGCTGATAAAATTGCAGGAAATGCACAAGAACTACTTACAACATTAATGAAACTTAAACCAACTGCTGCAAAAGGCACTTATGTAAAAAGCATTTACATGTCTAGTACAATGAGTCCAAGTGTTGCAATTGATCCAAAAATAA
The DNA here is from genome assembly GCA_030429955.1 of Bacteroidia bacterium. GTDB lineage: Bacteria > Bacteroidota > Bacteroidia > Flavobacteriales > Flavobacteriaceae > CAJQLB01. The sequence goes on from JAUIGO010000008.1 coordinate 21,408, forward strand.
GTTAAGCAGTAAAAACTTTTTATTATGACAAGAGAAGAAAAATCACAAGTAATTGAAGAGTTAACTGCTCAATTATCTGAAAATGCTAATATATATTTAGCAGATATTTCTGGATTAAATGCAGACGCTACTTCAAATTTACGTCGTGCTTGTTTTAAAGCAAACATTAAATTAGCAGTTGTTAAAAATACGTTGCTTGAAAAAGCAATGGAAGCTTCAGAAAGAGATTTCGGAAACTTACCTTCAGCATTAAAAGGTAATACTTCTGTTATGTATTCTGAAACTGGTAACGCACCAGCAAAAGTAATTAAAGACTTCAGAAAAAAATCAAACAAACCACTTTTAAAAGGTGCTTTTATTGAGGAGTCAATTTACTTAGGTGATGACCAATTAGATATGTTAGTAGATATCAAGTCTAAAGAAGAGTTGATAGGTGAGATTATAGGATTATTACAGTCTCCTGCTAAAAATGTTATTTCAGCACTTAAATCTAGTGGAGGAAAACTAGCTGGTATTATTAAAACATTATCCGAAAAAGAAGGATAAACAAATAAGTACGCACTTAATTACAATTATATTATTAAAAATTTATTAAAACGATAGAAAATGGCAGATTTAAAAGATTTCGCAGAACAATTAGTTAACTTAACAGTAAAAGAAGTAAACGAGTTAGCTACTATATTAAAAGACGAGTATGGTATCGAACCTGCTGCTGCAGCTGTAGCAGTAGCTGCTGGCCCAGCAGCTGGAGGTGATGATGCTGGAGAAGCTCAAACTGAATTTGATGTAATCCTTAAAGCAGCTGGTGGTGCTAAATTAGCAGTTGTAAAATTAGTTAAAGAATTAACTGGTTTAGGATTAAAAGAAGCTAAAGAATTAGTTGATGGTGCACCAAGCGCTATCAAAGAAGGTGTTTCTAAAGACGAAGCAGAAGGTCTTAAAACTTCTTTAGAAGAAGCAGGAGCTGAGGTTGAGCTTAAGTAAGCTTAACTAACCTACAAAATATGGTTTAGGTCTATTTCGCAAAAAAAAAGCGGAATATGACCTAGACCCTTTTGTGTATATAAATGCTATGTACACGCAAAACCATTTTTTTAATCAAAAATTCGTCCGTCGATGTTAGCAACTAAAGCTGAAAGATTAAATTTCTCATCTATTATCAATAGAACAGAATATCCTGATTTTCTGGATATTCAGATTAAATCCTTTCAGGATTTTTTCCAATTAGAAACTAAATCAGAAGAAAGAGGTGATGAAGGTTTATACAACACCTTCATGGAAAACTTCCCGATTACAGATACTCGTAATCAATTTGTCTTGGAATTTTTGGATTATTTTATCGATCCACCAAGATACACAATAGAAGAATGTATAGAAAGAGGACTAACATACAGTGTTCCACTTAAAGCAAGACTAAAATTATATTGTACAGATCCAGAACATGAAGATTTTGAAACTATTGTTCAAGATGTTTATTTAGGTACAATCCCTTATATGACTCCTAGTGGTACCTTTTGTATCAATGGAGCTGAGCGTGTTGTAGTTTCACAATTACATCGTTCGCCTGGTGTATTCTTTGGTCAATCGTTTCACGCCAATGGTACAAAGTTATATTCTGCAAGAGTAATTCCATTCAAAGGTTCTTGGATAGAATTCGCTACAGATATTAACTCTGTAATGTATGCTTACATCGATAGAAAGAAAAAATTACCTGTAACAACTTTATTCAGAGCCATCGGTTTTGAAAGAGATAAAGATATTCTTGAAATTTTCGATTTAGCTGAAGAAGTTAAAGTATCAAAGTCTGGACTTAAAAAGATTCTTGGTCGCAAATTAGCTGCTCGTGTTCTTAACACTTGGCATGAAGATTTCGTTGATGAAGATACAGGTGAAGTAGTATCAATTGAAAGAAACGAGATTGTTCTTGATCGTGATACTGTTTTAGATAAAGACAATATTGAAGAAATTCTTGAAGCTGGTGCAAAAACGATTCTTTTACATAAAGAAAGTGCACAACAAGGAGATTATGCTATTATCCATAATACACTTCAAAAAGATCCAACAAACTCTGAAAAAGAGGCTGTTGAGCATATTTATCGTCAACTTCGTAACGCTGAGCCACCAGATGAGGAAACAGCAAGAGGTATTATCGATAAGCTTTTCTTTAGTGATCAACGTTACAACTTAGGTGAAGTAGGTCGTTATAGAATGAACAAAAAATTAGGTCTTGATATCGGAATGGATAAGCAAGTGCTTACCAAAGAAGATATCATTACCATTGTAAAATATTTAATCGAGCTAATCAATTCAAAAGCGGAGATTGATGATATTGATCACTTGTCAAACCGTCGTGTACGTACTGTAGGTGAACAATTATCATCTCAATTTGGTGTTGGTCTTGCTCGTATGGCACGTACCATTCGTGAACGTATGAACGTTCGTGACAATGAAGTATTTACACCTATAGATTTGATTAATGCAAAAACATTATCATCAGTAATTAACTCATTCTTTGGTACCAACCAGTTATCTCAATTTATGGATCAAACCAATCCATTAGCTGAGATTACACACAAACGTCGTTTATCTGCACTAGGACCTGGAGGTTTATCTAGAGAAAGAGCAGGATTCGAGGTTCGTGACGTTCATTATACACATTATGGGCGTTTATGTCCTATTGAAACTCCTGAAGGGCCAAACATTGGTTTGATTTCTTCATTATCTGTTTATGCTAAGGTTAATTCAATGGGATTCATTGAAACACCTTATCGTCCAGTAACAAATGGAGTTGTTGATATTAAAGGCACTCCAGTTTATTTAAGTGCTGAAGAGGAAGAAGAAAAAATGATCGCGCAAGCAACCGTTGAAGTTGATGAAAATGGTAAAATACTTCATGATAAAGTTATTGCACGTCAAGAAGGAGATTTCCCTGTGATTGATCCAACTGGACTTCATTATACTGATGTTGCGCCAAATCAAATTTCGTCTATTTCAGCTTCATTAATTCCATTCTTGGAGCATGATGATGCCAACAGAGCATTGATGGGATCAAACATGATGCGTCAAGCTGTACCTTTATTATTGCCAGAATCACCAATTGTTGGTACTGGTTTAGAACGTCAGGTTGCATCAGATTCTAGAGTATTGGTTAATGCAGAAGGAGAAGGTGTTGTTGAGTATGTTGATGCCAATGAAATTGTTATTAAATACGATAGAACGGAAGAAGAAGCTTTAGTAAGTTTTGATTCTGACACTAAAACATATCCTTTAACTAAATTCAGAAAAACAAATCAAGGGACTTCAGTAAATCTTAAAGCTATTGTTAAAAAAGGCGATAAGGTAACTAAAGGTCAGGTTTTATGTGAAGGCTATGCAACTCAAAATGGTGAGTTAGCACTTGGTAGAAACATGAAAGTTGCTTTCATGCCTTGGAAAGGATATAACTTTGAGGATGCTATTGTAATTTCTGAAAAAGTTGTAAGAAACGATATTTTTACATCGATTCATATTGATGAATATTCTCTAGAAGTTAGAGATACAAAACTTGGTAATGAAGAGTTAACAAACGATATTCCTAACGTTTCTGAAGAGGCTACAAAAGACTTGGATGAAAACGGAATGATTCGTATTGGTGCTGAAATCAAACCAGGCGATATCTTAATAGGAAAGATCACTCCTAAAGGTGAATCTGATCCAACTCCAGAAGAGAAATTATTACGTGCTATTTTTGGTGATAAAGCTGGTGATGTAAAAGATGCATCTTTAAAAGCGTCGCCTTCATTGCATGGTGTTGTAATTGATAAAAAATTATTCGCTAGAGCAATAAAAGATAAGCGTAAGAGAGCAAAAGATAAAGAAGATATCACTCAATTAGAAGATATCTACGACAAAAAGTTTGATGCTCTTAAAGATGTCTTAGTTGAAAAATTATTTGCAATCGTTGGTGGTAAAACCGCTCAAGGTATTCAAAATGATTTAGGAGAAGAAGTGTTCCCTAAAGGAAAGAAATTCACCCTAAAAATGTTGAACGCTGTTGACGATTACGCACATTTGATAGCTGGAAAATGGACTACTGATGATCATACAAACAAATTGGTTGCAGACTTAATCCACAACTATAAGATTAAAGAAAATGATCTTCAAGGATCTTTACGTCGTGAGAAATTCACGATTTCTGTTGGTGATGAGTTGCCTGCAGGTATTATCAAATTGGCTAAAGTTTACATTGCTAAAAAACGTAAACTTAAAGTTGGTGATAAAATGGCAGGACGTCATGGTAACAAAGGTATTGTTGCTCGTATCGTTCGTCAAGAAGATATGCCATTCCTAGAAGATGGAACTCCTGTTGATATTGTATTAAATCCACTTGGTGTACCATCGCGTATGAACATTGGTCAAATTTATGAAACTGTTCTTGGTTGGGCTGGTCAAAAACTAGATCAAAAATACGCAACACCTATTTTTGATGGTGCAAACATTGATCAAATCAATGCATTGACAGACGAAGCAGGAATCCCTAGATATGGACACACCTATTTATATGATGGAGGTACTGGAGACCGTTTTGACCAACCAGCAACAGTAGGTGTTATTTACATGCTTAAGTTAGGTCACATGGTTGATGATAAAATGCATGCGCGTTCTATAGGACCATACTCATTAATCACACAACAACCTCTTGGTGGTAAAGCACAATTTGGAGGTCAGCGTTTTGGTGAGATGGAAGTTTGGGCACTTGAAGCCTATGGAGCATCGGCAACATTGCGTGAAATTTTAACAGTAAAATCTGATGACGTAATTGGAAGGGCTAAAACTTACGAAGCTATCGTAAAAGGTGAGCCAATGCCAGAACCTGGACTACCAGAATCTTTCAACGTACTTATGCACGAATTGAAAGGTCTTGGATTAGACATAAGATTAGAAGAGTAATTAATTCATTATCACAACCATATATCATGGCAAGAAAACAAGATAAGAATACAGTACAGAGGTTTAATCAAATCTCAATTGGTTTAGCATCTCCAGAGTCTATTTTAGCAGCATCTCGTGGAGAGGTTTTAAAGCCAGAAACAATTAACTATAGAACACACAAACCAGAACGTGATGGTTTGTTTTGTGAGCGTATTTTCGGACCTGTTAAGGACTACGAATGTGCTTGCGGTAAATATAAGCGTATTAGATATAAAGGCATCGTTTGCGACAGATGTGGAGTAGAAGTTACTGAAAAGAAAGTACGTCGTGATCGTGTTGGACATATTAACTTAGTAGTGCCAGTTGCTCATATTTGGTATTTCCGTTCGTTACCTAACAAAATAGGTTACTTATTAGGATTGCCTTCTAAGAAATTAGATATGATCATCTATTATGAGCGCTATGTTGTTATTCAACCAGGAAATGCTAAAAACGCTGAAGGTGAAGATCTTCAAAAAATGGATTTCTTAACGGAAGAAGAATACTTAAACATTCTTGAAACACTTCCAAAAGAAAATCAATATTTAGACGATAATGACCCAGAGAAGTTTATTGCTAAAATGGGAGCAGAATGTTTAATTGAATTATTATCAAGAATTAAGCTTGATGAACTTTCATTTGAACTTCGTCATAAAGCAAACACTGAAACATCTAAGCAACGTAAAACTGAAGCTTTAAAGCGTTTACAAGTTGTTGAAGCATTCAGAGAGGCTAATGAAAATCGTGAAAATCATCCAGAATGGATGATTATGAAAGCGGTTCCAGTAATTCCACCAGAATTACGTCCATTAGTACCTCTTGATGGTGGTCGTTTTGCTACTTCAGATTTAAATGATTTATATCGTCGTGTAATTATCCGTAACAACCGTCTTAAAAGACTTGTTGAGATTAAAGCACCTGAGGTTATTTTACGTAACGAAAAACGTATGTTACAAGAATCTGTAGATTCATTATTTGACAACACACGTAAATCATCAGCAGTAAAAACAGATTCTAACAGACCATTAAAATCGTTATCAGATTCATTAAAAGGTAAGCAAGGTCGTTTCCGTCAAAACTTACTTGGTAAGCGTGTTGATTATTCAGCTCGTTCGGTAATTGTTGTTGGACCAGAATTAAAATTATTTGAATGTGGATTGCCAAAAAACATGGCAGCAGAATTATACAAACCTTTTGTTATTAGAAAGTTAATTGAAAGAGGTATCGTAAAAACTGTAAAATCTGCAAAGAAAATTATAGATAAAAAAGAACCTGTAGTTTGGGATATTTTAGAGAATGTTTTAAAAGGACATCCAGTACTTTTAAACCGTGCTCCTACGCTTCACAGACTTGGTATTCAAGCTTTTCAACCAAAATTAATTGAAGGTAAAGCAATCCAGTTACATCCATTAGTGTGTACTGCATTTAATGCCGATTTTGATGGTGACCAAATGGCAGTACATTTACCATTAGGACCTGAAGCTATTTTAGAAGCGCAATTATTAATGTTGGCTTCTCATAATATTTTGAATCCTGCAAATGGTTCGCCAGTTACTGTACCTTCTCAAGATATGGTACTTGGTCTATACTATATGACTAAATTACGTCAGTCTACTCCAGAGCATAAAGTTCTTGGTGAAGGCTTAACGTTCTACTCTCCTGAAGAAGTTACAATTGCTTACAATGAGAAAAAAGTAGAGCTTAATGCTGCTATTAAAGTTAGAACAGTAGATTTTAACGATGAAGGAAAGCTTGTTCGTAAAATAATTGAAACGACTGTTGGTCGTGTATTATTTAACGAGAAAGTGCCTGAAGCTGCTGGATTTATCAATCAGGTATTGACAAAGAAATCTTTAAGAGATATTATTCACGATATCTTAAAAGTGACAAGTGTACCAGAAACAGCTGAATTCCTTGATGAGATTAAAACATTAGGATACAAGTTTGCATTCCAAGGCGGATTGTCATTCAGTTTGGGTGATATTATCATTCCACCAGAAAAACATACTATGATTGACGCTGCTAACAAGCAAGTTGATGGTATTATGGCTAACTATAACATGGGACTTATAACAAACAACGAACGTTATAACCAAGTTATTGATATCTGGACATCAACAAATGCTGAGTTAACCGAGTTGTCTATGAAGCGTATTCGTGAAGACCAACAAGGATTTAACTCTGTGTATATGATGCTTGATTCTGGAGCTCGTGGATCTAAAGAACAGATTCGTCAGCTTACAGGTATGCGTGGTTTGATGGCTAAGCCTAAAAAATCTAATGCAGGAGGAGGAGAAATTATTGAAAATCCAATTCTTTCTAACTTTAAAGAAGGACTTTCAATTTTAGAATACTTCATCTCAACACATGGTGCTCGTAAAGGTCTTGCCGATACTGCACTTAAAACTGCAGATGCTGGTTACTTAACACGTCGTTTGGTTGATGTATCTCAAGACGTTATTGTAAATTCTGAAGATTGTGGTACGCTAAGAGGTATCACAGTTGAACCATTGAAGAAAAATGAAGAAGTTGTTGAAACTTTAGAAGAAAGAATCGTAGGTAGAACTTCATTACACGATGTATATGATCCATTAACTGATGAATTGTTAGTGGCTTCAGGTGACCATATTTATGAAGATGTTGCTAAAAAGATTGAAGCTTCACCAATTGAAGCTATTGAAGTTCGTTCAGCATTAACATGTGAAGCCAAACAAGGCATCTGTGCTAAATGTTACGGTCGTAACCTAGCAACAGGTAAAATGGTGCAACGTGGAGAAGCTGTTGGTGTTGTTGCTGCACAATCTATTGGTGAGCCAGGAACACAGTTAACACTTCGTACCTTCCACGTTGGTGGTATTGCAGGTAACATTTCTGAAGAGAATAAGTTGGTTGTTAAGTTTGATGGTAAAGCAGAAATAGAAGATCTTAAAACTGTTAAAGGAAAAGATTCAGAAGGTAACGATATAGATATTGTTATTTCTAGAACCTCTGAACTTAAGTTGATTGACGAAAAAACAGGTATTGCTTTAAGTACAAATAATATACCTTACGGTTCTACTATTTTTACTAAAAATGGAGCTAAGTTAAAAGCTGGTGATGTAGTTTGTCAATGGGACCCATACAATGGTGTAATTATATCAGAATTTGCTGGTAAAGTTCGTTACGAAAATATTGAACAAGGTATTACTTACCAAGTTGAGATTGATGAACAAACTGGTTTCCAAGAAAAAGTAATTTCTGAATCAAGAAATAAAAAACTTATCCCAACTTTACATATTGAAGATGGTAAAGGAGAAGTGATTCGTTCATACAACCTCCCAGTTGGAGCACATTTAATGATTGACGATGGAGAAAAAATTAACATTGGTAAAATCTTAGTTAAAATTCCTCGTAAATCTGCTAAAACAGGTGATATTACAGGAGGTTTACCTCGTGTAACTGAGTTGTTTGAAGCTCGTAACCCTTCAAATCCTGCTGTAGTAAGCGAGATTGATGGTGTGGTTTCTTTTGGAAAAATTAAGCGTGGTAATCGTGAGATTGTTGTTGAATCAAAATTAGGGGATATTAAGAAATACTTAGTAAAACTATCAAATCAAATTCTTGTTCAAGAGAATGATTTTGTTAAAGCTGGTATGCCTTTATCTGATGGATCAATAACTCCAGATGATATTTTGAATATCAAAGGACCTTCTGCAGTACAACAATACTTGGTAAATGAAGTTCAAGAAGTATATCGTTTACAAGGTGTGAAAATTAATGATAAGCACTTTGAGGTTGTTGTAAGACAAATGATGCGTAAAGTTCAAATTATCGATTCAGGTGATACGATTTTCTTAGAAGACCAATTGGTTCATAAAGATGATTTCATTGAAGAAAACGATGAAATTTTCGGAAAGAAAATAGTAGAAGATGCTGGAGATTCAGAAACTTTAAAAGCTGGTCAAATGGTTACTTCGAGAGAGTTAAGAGATGAAAACTCTATTTTACGTCGTGAAGATAAAAAGTTAGCGGTTGCTCGTGATGCAAATCCTGCAACAGCAACTCCAATTCTTCAAGGTATTACTAGAGCATCACTTCAAACAAAATCGTTTATCTCTGCTGCTTCTTTCCAAGAAACTACAAAAGTATTGAATGAAGCCGCTGTAAATGGTAAGATAGATACTTTAGAAGGCTTGAAAGAAAACGTAATTGTTGGACATAAAATTCCTGCTGGAACAGGTTTAAGACGTTATGATAATATCATCGTTGGTTCCAAAGAAGAGTTTGATGAAATGATGCAAGCGAAGCAAGAATTGAATTATAATTAAATGCGACTCAGGCTTTACAAACGTAAATGAAGTAAAGCCTGTTAGTCAAATTTATCCTGAACTTGCTTCAGGATCTTTGTAATAAAAAAGTCCTGCTTAAATAGTAGGACTTTTTATTTTTAAATGCATATTAATAAGACTTCCAATCAAGTTGGAAGTGAAAATAAATTTTCAATGGCAGAAGAAAAAAATAAAAACAAAAAAGGTCAAATAAATATTGAACTTGACGAAAAAGTAGCTGAGGGCATTTACTCTAATCTAGCAATTATCAATCACTCAGTATCTGAGTTTGTGCTAGATTTTGTTAGCATTATGCCAGGAACTCCAAAGAGTAAGGTGAAGTCGCGCATTATATTAACACCACAGCATGCAAAGCGCTTGGTAAAAGCTCTAGGTGATAATGTACAGCGTTTTGAAACAGCACATGGTGAAATTAAAGATTACGAAAAAACGCCTATTCCATTAAATTTTGGACCAACTGGTCAGGCATAAAAAAAGCCCTTTGTAATTTTACAAAGGGCTTTTTTTAGCTTACTTTTCTATTAACAGTATTTAAAGAATATTGTAAAGCACCAGAAGGGCACCTATTTATCTGTTCAATAATTCTTTTTGTTTCTGTACCATCTAAATGAATCCATGGAATTACAGATGTTCTAAAAACTTCTGATAATTCTCGAGCGCATTTTTCGGCATGAATGCACTTGCAAGGTTCAAAGGTTACAGTAATATCTTCATTACTGAAAATGTTGTCTTGAGTTTCCATAAGTAGTTCATGTTTGGGGTTATGAATCTATTTTAAATGTAAAACTTGGGGTTTTATAATCCATATAATCATCGTTGAAATGTACAATATTTCCGATAAAAAACAAATAATTGTTGCTTTTTTAGATAAACTACATCTTGAATATTGTCAGAATTATATGATAACTAATTGATTGTTAGTTATATTCAGAAGTTAAATGAAATTTGATACTTGGATATTTTTGTTGTGTCATTTGTAATGAGAACATAGAATCTGCTAAAAAGACGAGTTGATTTTGTTTGTCTTTCGCTAAAAAACGTTGTTTAACACGTAAAAACTCTTTAAACTCTTCATTGTTTTTATCTGTTGGTTCTACCCAACATGCTTTATGTACATTTAAGTTTTCATAAGTACATTTGGCTCCATATTCGTGGTCAAGCCTGTATTGTATCACTTCATATTGAAGTGCTCCAACAGTTCCGATTACTTTTCTCCCATTAAGTTCAAGTGTAAACAACTGTGCCACACCTTCGTCCATTAATTGATCAATACCTTTGTAAAGTTGTTTGGCTTTTAATGGATCTGCATTATTGATATATCTAAAATGCTCAGGCGAAAAGCTTGGTATGCCTTTGTAGTTGATTGTTTCACCCTCAGTTAGTGTGTCACCAATCTTAAAGTTTCCAGTATCATGTAACCCTACAATGTCACCAGGATAAGAAATATCAACGATTTCTTTTTTCTCAGCAAAAAAGGCATTCGGACTTGAGAATTTTAATTTTTTATTGTGCCTCACGTGTAAGTAAGGTTTATTACGTTCAAAAGTCCCTGAAACAATCTTAATAAAAGCCAATCTGTCTCTGTGATTTGGATCCATGTTGGCATGAATTTTAAACACAAAACCTGTAAACTTTTTTTCTTCAGGTTTTACCAGACGTTCTTCACTTTGCTTAGGTCTTGGTTTCGGAGCTATCTCAACAAAACAATCTAATAACTCACGAACTCCAAAATTGTTTAAAGCCGAACCAAAAAATACTGGTTGTAAGTCACCATTCAGATATTCTGCTTTATCAAATTTAGGGTAAATACCTTCAATAAGTTCAACTTCTTCACGTAATCGATTCGCAGCTTTTTCACCTACCAATTTGGTAAGTTCTTCTGAAGCTAAATCAGAAATCTCAATAGTTTCCTCTATATTTTTTCGACTATCACCACTAAATAAGTTTACATTTTTTTCCCAAAGGTTGTAAATACCTTTAAAGTCGTAGCCCATGCCAATTGGAAAACTTAAAGGGGTTACTCTTAATCCTAACTTTTGCTCTACTTCATCTAACAAATCAAAAGCATCTTTACCTTCACGATCCAGTTTATTTATAAACACAATCATTGGTATGTTGCGCATTCTACATACTTCAACAAGTTTTTCTGTTTGTTCCTCGACACCTTTAGCAACATCAATAACCACAATGACACTATCAACAGCAGTAAGGGTTCTAAACGTATCTTCAGCAAAATCTTTATGTCCAGGTGTATCCAGAATATTAATTTTTATACCATCATATTCAAATGCCAAAACAGAAGTAGCAACAGAAATTCCACGTTGACGCTCAATTTCCATAAAATCACTCGTAGCACCTTTTTTAATTTTGTTACTTTTTACAGCTCCAGCCTCTTGTATGGCTCCACCAAACAGTAACAGTTTTTCTGTTAAGGTTGTTTTACCAGCATCTGGATGCGAAATAATACCAAAGGTTCGTCTGCGTTCTATTTCTTTTAAAAAACTCATTTCTTTACTGTAATTGGGATGCAAATATAGGATTATTAGGACTAATAAATATAATTGATGCGATTCGTTTTTAAATCTATGTTTTGGTTACCGATTTTATAAAATATCTTGGTATTTTTACAATATGAAAGAGGAAAAAGTTATTCTAGTAAATGAAAATGACGAACAAATAGGCTTAATGCCTAAAATGGAAGCTCATGAAAAAGCAGTTTTGCATCGTGCGTTTTCGGTGTTTGTTTTTAATGATAAAAATGAATTGATGCTTCAACAGCGTGCATTGAGCAAATATCATTCTCCAGGGCTTTGGACCAATACATGCTGTAGTCACCAGCGAGAAGGTGAAAGTAATATTGAAGCAGGAAAGCGTCGTTTGCAAGAAGAAATGGGCTTTGTAACTGAGTTAAAGGAAACCATATCATTTATCTATAAGGCACCCTTTGATAATGGATTGACTGAACATGAACTTGATCATATTATGGTTGGTCATTATGACGAAGACCCAAATATAAATAAAGACGAAGTTGAATCTTGGAAATGGATGGACTTGGAAGATGTAAAGGTTGATATGACGTTACACCCTGAAAAGTACACAGCCTGGTTTAAAATTATTTTTGATAAATTCTACAAACATATAAATTTAGTTGGCAATGAAGGTAACCGTTAGTAGAAAAGCACATTTTAATGCAGCACATAGATTGTACAGAAAAGATTGGAGTTTTGAAAAGAACGATGACGTTTTTGGAAAATGTAATAACCCAAATTTTCATGGCCACAACTATGAATTAATTGTGAGCGTAACTGGCGAAATTGACCAAGAAACTGGTTATGTGATCGATATGAAAGTGTTAAAAGATATTATTAGAAATGAAGTGGAAGATGCTTTTGATCATAAAAACTTGAATGTTGAAGTCCCAGAATTTAAAGATTTAAATCCAACAGCCGAAAATATTGCAGTGGTTATTTTTAATAAAATCAGGCAAAAACTGGATAAAGCAATGGATTTAAAAATAACACTCTACGAAACACCTCGTAACTTTGTAACCTACTCAGGAAATTAAATTATGAGGAATCACTTATATCCACTTAAGTTCCATCCGATTTTAAAAGAAAAAATATGGGGAGGAACAAAGCTTAAAACTATTCTTAACAAAAAAAGTGATGCACCAAATGTTGGAGAAAGCTGGGAAATAAGTGATGTTAATAACGACACATCTATTGTGTCTAATGGAGAATTAAAAGGTTCTACTCTTAAACAAATACTTTCTTCTTATCAAGATGAACTTATTGGAAAGAAGAATTTTAAAGTATTTGGAGAACAATTTCCATTGCTCATAAAATTTATTGATGCTAAAGAAGATTTGTCAATTCAATTACATCCAAATGATGAGTTGGCTGCAAAGCGTCATAATTCGTTTGGTAAAACCGAAATGTGGTATGTGATGCAAGCCGATGAAGGCGCTAATTTGATTGTAGGTTTTAATCAAAAAGTAACATCAGAATTATATCTAAAACATTTAAAAGACAAAACACTACCTGAAATTTTAAATTTTGAAAAGGTTACTGAAGGAGATGCTTATTTTATTGAAGTTGGACGCGTTCATGCCATTGGAGCAGGAGTGATGCTGGCAGAAATTCAGCAAACAAGTGATATTACGTATCGTGTATATGATTGGGATAGAAAAGACGATAAAGGTAACGTACGAGAACTACATAACAATTTGGCTACAGATGCTATTGATTTTGGTATGGATGATAATTTTAGATTGAGTTATAATGAAGAAGAAAATCATTCAAATAAAATAGTAGTTTGCCCTTATTTTACAACAAATGTTATTAAGCTAACCAAAACGATTTCAAAAGAAAATACATTTGACTCATTCATTATTTATATATGTGTTGAAGGTGCAGCAGATATTATTATGGACCACTTTTCAGAAACTATAATCAAAGGAGAAACTATCCTTATTCCAGCAGCAATAAAACATTTTAAATTAGAATCAAACAATGCAAAACTTTTAGAGGTTTATGTATAAAATTGTGTAATTTTGCATAAATAAATTATATTATAAAATGGCAAACGTTAGAGATTTAAAAAAAGATATAAACTACGTTCTTGGTGATATTATAGAAGCAGTTTACTTCTGGGAATATGAAAATACAGACAAAGACACTAAAAAAAGTGAAGCAATAATTGATGAGGCTATCAATACTTTTGACGATTTAATAGCTAAAGTAAATGACAAAAGTGTTGAAAATAAAAAGGCACATTTTAAAAGCATTAATCAAGAGCTTGAAACTAAGGGTCGAGCTTTAATTGAAAAAATAAACAAATTATAATAAAAAAGGCGCTTTAAGCGCCTTTTTTATTGAATAACTTCTTTCTCTTCTTCTTTACGTTTTTTAATAAACTTATCCAGTTCTAAACCATATTTAGAATTTGCAATCTCTTTAGGTAAGGCATTGTAAATAGTATCTAAATATTTCACATTGGCATTGTAAATTTCAGCTAACGCTATATAAGGTGCTATTTCTGAGCTTTTGTTATTCACTGCAAAATTAATTGCGTAGAGATACTTTCGTCTCAATAAGTTATCTGAATCTTGATTGGCTTTTTCTATTTGTGCAGAATCTCCACTTTTTTGTGCGTCAAACTTTGCCTTAATTAACTCTAGGTTTTGATCATTGAACCTTGATGCAATATCACGAAATTCTTCTAATTTTTCTTGTAAAGGAGAGCCACTTATTTTGGCATCAAATTCAAAACGCTTTAAGGTTGTATTGATCTCAATTGTTCCAGGGACAGCAAAAAACGCAATTCTTGGTATATCGTCTCCAGCATTTTTATCAAGTGTTAAGTAAAGCATTTCAGGAGCTTCTAAATCACTTGTAAGTGTATAGGTGTCTTCACCATTATAAATCACAGAATCTTTTACAACCAAAAGGGTATCTTGAAGTTGTTGTAAGTAAAGCGTTCCTTTTTTTAATCCTTTTATTGAACCTGTAACGGTTAAGTTTGGTTCAGGCTTGCTGCATGAAGTGATTAAAACTAGTATAAAAAGTAAAGCTGCTTTTTTCATGTGTATGTTTTATTTTTCTAAATGTCACATGTAACTTTGGATGTTTAAAGTAATCATTTCGCTGCATGTGGATGATTATTTTAAATATGTCAGTTTCATCATAAAAATTTAGAGCGGCAAATATCTTATATTTATTTTTTAAATGCTAACCTCCTGAAGCAATTTTCATGAGTTCTGCACACAAAATAGCACCATAAGTTCCCACAACATAACCAAACACAGCCAATAAAGCGCCAACCGTTGCAAGCGATGGATGAAAAGCTGCTGCTACAACAGGAGCAGAGGCTGCTCCACCAACATTAGCTTGACTGCCCACAGCCAAAAAGAAATAAGGTGCTCTAATAAGTTTGGCAACTAAAATCAATAATCCAGCGTGAATAGCCATCCAAACTAAACCGATGAGAATTAAACCTGGATTTTCAAAGATTTTACCTAAATCCATTTTCATACCTATAGTTGCAACAAGGATATAAATAAAAACACTACCAATTTTACTAGCTCCAGCACCTTCGTAGTTTTTTGCTTTTGTAAAGGATAATAAAATTCCAATTAAAGTGGCAATACTAATAAGCCAGAAAAAACTGCTACCAAAAGATGATAAGGCACTTTTTGGGTTACTTACAACTTCAAAGTTTTCGTTTAAAAATGTTGATATTTTCTCTGAACCAAAGTGTGCTATTCCTACTGCAACAAAGGCAAAGGTTAAAATCATCATTAAATCTGTCAATGATGGATTTCGAGTGATTTTTTCGGTAAAGTTCTGCACTTTGCTTTGTAGCTCATCAATAGCTGTGTTATCGGCTTTGAGCCATTTGTCTATTTTTTTGCGTTTACCAATTCCTAATAATAGAACTGCCATCCATATATTAGCAACTACAATATCAACCAAAACCATACCTCCATATAGTGTTTGGTCATATTCATAAATTTCTAGCATTGCCGCCTGATTGGCACCTCCACCAATCCAACTTCCAGCCAAGGTTGCAAGCCCTCTCCAAACAGCTTCAAAACCAGCTCCACCAACAGTTTCAGGTGAAAATGTTGAAATTAGCAATATAGCTAATGGACCACCAATAACGATTCCTAAGGTTCCTGTAAAGAACATTATCAAGGCTTTCCATCCTAAATTAAAAACAGCTTTAAGATCTATACTAATGGTTAATAGAACCAATGAGGCTGGTAATAAATAACGACTGGCTACATAGTATGTTTGTGTTAGATCGGCAGATATTAACCCTAAAGAATTGAATGTTGCTGGAATCATGTAGCACATGAGTAGTCCAGGAATATATTTGTAAAATTTAGACCAAAACCCTGAGGTTTTTGATTCAGTGTAAAACACAAACCCTAAGGCAAGCATGAGTAGTCCAAAAACAATAGCGTCATTGGTAAAAAAAGGTGTATTTTCCATAAGTGTTTAAATATTTAGCCAATACGTTAGTTTAACATTAAATGAACGTACTCTTGGAGCAAATACATTGTCTGTAAAATAATTATCATTGTAAACTACAAATAAATCTGATAATGGTGCAAATCTCCATTGCATTCTTGTGTTTACACTAAAATTTTCACTTTGGGTACTGTATTGAATAAAGGTAGCCCAGAACAAGTTTTTATTAAAAGTAACATCTAGCTTTGGGCCAATTAACCAGATTTTGGCATCAGGATAGGGATCAGGTAGTCTTATGTCATCATAGTTAATTTGAACGCTTCCTGAAAAATATGGCTGTAATCTCCAAGTTAGTTGAGTTTGTAAGGAGTATTTTTCACCATTGTAAAATTTACCTATGCTTGGACCTATATTAAAGGAAAATTGTTTTCTCTGATCAGAATTGTAACTGGCTTCATAACTAGTGTAATAATAATCACCTTCAGGTAATGGAGTTGCTCCATCTTTATGAGTTGGATCAAACGTGTCATACAAATGTGTATAACGGTTAAACATTTCAAGTTGAACCCTTGACGTATTTTGAAAATCAGCAGACCAGCTTGATACTATGGTATAATCTGAATTTTCCCAATTTTGCTCTGGTCTCCACAGATAAAAAGGAGAAATGGAGAAGCTATGTTTTTGCACTTGCCCTCGTTTTGGCCAAAATACGCGTTCAATTTTTGGGCTTATTTTAAAAACATCAGTTCGTCTTAAAAACCCTAAATCAGTTCTGTAATTATCACCAACAAATACAGCTCCTGCTCTAAAATTCCAATTACGACTGTTATATTGTGTAGTAGCTCCAGCAGACATATCTTTATTGTTTACATCAGGAGAAAACGACTTATGAAGAAAATATTTTCCAACCCAAGTATTGTCAGCTGATGCTAAATTGTAATCGATCCCTAAAATTCGATTATAGCGATCCTCGTTTGCTAAAAAGTCGTAATCTTTTGTTGCTTGTTTATTGATAAACATAACACTCAAATTAGAGCGACTGAACATTTTTTGTTGAATCGTAAAAACAGAGTTGTTTCTTGTTGGAATTTCGTTTGCAATATCTTCAGTAGTTTGCATGCTTAAAATTCCAATTCGTGTGTTGTTGTTAATTTTTCCACTAAGTCGTACACCAGCAATAATATCGTTTTGTATGCTATTTCCATCGATGTCTTTTGCAATACCAATACGTCTTGAGAAAAATGGGTTTGAATCACGATCATCACCAAAGTTTGAGAAAAGATCACTGTTTTCAATAAAAAATTGACGACGTTCTGGCAGAGAAATCTCAAAACGTGTAAGGTTTGTTACCTGTTGGTCTACTTCTACTTGTGAGAAATCTGGATTTATAGTAAGATCTAAATTCAAACTATTCCCAATGGTCATTTTAGCATCACCACCAAATTTAAAATCTGATGTTGATTTATTGGATTCATAATCTTTACCAATCAAAGTATTTACATAAGGAATTAATGATATTGGTGTTTTTGAGTTTCCTAAGGGTTTTTCAAAAATCATATCTCCCATATAAGCAAGACTGAAAATGGGTTGATTTTGCGGAATGTTTATCCAAGTGTTTCTTTCGTTGTCTTTAGTGTCAAAATGATAACTGTTAAAGCGCCATTTTGTTTCTCCTTCTCTGTATTTAAAAGCAGACAAAGGAATCATCCACTCTACTATATAATAAGTGTCATGCATGGCGGTTTCTCCAATCCATTTTGTATCCCAAGATGTATCAAAGCCACTAACTTCGGCACCACCACCTGAAATAAGTGCTTCCCTTAATACTCCTAAAGGGTTTGTGCCAAAGAAAAAAGCATTTGTGCCATCATTAAAGGTGTCAAATAGTACACTAATGTTATCATTTCCAGATGCTCTAAAATCACGCCTTAATGATGGAATAATAAATTCGTTATTTGAAGAATTTACTTTCATGCCTACATACAGGTTTCTGTCATCAAACAGCATTTTTATTTCGGCCTGTTGTTTTGCTTGAAGGGAATCTGTTGGGAAATGTTGCCAAAAATCTGTTGCTGCTTCAGCTTCAGACCAAGGTGCTTCGTCTAAAATAGCATCTATTTTTATTGGTTGATTTATATATTTAACATGAATAGTTTTAGTTTGGGAAAAGCCAATAAAAAAGGCAACTAAGGCGAAGGTTAAAATTAAATTTTTCAATGTGTGGTTGGTTAGTCATCATAAATGTAAAAGAATAATTTCTTTTTAGCTTATTATATTAAAATTTTAAGATTGTTTTAAGATTTTTTTGGATCGCGCTTTGCTTTTTTTAAACTTTCCATGAGCATCCACTCTATTTGTCCATTGGTGCTTCTAAACTCATCGGAAGCCCATTTTTCAATAGCTTTTAGCATATCTTCATTAACTCGCAACGCGAAAGCTTTCTTCTTCGCCATTTTATTTTTATTTATTCAATTTTTTCATATAAACTAATAGAATAATTGGTAGGACGATACTAAAACCAATAACAAGAGGTACAAACCAGCTCCCAAGTTCAAAGCGTTTTCCAAAAGCTGATTCTATAATTGCATAGCTTACATAAGCTAATAATAACACACATAAAAAATTTACTATTCTTAATACTCTTGTACTGAATCTATAGTTTTTTAATGCATTTTCCTCAGTAATATTTATCATGTAGTTATGTATATGTGGATATTTATTTAATATGAACAAGCCAATGTACATAGCTGTTGCTATTATTGGTATCAGCCAAATGGTTTGTTTGCTGCCATAATCATCAGGAACTCCAACGGCATTGAAATGTGTTGCTATTGTATCTGGAAGTTCTGCATAATTAAAAATACAATAACACCACATTAATATAAGTAATGTTATTGATGCAATTTCTATTATAATATCAATTGCTTCAAAGGGCACTTTTATGCGTGGTCTTTCATTTTTCATTTATTGAATTTTTTGTTTAAGAATATGCAGACAACAATTTCAATAATAACAGCTAACACTAAGCCATATATAATTTCTTTTTTAATATAGCCATTATTAGTTTTAAGCATATCACTAAAACATCTCACCATATATATGCTTAAGTTAACCATTAGTTTTTTCTAATGGTTTAACGTTCCTGCATTTACAATTGGCGATGCATCCTTATCACCACAAAGAATCACCATTAAGTTACTTACCATGGCTGCTTTACGTTCATCGTCTAAATCAACAATTTGTTTTTTGCCTAACTCCTCTAAAGCCATTTCCACCATACTCACAGCACCTTCAACAATTTTATGTCTTGCTGCAACAATGGCTGTGGCTTGTTGGCGTTTTAGCATGGCATTTGCAATTTCTTGAGCGTAGGCCAAATAGCCAATACGTGCTTCAAGAACTTCGATACCAGCAATGGATAAGCGCTCATCAATTTCTTTTTCTAGAGCTTCACTAACTTCGTTAACACTCGAACGTAAGGTGATATCTTCTTGATGACCTTCATCAGCAAAATTGTCATAAGGATACATACTAGCTAGTTTTCTAACAGCAGCATCAGTTTGTACACGAACAAAATTCTCAAAATTATCTACGTCAAAGGCTGCTTTATATGTGTTTTGTACACGCCAAACCAAAATAGTGCTAATCATTACTGGATTACCAAGTTTGTCATTTACTTTTAGACGCTCACTATCAAAGTTGCTTGCTCTTAAGGAAATTTTCTTTTTAGTATAAAAAGGATTTACCCAATAGAAACCGTTTTTTTTAACAGTGCCAACATATTTTCCAAAAAGCAATAGTACTCTTGAATTGTTAGGTTGTACCATAATAAAACCTGGTGCAATAAAAATAGCTGTTACTACTGAAAATACGAACCAAGGATTTTGAAAAACAATTATTGATACGATGCCTCCAATAAATAATAGTAAAAATAGAAACAACATGATGTAGCCGTTTGCTGGGACAATAATTTTCTCTTCTTTCATGATATTAGATTTAATGATATTAAAATGATATCATAAAGATATGAAAATAATTTTAAATTTAATATTTTATTTTAAAATTAATTTTTGGCACGATGATTGACTATATAATTGTGTTGCTACATAAGAGTTTTTAAAAGTGTGGTTACTTTTTATAAAACGTAGTAACAATTTTGGTTGGTTAGTAGTAAAAAAGCACCTATTTAGGTGCTTTTTTACATTTTTAGTATATGGTATATTTACTTAATAGGGACAATAACAATTATTGCTCTTGAAGATACCTGTGAAGAATCCACCTATATCGTCTTTATCTGTTTTTAAAATATCAATGAATATACTTAAACTTAAAATATTTGGTTTGTAAGATCGTATATCGACTAGATTTACGCCATACTGACTTTTAACTATATCCAATAATTCTTCTTCTGTTTCTTTTGAGTTCATTTCATAGCGCAAATCAATTCCAAAGCGGCTAACTCTTACCATAACTCCAAAATTAAGGTGCATTGCTGTATTTTCAAGATCAGGTCCTCCATCACTATATGATGTTACTTGAACACCATCAAGAGTAGCATCTTTAAAAAAGTTAAAGCCTGGACCAATATATATGGTAATTGGATCAAAAACTTCATATCCTAAAAGTATTGGAACATCTATTCTTGACCTTTTCCAAAAAGCATCATTGTCTGGAAAGTCGTATTTGTTTTTTGAAGATGAAAAGTTTATCTCTGGACGAATTAACAATTTGCCGAATTCAATATTTAAGAATGCACCAAATTGTGTGCCCAATTCTTTTTTGGGAGAAAACAATTCATTTGGTTTTCCGACTTCAATGGAGCCACCACGAGAATTGATATCACCAATGGTGTAGTGATTAAAGCCACCACGAGCTCCTAAAGTAAATTCTTGTGAAATACTAAACCAAGAGGTCAGTAAACACATAGCCATAAGTAGGTATTGTTTATTCATTTGCTACATAATTTGGGGTTTATGTATGGCTAACTTGTGGTTAGCGATGTCAAATGTATATAAAAAGTTCGATAAAACGCAATATTTTATCGATTAAATGTAAAATATATCTTTTAAATGTAGAATTTGCTATTTATTGTTGTTCGTGAAAACAACTATTGATTGAATCAATTCCCCTGAAATTTTGCGTTGAGATTCATTGTAAGATTTTGAGTTTTCTAGAGTATCTCCTTCAATTGGCACCAAAATGTGGTTCATTTTTTCAATAATCTTTAAAGTTGAATTTGTATTGGCTGAGTGCAAAAGATTAGCTTCATCTTCTGAAACTTGTAAATCTTTAGTTCCATTAATAATAAGAACAGGAATTTCTAAATCGCGAATTTCTTCTTGCGGATTATAAGCCATCCAACTCATCATGAAAGGTTGTACTTCAAGATTAAAAATTGATATTAAAGCTTGAGGAAAATCTGTAGTTGTTTTTCCTTCCTTCATTATAGAAAACACACGTTTTGTGTCTTCTGTGAACATTGGAGCAGTAGCAGTTACTTGATCTATAATAACTTCATCAATTGGTTTTCCAGCTCCAGCCAATGATATAAAACCATCGGCACCTTCTTTTGCAGCGACTATTCCAACTAAACTTCCTTGGCTATGTCCAATGATGTAAACTTTGTTAAAAGCATCGTTATTTTTAAAATAGTTGAGAACAGAAATGGCATCAGTAATAAAATCATCAAACCTAATGTTCATATCAACATTGTTTTTTCTTATTTGCTTCACAATGCGTTTGTCGTATCTAAAAGTTGCAAGCCCTTCTTTGCTTAATTCTTCAGCTAATTTTTTCAAAGAATTATTCTTTAACATATTTTGATTTCCATTTCTATCAGTTGGTCCAGAACCTGCTATAATGATGGCAAGATTTGGTTTTTCAACATCATTAGGAATTAATAATGTACCATCAATAAATTCATTAATAGTGATATCTTTTGGAGTAAAGGTTAACTCTTGAGAGAATATGCAAAATGACATTAAATAGAGAACGAAAAACAGTTTGAATTTCATAAAAAATAAGTTTTTTTCGAAAGTAATGGTTTCCATTAAATTAACTATCAAATTTTAGTCATTTCATAACGAAAATCATATATCGCTTATTTCAGTTTGAGAAAAATAATTGACTGAATTAGTTAAATGTAATTATGCATTTCATCGATAATTTTAATTATTTAAACGATAAATGTTAAAATTATATGCATTTCATCGATTTTATAATGTTTTTTAACGATGATTTGAAATTATCTTTTATTTTTGAAGTGTACTAAAATTTAGTTTTTAGTTCAATGGATTAATTAATTAATATTTGCATTATGTTTTGGAATTAGAGACCCTAAATCTACTGCATAATAAAAAAAGCAAATTGAGAAAAGCCGAGTTTGAGGGAACTCGGCTTTTTATTTTATTATTCTGAAAGTTAAATTAATTCGTGCTTCCACTTTCTTTTTTGTTTTAGGGATTTGATGTAACCAATAATGTTGCGTTTCACCTTTCATAACTAACAAAGTTCCAGTCTCCAAAACAAGTTTGCGTTTTAAATTCTTATCATATCTGTGTTTTAAATGAAACATCCTGTTTGCTCCAAAGCTTACAGAGGCTATAACTGGCTTTTTGCCAAGTTCTTTTTCATTATCTGCATGCCAACCATTGCTATCTTGCCCATCACGATAGAGATTGAGCAAACACGTAGTGAAGTTTTTGTCAATGACTGTTTCAATTTTATGCTTTATGTCTAGAAGCTCATTCGTAAATAAATGAGGATACATGATTATATTTGAATAAGAATACGTCTTTTCATTATTAGCATACAAAGCTGTTAGTCGAGGTTGCTTATAGGTCTTACCAAAGACAGTGATATCATCTTGTTGCCAAGCGGTTGTTTTTAATAATTTATGAAAATAGTATCCACTTTCTTCTCTAGAAAAAAAGCTGGGATAATACCAAATATCAGCATCTCTTAATTTTAGGTCAAACCCTTTTGCCATGTTAAAAATTATTTCTCTAAATTAGCGTTAATAGCTTTAATATGAATATTAAATTTACTTTTTTGTTGCTGTTTTGTTTCGGAATAGTATCAGCACAATTGCCTAAAGGTTTTGTGTATGTTGAGGATGTGATCCCAACGATTAAAGTTGAACTTCGTTATTTTTCCAATAATAATTTTTTAGGAAAACCTGTAGATGGTTATAAAAAAGAAGTTGCGATTTTAACCGTTCAAGCCGCAGAAACTTTAAAACATGTACAAGAAGAGTTGAAACAATACAACTTATCTATTATGATTTATGATAGCTACAGACCACAAACAGCTGTCAATCATTTTGTACGTTGGGCTCGCGATTTAAATGACACTATTAATAAAAACGCATTTTATCCAAAAGTAAAAAAGCAACATTTGTTTCAAGAAGGCTATATCTCTTCGCAATCTGGTCACAGTAGAGGCAGTACTATGGATATTACCTTGGTAGATATAAATACCTGTGAACCTCTTGATATGGGAAGTCCTTATGACTTTTTTGGACCTGAATCGTGGATTGCCAATAGCGACTTAACAGCTCAACAACGAGCAAATAGAATGCTGTTACAAACCATTATGATGAAACATGGTTTTAGATTTTATACCAAAGAATGGTGGCACTTTACGCTAAGAGGTGAACCTTTTCCTGATACGTATTTTGATTTCCCTGTTAATTAAACTTCAATTGTTCCTTGAAGATATTTAATTGCTTTTCCTTTAATAAACACACTATCTTTTACTAATTTACAAAACAGTTCGCCTTTTCGTTCTGAAATTTGAAAGGCATGTAACTCATTTTTGCCCAATCGTTCAGCCCAAAAAGGTACTAATGTGCAATGCGCAGAACCAGTTACAGGATCTTCAAATACAGCAGCTCCAGGTGTGAAAAAGCGTGATACAAAATCGGAGCGATTTCCTTTTGCCGTCACAATAATTCCTCCAGAGTCTAAATTGATGCCTTCCAAAATGGAAGCGCTTACTTTTAAATTTTTGATATCATCTTCTGAGTCATACAACAACACATAATCCCTTGCTTTAAAGACTTCCATTGGTTGTTTACTTAATGATGTTTTTATAATCTGTGGTAAATCTGAAGGTATTGGAGGGCGAGATGGAAAATCCATTTCTAAGAATTCGCCGCTTCTTGAAACTTTCAGTTCGCCGCTCATGGTTTCAAAAACTACATTATCAAAATCATAATAGAGACAGTTAAGAATAACAAAAGCAGATGCTAAAGTGGCATGACCACAAAGATCCATTTCTATTTCTGGAGTAAACCAACGCAAATGAAATATATTATCCTTTTTATGAATAAAATAGGCGGTTTCAGCCAAATTATTCTCCTTAGCAATGTTTAATAAAGTTTCATCTGGAAGCCATTCTGTTAAAGGGCAAACAGCTGCTGGATTACCTCCAAATAGTTTATTTGTAAAGGCATCAATTTGGTAAATATCAATAGTCATAATCAATTTTTATAACCAGGACCTCTCACAACTTGTCCAGGAGTTGCTCCAGTGTGTTCACCATCTTTAAGTACTTGCTCGCCATTTACAAAAACATGAACCATTCCTGTGGAGTATTGATGCGGCTCTGCAAAAGTTGCATGGTCTTGAATGGTTTCAGGATTAAAAATGGCTAAGTCGGCAAAATAACCTTCTGTAAGACTTCCACGTTTCTTAATTTTAAGGTTTGAAGCTGGCAAAGAGGTTAATTTTCTAACGGCTTCTTCAATAGAAATTATGTTTTCATCTCTCACGTATTTTCCTAGAACTCTTGCAAAATTCCCATACGCTCTTGGATGTGTAGATGAATTTAAAAACACACCTTCAGGAGCCATCGAACCTGCATCAGAGCCAAAACTCATGTAAGGTAAAGCGACTTGTTTTTTCACATTATCTTCGGTCATTAAAAAGTAAACTGTGCCAACGCGACTACCATCAGTAACAACTAAATCCATAGCAGTTTCTTCAGGAGATTTTCCGTGAATTTTAGAAACTTCAGCTAAGGTTTTCACTGTGTAATGACGTAAACTATCATTTTCAAAACCAACTAATAAAAGGTTATCTGGAGTTCCAGCTGCATACATCAAGTTTTCCCATTCATCTGTTGGTGTTGTCATTTCTTCCAACACCTTTTTACGTATAGCAGGATCTTGTAAACGTTCAGACCATTTTTCGTAACCGCCTTCTTGAACCCAAGGTGGCATGGAAGCATCTAAACCAGTTGCTCCTGCAACATAGGTGTACATGTCTGTAGTAATGTGTAATCCTGCAGCTCTAGCAGAATCTATTTTTTTAATTACATCGTCGTATTTATTCCAGTTTTCTTTTCCGCTCATTTTTAAGTGATAAATTTCCGCTCTAATATTGGCTTCATTGGCAATGCGCATTAGTTCATCAATACTTTCCATAATACGATTACCTTCACTTCGCATGTGACTAATATACATGCCATCATATTCTGAAGCGACTTTGCACAATTCAATAAGTTCTTCGGTTGAAGAATAAAAAGCAGGTGCATAAATAAGAGAGGAACCAACACCAAGAGCACCATCTTCCATAGCCTGTCTTACCATAGCTTTCATGGACTCCATTTCTTCGTCAGTTGGAGCACGATCTTCATAACCAATATGATTGATTCGCACTGTAGTGGCACCAATAAAAGACGCAACGTTTGGCGAAATGCCTCGTTTTACTAAAGATTGTAGATATTCATCAAGCGTAGACCAATCGATGTCGTATTTAATATCACCTTGACTTGTTGGCATTTCTTGCTTCATTTTTTCGGATAATGGTCCCATTGACCATCCTTCTCCAAACACTTCTAAAGTAACTCCTTGTCTGATATCACCTTGTGATTTTCCGTCCTCAATTAGAGATTCTGTTGCCCAAGACAGCATGTTGATGAATCCTGGAGCCACGACTAAACCTGTAGCATCTATTTCAAGGTTGCCTTTGGCGTTTTTAAGTTCACCAATCGCCGCAATAGTATCAGCATTTATGCCAACACTACCAAAGTAAGTTGGGTTTCCTGAACCGTCAGCAATGGTTCCGTTTTTTATTAAAACGTCATAAGTTGTAGGAGAGGAGCAACTGCTTATTGTTATGGTTAACAATAGGAGAAGTTTAATAGTTTTCATATTGAAGTTGGTTGGTTGTTAAAGGATTAAAGTTACGAAAAATTGTATCACTCAATTAATTGAGTTGATTTGTTTTTCTTTTAAAAAAAGGCATCAATATAAAGGAACAACATAAAAAGGAAGTATGTTGTTTTTAAAGGATTATTTTTATTAGTATTTATTGATGCTTTAAAACTAATGTACAAGCAATTTTAAAAGCTCATTTATGCTATTACTAATGCCTGTTTTATATTGCTTTTTTGCAAATTCAGGAAGTACTTGAGTATTTAAAATTCCATCAACTTTGTCTTTGGTTAAGGTTCTTGAAAGTTCTTTTCCAATTCCAAAACTGATTACTTTTGATGACTTACTAATAACCACTATAATCCCTTTGGGACTCTCAATTGTACCAATTGACCATTGATTTGTGTCAAGAGAATTATTTGATAATGAGGCAACCATGATACTCATTGGTATTTTTGTTGCTTTAATGAAATCTTTTATCTGAGATTCCAATGCTGTTATTTCAGCTTTTTTAAAGAGGTTTTCGTTGTCAACAATTTTACCTGATGAAATGTTTGTAATTTCATGTTGTGCTTGACTGCTTATTGAAAAGCATAAAAGTAAACATAGGCTAAGTGTAAATTTTAAAAATGGTTTCATAATATTAATATTTTGTGATTCAGGGTAATACGAAGTTACTGAATTTTAAATTAAGTTGAGTGAAATAAAAGAATATAAGTGGTTTGTGTGATCTTTAACAATTATTGACATTTTAATTTTATAGATTATTAGATAATACAATACCTTTATAAGATGTAAACTAAAAAAGTATGTAATGACCATTTCTGAAGAAAAAAAGGATTTAAGAAATACAATGTTGGTTAAAAGAGCAAGGCTGCCAAGACGAATTAAAAAAGAGTATGACCAATGGATTTGCGATTCGTTATGGCAAACAATACAAAAACGAGACTGTAAAACGGTTCATTGTTATTTACCAATGGGCTCAGAAATAAACATAACACCATTAATCGAAAAATTATTGCAAGAGAATATTATGGTAATTACTCCTAAAACACTTCCAAAACGCAAATTGCAAAATTTAGTGTTGGCATCGTTAGATGAATTGGAAAAAGGTGTGTTTGGCACAAGTCATCCAGCCAATGCCGAAGAATTTACAGGTACTTACGATTTAATTATTGTCCCAGGATTAGCGTTTGACAACACCAATTACAGATTGGGTTATGGTGGAGGTTACTACGATAATTTTATAGTTAACCATCTAAGTGCTCTAAAAATAGGTGTATTTTACCCTTTTCAGAATATTGAAAAAGTTCCCTTAGAACCTCACGACATACGACTTGATGAAATGAGGGTAAATAAGAGTTTTGAAAAATTATAAACTTTTATAGAGTTTTTTCAGCCCTTCATAAACCACAATACTCACCGCATTGGCTAGATTCAAACTACGTACATGCTTACTGTATAAAGGTATTTTGTAAAGTGCTTCTGGATGGTCATTTAAAATATGTTTTGGTAAGCCAACCGATTCTTTTCCAAACACTAAAAATAGATTGTATTCAAAAGGAATCTCATCATAATCTTTTGCGCCATGACTTGATAAAAACACCATGTTAGCGGTTTTGTTTTTAGAAAAGAATTCGTCAATATTATCGTAATAAGTAACGTTTAAATATTGCCAATAATCTAAGCCAGCACGTTTTAATCGCGTATCATCAATCTCAAAACCAAAGGGTTTTACCAAATGCAAATTAGAACCTGAAGCTAAGGCCAAACGACCAATGTTTCCTGTGTTGTTTGGGATTTCTGGTTCAATTAAAACAATGTTAAGCGCCATAATCTGTTAAATTATGATGTGAATATAAACTAAAAAAACCTACTCTAAATAGAATAGGCTTTTTTGATTTTTCAAGTCGTAATTTTTACTTTTTAACTTGTTGTTTCTTTATGGTTTTCTCATCAATATCAAACTGGTTTGTTTTTTGATTCACATTACCAGTCGGATTTGTCGGATTTGTCTGTTTTTTCGATATTTTAAATTTCTTTTTATCTTCAATAATTCCCATGATTTCTTTGTTTTTATGATTCAATAACAACTTAATGAAAAAAGAATAAAACTTTACTAATACTATCTTAAAATCAATAATTTAAGTGTTAAAGCTTTGCTAGACAGTATTCTTTTTGAAGGTTTTAATAATGATTAGACGTATTAATAATAGCCATGGCAATCCGTGAAGTAATACATCAAACCAGTCCATTGGTTTCATGCCAGCAGCAGCACCAGCTATCCATTTGAGTTTTCCAACAATATGCGGTTCAGGGAAAAAAGGTGCTAAGCCCAATGTTAAACAGGCTATAATGATGAGTTTCCAATCGTTTAATAGTTTCATTTCTTTACGATTTCTTTTAAACTGTTTACTAATACATCAACTTCTTGAAAACTATTAAAGATGGCAAACGATATACGAATACCATTAATGTTATTTTCATAAATACCTCTCATGCGTAACTTCTTTTCTTTATTGAGTATTGGGTTTAATTTAAGATTGTCTTTGCCTTTGATTCTTATGGTTAGCATTGAAGCTGAATAGCGTTCACTCTCAGGTGTTAAAATTTCAATTTCAGGCGTGTTAGCAATTCCTTTTCTAAAATGAGTGACGAGTTCTCTGCCTCTTTTTGCAACGTTTTCAATTCCTATGGTGTTAATAAAATCTATAGCGCTTCCTATACCTAAAGTGATTGGTGTGTTTCGAGTACCATATTCTTCACGTTGTGCGCTATGTCTATAGTCCATGGTAAGTGTATTTAAGTCAAATTTACTATCAGTATAAGCGCCTGCAAATACAGGGTCAATATGTTCTATAATGTTTTTATTAATAAATAAAACACCAGTTCCTTTTGGTCCAAACAGCCATTTGTGTCCAGAGCTTGCGTAAAAATCAGGATTGATATCTCTTAAATCTATGGGAAACATACCAAGCGATTGTGCACCATCAATACACGAATAAATGCCTTTACTTCGGCAAAGTTGTACAATATCTTTTGCAGGAAGCTTCATTCCTGTAGTACAGGTAATATGTGAAAAAGCAACGACTTTGGTTTTTGGAGTAATAGCGTCTTTTATGATTTGAAGGTTGTCCTCACCATTAAAATCTAAATCTACCAACTTGACCACAGCACCAAAATCTTTAGCAAGAGCCATCCAAGGTGAAGCGCCTCCAACATGTTCGTGCGTGGAAATGATAATTTCATCACCAGGTTTTAATCGTAAACTTCTTGCAGCAATGTTTAAGCCTTCGGTTGCATTACGAGTAAATGCTATTTCATCTGCAGTAACGTTTAAGAATTTTGCTGCTTTTTCATGAGTTTCATCAATTTCGTGTCTTCCATGACTTGTTGACGTTTCTAATCTTTCCATGGTTTCATAAACCGTGTCAAGCACAATTCTTGGAGAAGGACCAAGGCTTCCAGTGTTGAGGTAATGGTAATCTTTCGCAAATAGAAATTGCTCGCGAACGTTGTTCCAATCTATATTATTATAATCGCTGGTGTAAGGTTTTAAACTTGGAATATCGCGTTTGGATCGCAATGCATTTTCAGCGCTTAATAAAGGAGCAGCAGAGGTTAAAAAGAGTCCGCTTAAAAGATTCTTTTTTATAAAACTTCGTCTGGATGATTTTGACATAAGAAAACTTTTGACGAAAGTTAGCTGTTTTTAAACGATTATCAAATAAGAATCTTTTTTACAAACATATCAATCGTATGGACACCTTCATTCGTCACATGCTTTACAAAGGCACTACCAATAATAGCACCTTTGGCGTATTTAGTGGCTTGTGTAAAGGTTTCGTTGTTAGAAATGCCGAAGCCTACAATTTGAGGATTCTTTAACTTCATATTTGCAATTCGCTTAAAGTAAGCGGTTTGTTCATCTCCAAAACCAGATTTAGCTCCAGTTGTACTAGCGCTACTCACCATGTAAATAAATCCGTTTGAAATGGAATCGATGTATCTAATGCGTTCGTCACTGGTTTGAGGTGTGATTAGGAATACATTAATCAATCCATATTTTTCGAAAGTAGTTTTGTATTCGTCGTGATACACATCTACTGGCAAATCAGGAATAATCAAGCCATCAATACCAATCTCTTGACATTTTTTGCAAAAGGCTTCCACTCCATATTGTAGCATTGGGTTAAAATATCCCATGATAATCAATGGAATGGTTACCGATTTTCTGATGTCTTTTAGCTGATTGAAAAGTACTTCAGTGGTCATGCCATTTTTTAGGGCTTGAGTAGAGCTTGCTTGAATGGTTGGACCATCAGCTAAAGGATCACTAAAAGGGAGACCGATTTCAATCATATCAACACCATTGTTCTCTAAGTTTTGAATGATGCTTACTGTATCATCAATATTTGGGTATCCAGCTGTGAAATAGATGGATAGTAACCTTTTGTCTTCTTGTAGTTTTTGGTTGATTCTGTTCATTGTTTATTTTTTGTGTCATTGAGAGGAACGAAGTGACGTGGCAATCTTTTGATGAGATTCCTCACTTTGTTCGGAATGACATTACAATTTAAAATGCTTAATATATGTTTCTAAATCTTTATCACCACGACCTGACAAGCTTACTACCACAATATCATTTGGTTGAAACTGTTTTTTTTCAAAAATGGCTAAAGCATGAGAGCTTTCAATGGCTGGTATAATACCTTCAAGTTTACATAACTCCAAACCAGCTGTCATGGCATCATCATCAGTAATCGAGATAAATTCTGCACGACCAGATTTATACAAATGTGCATGCATTGGTCCAACACCTGGATAATCCAATCCAGCAGAAATAGAATAAGGTTCGGTTATTTGTCCATCGTTGGTTTGCATCAATAAGGTTTTACTACCATGAATAATGCCTTCTTTGCCTAAAACTGACGTCGCAGCACTTTCACCAGAATCGACGCCCAAGCCAGCAGCTTCTACAGCTATTAAGTTCACATCAGTATCCTCTAAAAAATGATAGTAAGCACCAGCAGCATTGCTGCCGCCACCAACACAGGCTACAACGTAATCTGGTTTTGTGGTGCCTTCATGTTCTTTAAGTTGCCTTTGGATTTCTTCGGAAACAATGGCTTGAAAACGAGCTACCATATCTGGATAAGGATGAGGGCCAACAACACTACCAATGATGTAATGTGTATCAACAGGATTATTAATCCAATCGCGAATGGCTTCATTAGTTGCATCCTTAAGTGTTTTGCTTCCAGATGTTGCAGGCACTACAGTTGCACCAAGCATTTTCATTCTGGCCACATTTGGTGCCTGACGAGCAATATCAATTTCGCCCATATATACGATACATTCTAATCCCATTAAAGCACAAACGGTTGCTGTAGCCACACCATGTTGTCCAGCACCTGTTTCGGCAATGATTCGGTTTTTGCCTAATCGTTTTGCCATTAAAATCTGACCAATAGTATTATTGATTTTATGTGCTCCTGTATGATTTAAATCTTCACGTTTTAAGTAAATTTTTGTGTTGTATTTTTTGGATAATCGCTTTGCAAAATAGAGTGGAGAAGGACGACCTACATAATCTTTTAAGAGTTGATTGAACTCATTTTGAAATTCAGGTTCAGCCATTACCTTTAGGTAGTTTTGGCGTAACTCTTCTACATTTGGATATAGCATTTCCGGAATGAAAGCGCCTCCAAATTCTCCATAATATCCTTTTTCGTTAACATTATAACTCATAATAATTTCCTGCGTAGGCAGGAATCTTTTTAATTAAACTTTTGTTTTTTATCTCTGTTCATTTTGTCTTGATACAAAACGAACCAAAAAATCAAATCAAAATTAGGAAATTGCTAAAGCATCATTCACTTTCGGAATTGCGTGCTTAAAGCTTCGCTTTGCATCTCCATTCCTTCGTTCACTATTTCTGAATTTTGATGGTTTCCGACTCTGTCGGAACTTCAAGTGTTTTTAATATCCTTGGTTATTAATTTATCCTGATTTTCTTTTTTAACCATTAAATGATAAATAGTCTTTAAATGTTCCTAATTCTTCGATATTTTTTAATCCTGCTTCGATTTCAAATTTACTATTTACATCAATGGCATAGCAATATTTTGAAGCAGTACTTTCTTGAAATCGTTTTAAGTCTTCAACTTGATCTAATCCAATTCCACCACTTAAAAAGAAGGGTTTCGCTGAAGGATACTTATTTAAAACAATCCAATCAAAAGTGTAGCCATTTCCTCCTGGAAGTTTTCCTTTCGTGTCAAATAAAAAGTAATCACAAACCTCTTCGTAAGGAGCTAACACTGAAAAGTCAAAGGTGTCTTTTATTGAGAATACTTTAATCACTTTTGCATTTGTTGATTTAAGAATTCTGCACATTTCAGGTGATTCATGACCATGTAACTGAATTGCTGATAGCTTATGTTTTTCAATTTGGTTAGCAATGAATTCCACAGTTTTATCGACAAAAACTCCAACTCTATGGATTGATTTTGGCAAATCAGGTATTACTCCTTCAAAATATCTAGGTGATTGTTCATGAAAAATAAATCCAAGAAAATCTGGTTGCAAATTTGCAACAGCTTCAATGTTATCTTGGTATTTCATACCACAAACTTTTAGTTTCATATTTTTTGTCATTCCTGCGTAGGCAGGAATCTATTTAATTTTATGTTCGATTCATTGTGGATTCCGCATCAAGTGCGGAATGACAAACTCATCCTTTTAATTTAGTAATAAATTCTTTTGCACTCTCTCCAGGATTTTCCGATTTCATAAAATTCTCACCAATTAAAAAACCTTGATAACCATAAGGTTGTAATTCTTTTATCGCTTCAATAGAACTGATGCCACTTTCAGACACCTTTACAAACTCATTGGGAATCATTTTGCTAAGTGCTTTGCTAGTGTCTAAGCTAACTTCAAAAGTTTTTAAATTTCTATTGTTAACACCAAGCATGTCTAATGAAGGCATGATAGATTTATGCAATTCGGCTTCATTATGTACTTCCAAGAGCACATCAAGTTGCAAACTTTTAGCTAACTCCGAAAATTGCTTGATTTCTTCTCTAGTTAAAATGGCAGCAATCAATAAAATAACGTCAGCACCATAACTTTTGGCTTCTATAATTTGATATTCATCAATAATAAATTCTTTACGCAATAAAGGTAAATTACAACTTGCTCTTGCGAGTAGTAAGTCGTCTAATGAACCACCAAAATACTTCCCATCAGTTAAGACTGACATTCCGCAAACTCCAGCTGCTTCATAACCTTTTGCAACATCATTTACATTTAAATTGTTGTTTATTATTGATTTTGAAGGTGAACGACGTTTGTGTTCAGCAATAATTCCAGTAACACTGTGTCTTAATTTTTTAGCAAGTGAAACTGTATTTCTTTGAAACAACACAGATTTTTCTAACTGCTTTATTGGAATTACCTTTTTTCGAAGATCAACTTCAACACGTTTGTCTTTTACTATTTTGTCTAGTATATTCATATTTATTTCCCACAAAAGTGGAAATCTCATTTTTTTTGTTATTATTTTTATTTCCGTTCATTTTGTCTTGATACAAAACGAACCAAAAAATCAAATCAATCTGAGGAAATTCCTGCGGAACATTCGCTTTCAAAACTTCATGCTTGAAGCTGCGCTTCGCAGTTACATTTTTTCGCTCATTATTTCTGCAGATTGATGCTTCCGACTTTGTCGGAATTTCAAGTCAATTGTAAAATGTAATAATAATTTACTTATTCGTTAAAAAACTATGTACTCAATTCAATCAATTTATTCAACGTTGCTTTTGCTTTACCACTTAATAATGATTCTTTGGCAAGTTCAAACCCTTCTTTGTGACTCACTTGTTTTGAGGTTGCAATAGCTAATCCTGCATTAGCACATACTACATTATTTTGAGCTTCTGTGCCTTTTCCGCTAATCACATTGACGAAAATTTTTGCTGCATCTTCAACAGTATTCCCTCCAAAAATTGCACTTTGTTTTATTTGGGTAACTCCTAAATCTTCAGGGGAAAACATTGTTTCAGTGTTATTAGAAATGACTTTGGTTTTTCCTGTTAGTGAAATTTCATCATAACCATCTAAGGCGTGAACAATGCTATAATTTTTATCGGTTTGCTGATATAAATAACCATAAAGGCGTTGCAACTCTAAATTAAATACACCAACCATTTGATTTTTAGGAAACGCTGGGTTTACCATTGGTCCAAGCATGTTAAAAAATGTTTTCACACCTAATTCTCTTCGAATTGGCGCTACATTTTTCATGGCAGGATGAAATAAAGGCGCATGCAAAACACAGATTCCAGTTGTGTCAATCGATTTTTTTAAAAAGTCTTTATCGTTTGAAAATTTAATGCCTAAATATTCCATAACATTGGAAGAACCACAAGCTGAGGACACACCATAGTTACCATGCTTTGCTACATTAACACCTGCTCCAGCTGTGACGAATGACGATAAGGTTGAAATGTTAAACGTGTCTTTTCCATCACCACCAGTTCCACACAAATCTATTGGGTTAAAATCTTGCAAGTCGACAGCTATACATAATTCTAACAATGCATCACGAAACCCTTGCAATTCCTCAAGGGTTATACTTCGCATCATGTATACTGTAAGGAAAGATGCTATTTGACTTTGGTTGTATTGTCCTTCGGAAATGTTTACCAAAACTTGTTTTGCTTCTTCACTTGAGATGCTTTCGTGGTTTATTAGTCTGTTTAATAGTTCTTTCATACTTTAAGAATTAATCCAGTTATCCAAAATCTTTTTTCCATCTGGAGTTAAAACAGATTCTGGATGGTATTGCACGCCTTTTACATCATATTCTCGATGTCTTAACGACATCACTTGTCCGTTTTCATCAAAAGATGTGGCTTCTAAACAATCAGGCAGTTTAGCATCAACAACCCAAGAATGATAGCGTCCAACTTCAATGTTTTTATCTAATTCGCTAAAAAGAGATTCGTCTTCTACACAAATAGAAACTTTTGTAGCCACACCATGATAAACTTCATCAAGATTAACAATTTTACCTCCAAAAACTTCTCCAATAGCTTGCTGACCAAGGCATACACCTAAAATACTTTTTGTAGGTGCGTATTCTTTAATAATGGCTTTTAAAAGTCCAGCTTCATCAGGAATTCCTGGACCTGGAGATAGCACTATTTTATGAAACGGTTTCACGTCCTCTAAAGTTAATTTGTCGTTTCTAACCACAGTAACATCACAATTTAAATCTTCTAGATAGTGAACTAAATTATACGTAAAACTGTCGTAATTATCTATGACTAATACTTTTTTCATATCGATATTCTTTCTGCTATTGTAATAGCTTTTGTTAATGCTCCCAACTTATTATATACTTCTTGTAATTCATCATTTGCACTAGATTTTGATACAATTCCTGCTCCAGCTTGCCAATGCAATTGATGGTTTTTGCTTAAAAATGTTCTAATCATAATGGCGTGGTTGTAGTTGCCTTCAAAATCCATAAAACCAATAGCACCACCATAAAACGTTCTACTTGTTTTTTCATAATCTTCAATAAGTTGCATGGCTCTATGTTTTGGCGCACCACTAAGTGTGCCTGCTGGAAATGTATCAGCCACAACTTGCATGGTTGATACATGATCATGCTTTTTCCCAGTGACTTTACTTACTAAGTGAATTACATGAGAAAAAAACTGCACTTCACGATATTTTTCAACGGTTACTTCACTACCATTTCTACTTAGGTCGTTTCGCGCTAAGTCAACAAGCATAACATGTTCGGCGTTTTCTTTGGCATCTTCTACTAATTTTTCAGCAAGTTCGGCATCTTTTAAATCGTCTCCAGTACGTTTAAATGTTCCAGCGATTGGATGAATTTCAGCTTGACCATTATTCACTACTAATTGTGCTTCTGGTGAACTTCCAAAAATCTTGAAATTGCCATAATCAAAGTAAAATAGGTAAGGAGATGGATTGATGCTTCTCAAGGCACGATACACGTTAAACTCATCGCCTTTAAAATTTTGTTGAAACTTTCTTGATAAAACCAATTGAAACACATCACCTCTAGCGCAATGCTTTTTTGCTAGCTCTACATGTTCTTTATACTCATTATCAGTTAAGTTTGAAGAAATATCACCTTTTGAGAAAAACTCGTATGAAGCAAAATTTTTAGCTTTGATTAAATGAAGAATATCATCAACATTGTTTTTAGTATTAAAACAATGCGCAAAGATATAAGCTTCATTTTTAAAG
This sequence comes from Bacteroidia bacterium, assembly GCA_030429955.1. Lineage (GTDB taxonomy): Bacteria > Bacteroidota > Bacteroidia > Flavobacteriales > Flavobacteriaceae > CAJQLB01. The sequence goes on from JAUIGO010000008.1 coordinate 58,112, forward strand.
TGATTGATGGCTATGATGTTTTGATAAACAGCATAATAAATATCAGGAATCTGTAATGAACCTTCCTTTTTTGAAATGTCTATATCTTCAAAGTATTTTACTGCATCATAAGCTGTATAACCAAAAATTCCGTTATTGATGAACTTGAACTGCTCATCAGTGTCAACTTTAAACTGTTTGGTGAATTTGTGAATTTCGTTGGTTACGTCTGTTTTACTTGTTTCTGAAACTGATTGACTACCATCAGGAAATTTCTGAGTGATAACTTCATTTTCAACTTTAATAGATGCAATTGGGTTGCAGCAGATGTATGAAAAACTGTTATCATTGGCATGGTAATCACTACTCTCAAGCAAAATACTATTAGGATACTTGTCTCGAATCTTTAAGTATATGCTAACAGGCGTAATGGTGTCTGCTAGTATTTTTTTATAATGTGTTTTTAATGGGTACATATTTTTGTCATAAAAAAAAGGCTTGTCGTGAATGACAAGCCTTTTGATATTTTTGTTTAAATATACGATAGGTTAATTCACGAATGTTAGTTTCGAGAATTCCACCACCAAGTATGATTTAAAATTGTGTTCATTTATTTTGTTTGTTCAAATATATAAAGTTGTTTTTAATTTCCAAATTTTAATGACACATTAATGTCAAATTCATTGTCAATAGCTCTGTTTTTTAGCCCATCAAAAAAGCTTGCAGATCTAAATTTAATATCAAATTTTGTTCTGTCAATTTTAAGAGCAGTAGTTGCAACGTTATCAACAATATTCAAATTAAATGTGATTGGATTTGTAATATTTTTAATAGTAAGGTCACCAGTTACTAAATACTTACCTTTTTCTCCCTTTACATTAGTGATCTGTAAGGTAGATGTTGGATAAGTTTCAGTGCTAAAAAAATCATCAGATTTTAAATGGTCTTCAACCCTACCACGCTTGTCTACAGGCAAGTCGGTAACAACAAGAGAGGCAATATCCATTGTAATAGTTCCACCAGTAAGTTGGTCGTTATCAAATGTAAAATGACCTTCTTTAAGGTTTACAGTTCCTTCATGGAAACCAATTACTTTATAAGCTTTCCAAGTAACAGTTGCCTCCTGGATTTGAACTTTTTTTTCAGCTTTAGCAGTTATAAATGGCAAACTTGTAAAAAAGAACAGTAGCGTAGTAATTTTGATGACTCCTAAATTCATTATATTCAATTTTTAATTAATGAAATAAAAATATAGTTTACCATAATTACAGTATCTTAATATTTAGTTAAACTTATGACATTTAAATTTGTGTTAAACATGCAGATTAAATTTCTGTAATCACTATTTTTATAAGATGAAGCAACTATTAGTCCTTTTTGTATTATTATCACTTTCTTGTAAAACAGAAAAGAAAACAGAAACGGCCCAAACAGATGAGAATAAAGTTGAAGTACCATCAAATGATGATATCAAACTTGAAATCCATGATTTTAATGGTTTGGAGCCTTATTTGAATATAAAAGATGATAAAACCTACGTGGTCAATTTTTGGGCAACGTGGTGTGCGCCTTGCATTAAAGAATTGCCCCATTTTGAAGCAATAAACAAGAATTATAATGATAAAAACGTGGAAGTGATACTAGTGAGTTTAGACTTTCCGAATCAGTATGACAAAAAATTAAAACCTTTTATAAAGAAACACGATTTGCAATCTAAAATCCTGGTGTTAGATGATGTTGACCAAAATACATGGATTCCAAAAATAAATGAGAATTGGGATGGAGCCATTCCAGTAACCATTATATATAACAAAGATAAACGTGAGTTCTATGATAGAACATTTACTTACGAGGAACTTGAAACCGAATTAAAACAATTTTTAAAATAAGCACTATGAAATTTATTAAAACAATAGCTGTATTTGCAATAGTATTGGTTGCAAGTGCTTTTACTGCGAACACTTCTTCTGTGTCTGATGGTTATGAAGTTGGCGATATCGCAACAGATTTTAAATTAAAGAACATTGACGGAAACATGGTGTCTTTGGCAGATTATAAAGATGCCAAAGGTTATATCGTGATTTTTACTTGTAACACATGTCCTTATGCTGTTCAGTATGAAGACAGGATTATAGCTTTAGATAAAAAGTATGCCTCCAAAGGATTTCCGGTTGTAGCCATTATGCCTAACAATCCAGAGGTTCAGCCTGGAGATAGTATGGATGCCATGAAAGCTAGAGCTGCTTCTAAAGGGTTTACTTTCCCTTATTTATTTGACGATGGACAAAAAATTTATCCTCAATATGGAGCTACTAAAACACCACATGTTTATTTATTAGAGAAAACCAAGAAAGGAAATGTGGTTAGATATATTGGAGCCATTGATGATAATTATAAAGATGCAGAAGCTGTAAACACTAAGTATGTTGAAGAAGCTGTAGATGCTTTAATGAATGGAAAAGAGATAAAAGAAACTAAGACTAGAGCTATAGGCTGTACCATAAAAGTTTAACAAAAAAATCAATCCGAAGTGTAACACTTCGGATTTTTTTATGTCTTTATGTTATATCACAAAGAAACGTTAAATTTGTATTTAAATTAAGATATGGCAGACTTGACACAAGTAGAATGGCAGGAACAATTACAGAATGATCCTGATGCAGTGATTTTAGATGTAAGGACTTACGCTGAAATTCAACAAGGTTATATTCCAAATGCTAAACATATTGATATTTACAGAGGTCAAGAATTTATTGATGAAGTAATGAAACTTGACAAAAGCAAAAGTTATTATGTGTATTGTAGATCTGGAGGTAGAAGTGGACAAGCTTGTTCTTTCATGAATCAAGCTGGTTTTGAAAAGGCTTACAATTTAGTTGGTGGCATTATGCAGTGGCAAGGAGAAATTTCTTTTAATTAAACACTTTTATATATGAAACGTTTTATTCTTTTATTATTAATAACATCTGCTTTTACTTTTAGTTGTAAAGAAACAACTTCTGAAGAAAACATTAAATTAGTAACTCCTGAAGAGATGAAAGAACTCTCTCAAATGGATGGTGTACAACTTGTAGATGTTCGCACTCCTGAAGAATTTGAAGAAGGTCACATAAAAGGATTTCAAAACATAGATTTCATGTCTGACACCTTTCAAGAGGATATTGAAAAATTGGATAAAACCAAACCAGTTATTGTGTATTGTAAATCTGGTAACAGAAGTGGTAAAAGTTGCAAAATAATGAAAGAAAAAGGCTTCGTAAAAATTTACGATCTAGAAGGTGGTATCGAAAAATGGAAGTATGAAGGTAACAAGGTTGAAATTCTTCTTCCTTAAATAAGCTTACTTTTTATTACAGCTTCAATAAATTGCTGCTCATTAATGGTCTTTTTTGTAAGCTCAAATAGACTTTGACATCTGTCAAGGTTTTGATTTTCATAACTTACCTTGTAGTAAATATTCCCATTTAAATAATCTGTTAAGGCCCTTAAACCATGCATAAATGGCATCAAAACACATGAAATTGGCAAAAATTCAATTTCTTTTGGAGCAAGGATGGATTTGTAAAGTGCTAACCCTTCAACAAAATTCTCAAACAAAGTTCTATTAAACTTTATGTTTTCTAACTCTTTTTCATCTTCATTAGATTCGCTTACAGCTGTTCGAACAGCATCACCAAAATCATAATGGAAATAACCTTTCATAATGGTATCTAAATCAATAAAACACAAACCTTTCTTTGTATGCTTATCAAATAACATATTATTGAGCTTCGTATCATTATGACAAATCCTTAATGGCAAATCTGTTGTGTAGAAATCATTAAAAAGAGATTTGTTTTCAAGTGCAAAATTAATAAGGTGTTTAGCTGTTTCCTTTCGGATAATTGACGTATTTGCTAATGCAATTTCAAAATCAATAATTTTTGAAGGAAGATGATTCAAATTGCTAATAATATCTTCAAAGTTATCAGGATTTTCGTTAGACAATAACGTATGAAACTTTCCTAAAATCTTACCAGCTTCAAAAGCTATTTTCGGGTCTTTTGTGAAGTTAAAAGCATCGCTATTATTTATGTAAGTGAGCAATCTCCAGTAATTGTCGTTTTGCACATAATAGAGAGAGTTGTCATGAGTTGGAATAATGGATATCTCTTTATAATCATTACCCTTTAGTCGCAAGAGTGCTTTATAAAAATTTTGATGTAAGACGTCAATTTTTTTAAATACGTTTGCATTTACTCGTTGCAGAATGTATTCAGTTTTTTTATTGCTTTTTATCAAAAATGTGTCGTTAATATAACCTTGGTTAATAGGTTGTATGCTAACGTCGTTTAAGGTAATTTGAAACTGACTTAATATAAAGGTTAAGGCCAAATTATCCATGATATTTAGGCATTAACTCCATAAAGGCGAAGGGTATTCGTTTTGTTCAGTTAAGTTTTTTAGGGTATTTACTGCCTCGGTTTTATCTTCGTAATAGGTTACACCAAACCAGTCACTTTTTGATGAGATTACATTAATATTAATCAAACCATTTACCATCATTTCCTGAGCCACAAAAGGCAAGTAAATTTCACTTTTTTCAAGGTTTTCTGGGACATTCAGGAAGTTTCGGAAATACGTTTCAATATAATTGAAAATGGAAGGATTGCAAATCCAGAAATTCATGGAGACAATGGTGTCTGGTTCCAGTTCATTGCCAGAATCCTCATCAACAATAACATCGTCCATTGCTACGATTTTTGTATGCTCTTGAATAGAGATAAGCTGTTCGCCTTCGACATGACAAACACCTCTTGAAACAGAACCATGTTCTGATAAGGTATCTTTTAATTGATAACCAACAATTCCGTAAGTATTATTTGATTCTAATGAATTTATAAACTGAGATGCGCTTTCAAAAGCATTTTTGCCATAATAGTCATCAGCATTAATGATTACAAATTCGCTTTTAATAACATCTTTTGCGCACCAAACAGCATGAGCGGTTCCCCAAGGTTTAATACGTTCTGTATGTAGCGTAACACCTTCTGGTAAGTTATTGATGTCTTGAACCAAGACATCTAATTTTATATGATTTGGAATTCGTTCAGAAAGATAACTCTTTAAAAAATCTTGATTGGCTTCTTTAGTAATAACGACAATATGGTCAAATCCGTTAGCAATAGCATCAAAAATACTATACTCCAATAAAAACTCTTCATTTGGTCCTAAGCCATCAAATTGCTTAAGTTTTCCATAGCGACTACCACTTCCAGCAGCCATTAATAATAAGGTCATAAACTATAAAATTAGGACGCAAAAATAGAGTTTTGAGAGCAGATAGGAAAACATAAAGGCAATAAACTTAGCACATATTTGAGATTGATTTTATCGATATTTTAAACAAAATGAGTCGGTTTATCGAATAACTTAATAGTTTATAGATAAATTTAGGATGAATATATTATCTGTTTGTAATCTAGCTATTCATAAAGATTTTGTATATTTAAATGGTTTGATTTTAAATCAAACAGAATCATAATCTTTTTAATGGTTAAGTTATGGATAATGGTTGGATTATATTGCTAGTAATAGGCTTGATGTTTTTAAGCATTTATTTATATGCTTATGGAACAACCAACTATGCTGCTAAGAAAGAAGAAAAAGCAAGACAACGAAAATTGGCCGAAGCACAAGAAAAAGAGCTGAGACTAAAAGCTGAAATGGCTGAAAGACAAAAGCAGCGCGAAGAAAAATATCGTCTTGCTAATGAAAGAAGCCTTGAAATTCAAAAAGAACTGAAACGTTTAGCGAAGCTGAATAAGCACAATGAAAAGGTAGAAGTCTAATTAAATAGGTTTATACACATCTTCAAAAGGGACTCTAAATCTTGGTCCATAAATACCTTTATCATCTCGCAATCCACAACCAATAATCATATTTATTTCGGCACGCCACGGAATTCCAAGAATACGTTTTACCCTCAGTGTATCACTGCCTTCCATTGGGCAAGTGTCATAACCTATGGCTGCCATACTTATCATAAAATTTTGAGCTGCTAAACCAGCACTTTTGTGTGCTACAATTCTCATGTCACTTAATCTTGCTTGTCTATAAATTGGTCGAAATAATCCCACAACTTGAAAAACAAGATATTTCAACATTCCAAAAATTCCCAGGAAATCAAAATAAGTTAAAGGCATTAGTTTTTGATAGTAGTTCAATGCCATTTTTTTGCGCTTTAGTAATCTTTTGTCTAAATCAGGTTTGTCAAAGCTATTGTTTAAAAAGTCAATATTCGCTTTACAACGTTTGCGCCATAAGTCTTTTCGGGCAACTACTACAACGAGTTGCTGGGCCGTTTTAGCAGCATTTTGATTAAAACATGCCTCTGCCAATTTTTTAATAACATTGTTATCTGTTACATGATAGAATTCCCATAATTGTAAATTGCTACTAGTAGGAGCCAATGTTGCATTCTCAATGCATTGTTTTACTTTGTTTGTGTCTATTGGTTCATCTTTGTAAACTCTACAAGAGCGCCTGTAGGCTATAGCTTCAGATACGGTTTTTTCCATGAATTTTATTTTTAGTAAATCTAATTAAAATATGATGGAATGAAGTTTATTTCCTAAAACATATCCGAAACTCAAAATGAAAGGATAGCCAATAAAAAGCCATATATAATCAAAGAAACTAATTTTCCTGAATACATTAGCACCAGATTCACTAAGTAATTTGATGAAATCGTACCAAGACATCAAACCAATTTTTATTATGATTGCATTCGCAATTATTGCTACAATTAAAATACAGAGTCCAATAATATATAGTTTTACCATGGTAGTAAGATAATGAAAAAGCCATAACATTTTAATTAAGGGTAGAGTATAAATAAACTATTCTAGTATAATACTTATAAAATCACAAATACTTTAAGTTTTAAAATATTAGCCTTATTATGAATCATTATATTTGTTTGCTAAGGATAGTGTAATATTAACTTATGAATTAATAAATGAGTAAAACTGAACAGGCATTACAAGAACGAATAAAAGAGTTAACGTGTCTTTACGAAGTGTCGTCTATCATTGTAAATGCCGATGCCAAACTTTTACAGGATACACTGAAAGCGATTGCAAATAGCCTAAAAAAAGGATTTCAATATCCTGACAAAACTTTGATACTAATAACTACAGATGGAATTTCAACAAGTACAGAGTTGTCTATAGAAGACGCAGTTACGATTCATTCAAATATTAACATTTTTAATGAAAACAAGGGTACACTAGAAGCTCAATTAAATGCTTCGGAATTTAAAAAAGAAGATTTTTTAAAAGAAGAACAGCTATTGCTTGACAATGTAGCCTTAAAAGTTGGAAATATGCTTGAACGCCTAGAAATTCAAAAAAATGAACTCTCTCTAAAAAGACAAATGGAGCGTGCAGACCGCTTAAGTATTTTAGGAGAAATCACAGCCGGAATTGCTCACGAACTTAACACACCATTGGCAAATATATTAGGGTTTGCAGAATTGCTTAAAACAGATCTAGAAAACAACAAAAAAGCATTAGCCGATTTAGATAAAATCATTCAAAACACCATTTTTTCGAGAGAAGTGGTAAAAAAACTTATGTTTTTTGCCTGTGAGATGCCTCAGGAAATGAAACGAGTAAATATTATTCCAAACATCAAAAATGCTATCAACCTTCTAGACGCAACATTTCGCAAAGAACACGTAAAATATGTAGTAAAAATTGAAGATGAAGAGTTATGGCTACGAGCAGACCCAATTCAGCTCACACAAATTATTTTTAATTTATTAATGAATGCCATCTATTTTTCTCCAAAAGATGGATTGGTAACCATAGAAGCCCTCCAAACCAAAAAAGATATAGTTCTAAAAATTTCTGATGAAGGCGAAGGATTTACACCAGATGCTTTAGAAAAAGTGTTTCAGCCTTTTTTCACAACCAAACCTACAGGAGATGGTTCTGGACTAGGCTTAAGTGTTGTTCATGGTATTGTGGCATCTCATAAAGGAACTATTATAGCACAAAATAACCCAAATAAAGGTGCTATATTTACAATTGCTTTACCAAAGTCTTAATTATGCAATTGCGCAAAGAAAACATACTAATTGTTGATGACGATGTTAATATTCTAGAACTATTACAGCGCCATTTACAATCGTGGAATTACCATACTTTTAAAGCTATTTCGGTAAAAGAAGCAGTAACCATTTTACGCGACACCAAAATAGATTTATTAATTACCGACTTAAAAATGCCTGAGATTGATGGCACAGAACTCATTAAATTCGTTTCAGAACATTATCCAACATTACCAAAACTGGTAGTAACTGGTTATCCTTCGGTTCAAGATTCTTTATCAGCTATTAAATCTGGTGCTGTAGATTATTTAACTAAGCCCTTTACAAAAGACGAATTAAAAACAGCGATAGATAATTCACTTATAACTTCAGAAAATAATTCTCAAAAAGCGATAAAACCTACCCAAGAATCAAATGAAGCTTACGGAGAAATTATAGGAAATTCTGAAAAGATTAATGATGTTATTCAAATCATTGAACGTGTAAAAAACAACAAGGCCACAATTTTTATAAAAGGAGAAAGCGGCACAGGAAAAGAGTTGGTTGCTCGCGCCATACATTATCAAGGTAAATTTGCAAGAGCACCATTTATTGCAGTAAACTGCGGAGGTATTCCAGAAAATTTATTGGAAGCCGAATTATTTGGTTATGTAAAAGGAGCTTTTACTGGAGCTGAAACCAATAGAGATGGATTTTTTCAAGCAGCCAATGGAGGTACCATTTTTTTGGACGAAATAGGCAATGCTTCATTAGCTGTGCAATCTCGATTATTGCGAGTACTTCAGGAAAAAGAAGTTGTAAAGGTTGGTGCAACTAAAGCTGAGAAAATTGACGTACGAATCATAGCAGCTACCAATAGTGATTTGAGAGACATGATACAAAAACAAACTTTTAGAGAAGATTTGTTTTATCGTTTAACTGTTGTAGAAATAAATGTTGCACCATTGCGAGAACGAAAAGATGATATTTCGTTACTAGTTGATAAATTTCTTTTTAAATATGGTATAGAATATAAAGACCGTTTTGTAAAAATTACATCTGAAGCTTTAAAGGTTTTAGAGCGTTATAACTGGCCTGGGAATATAAGAGAACTTGAAAATATTATTCAACGTGCGGTAATTATGTGTGATAAAATAATCGATATTGAGCAGTTGCCAGAACACTTAAAATACAGTTTGGAATTTTCCGAAGACCAACTATTGCCTCTTAAAGAAATCGAAAAAAAATATATCAAAAAAGTATTGCGAGCTACTGGGAATAATAAAACCAAAGCTGCAGAAATTCTTCAAATTGACAGAAAAACCATTCGTCAAAAACTTTCTGAATAAATATATTTTTACTGATACCTATTTACCCAGTTGGGTAATTTTGTACCACTCCTAATTTTATTTAGTTTCTACAAATAATTCCGCAAACCCTTATTAACAAAGGGTTTTGTTGCTTTGTTATGATTTTGGCAAATGTTTTGGCACATGCATTGCCTTATGGTAGGTGTAAAACATTAATACATTAAAATATGAATCACTTTAATATTTGTCCGAGTTGCATACATCGCAATAATTGTGTGTTAACGGCACAAAAAGACAAAGTTTGGTCTTGTAGCGAGTTTGACGAAGATATACCAAACACATGTAATTCTGAGACAATGCAAAAACCAGAGCAACACAAAAAAGAAATCTTACAATTAGTTTAACTATTAAATACTTAAGATTATGATTTTTAAGACAATAATATCAGGTATAAAAGAAAAGTTTTTAAAAATTAGAATGTCTTGCATAAAAACTATGAGACATCAATACATCATGGATAAATATTACGAAAGATCGATTTCGAATAGATATTTCAGATAACCAATTTAAAAATAGATAACACCAGTAAGGACAAAATATAAGATCAAGGAAACTCATTTGGTATTGGTGTAATTATAAAAAAAACATATTATGAATTTTAAAACAATTTTAAACGGATCAACAAACCAGAGGACAACAAAGGGTAGACTAAGATTTGATACCATCAGGACGAGTCCTTACAAATTTTCAAATAAAGTAAGATTTAGTAAAATCGAATTATAATTAAAAACACATTATTAAATGGAAACATTAACAGCAGAAATAAAGAAGAATTCAAAAAAAGTGCCAGTAAAAGGTATGATGGACAATGTAATGGAGCAGTTCAATAGTGCTGCAGACCAAATTAACTTACACCCAAGCATCAGAAAAATATTAAGTATTACCAACAACGAAATTATCGTGAACTTTCCTGTAAAAATGGATAATGGTGATGTAGAGATCTTTAGAGGGTATCGTGTGCAACATAACAATGCATTAGGGCCTTATAAAGGAGGTTTGCGTTATCATCCAACAGTAGACATTGATGCCGCAAGAGCATTAGCTATGTGGATGACTTGGAAAACCTCATTGGCTGGTTTGCCTTATGGTGGTGGAAAAGGAGGTATACAATTAGATCCTTCAAAATATTCACAAGGTGAATTAGAGCGAATTACAAGACGTTTTACGTTTGCCTTGGCAGATAACATCGGTCCTGAACATGATATTCCAGCTCCAGATGTAAACACCAATAGTCAAACTATGGCGTGGATGGCAGATACGTACATGAGTACACGTCCGCCAGCTGAACGTACTGCAAACCAACATGTTGTAACAGGAAAGCCAGCAGGTAGTGGTGGTCTTGAAGGTCGTGATAGAGCAACAGGTTATGGTGTTTTCTTGTCCATTAAAATTTGGGCAGAAAAAAATAATGTCAGTTTAAAAGATAAGAAATTTATTGTTCAAGGATTTGGAAATGTTGGGTATTGGGCATCTTATTTTTTAGAAAAAGAAGGCGCAAAATTAGTAGCTGTTCAAGACGCTTTTGGAAGTATTGAAAATCAAAAAGGAATTGTGGTTGAAGATTTATTTAACTATACAAAAGCAAATAAAGGTAGCATCGTAGATTTTCCTGATGCTAAAAATTTAAAGAAAGATAACTTTTTTGCAACCGACTGCGATATATGTATTCCTGCAGCTTTAGGAAACCAAATAACAGCAGACAATGCTTCGCAAATTAAAGCAAGTTTAGTTGCTGAAGGAGCCAATGGACCAACAAATGTTGAAGGAGAAAAAATCCTTTTAGAGCGAGGTATTACTATTATTCCAGATATCTTATGTAATTCTGGAGGCGTAGTAGGCAGCTATTTTGAGTGGTTACAAAATAGAAATGGAGAGCTGTGGCAACTAGATGAAGTTATGGCTAAGCTTGATAAAAAGTTAAGAGAATCTTTTAATAAAGTTTATGAATATTCACAACGAGAAAACCTAGATATGCGTACAGCAGCATATTGTATTGCTATACAACGTATAGAAAGAGCGTATGTTGAAAGAGGGATTTTTCCATAAAAAATTTTAATAACAATTTAAACAACAAATGATATGAAGTACGGAAGTTTAATATTAGAGAAGAAAGAATATGTGTATTTAAAACGCATATTAAATGTGTCTGGTTATGCTAATGATTTTGAAGCACAAAAATCATTATTAAAACTAAGCGAAGAACTCAAAAGTGCTCATATTGTTAATGAAGAAGAGATGCCAGATGATGTTATTCGATTTAATAGTGAAGTAACTGTAACATCAAATAACGGATGGGAAAGAACCTTGAAAGTGGTTACTCCTGTGGATAAGGATTTCAAACTTAATAAAATTTCTGTTCTAGCACCAATGGGAGCAGCACTTATAGGATATTCAAATGATGATATCATTACTTGGGATTTCCCAGGAGGAACGCAACAATTAAAAATTACTAATGTAAGTCAAGAAGAAGCAAACAGCGGAATAGATATAGTAATGTAAAAATTTATGTATATGAAAACTCAAAATCTTGAAATATTCCATCATGATACTGATGTGGATGTTACTCATAAAATTAATACAATTGAGCTTGATAATTGGATTAACCATTTAAAATATATTAGTAAGGAACTGGTTAACCTGGTAAACTTATGTACAGAAGGATTAAGCATGAAGCTTGAGGGTGATAATGTTTTAGTACGATTGCAAAAAAAGATAGAAGAAAATGAAGCATTATTAAATGCACTTCAGAAATATTCTGTTTCACGATCTGATATAGTTGAATGTGAAGACACACAATGCGATATGGCCTATATTACAGAACACGAAACATATAGAAGAAGTTATCTTTACCATCTAGATAAATACAGAAGATTAAAAGATGAATTCTTTAATAAGGTTCAAGGTAAATTTAAATTGTTAAATAAAAAATAATACTTCAGTTTTTTGAACACGATTTTAACACATAAATTAGATACACAGCGAAAACTGTTTATTAAAAAAGATTTAGATGAACTAAGTCTATGGTTAAACACTTTGGAAAGTTTTAATAATGAGTTGGATCACTTTAGTGTTATAGAAAAACAGCTTATTCGTAACCAGTCAATTTTAAAATTAATTCAAGGCTTACGCAGAAAAAATGTATTATGTATGGCCATGCTCTGTAAATATAATCAAGAATTAAAAAATGAGCATGAATATGGAAAGACAGAGTATGATTTGTCTAAGGCTAAAATGCATGAAAAAAAGAGAGAAGAGTACTTGCAGTTTATACAAGAGTTTAACAATTTTAAAAACCATTTTTATAAGTTATTAATGATGTATAAACTCAAATAATGATTGATTTTTGTTTGTTAGAAGAAAGGGCAATTATACTTTATAGATAATTGCCCTTTTTTAATTGTGGAGTCGGAGGGAATCGAACCCTCGTCCAAACAAGTAACCAAAGAGCTTTCTACACGCTTATTCTATTCTTGGGTTTTCGATTGCAAGCTGGTAAAAGACAACCTACTTACAACTTAGCTTTTTAATCTCGAAAGTGCATCAAAGCGCTACACCATCTTAGTTAATTTTTACGATGCCTCAATTAAGAACGCCATTAACCAAGGCTTTCTTGAGACATTTAGCATTCCTACCTTGTAGGACGAGGCTTATCTTACTATAATTCAGATTAAGCAGCTAAAGCGTAGTTATTCTCGCCGTTTAAAAAGTTGACCTAGCCTTTTACGTGTTTCAATGTCATTACACGACGTGCTTACTGTTTCATTAATCTCGCTGTCAAAACCAGTCGACCCCAAAATTTTAATGAATTTCCCCTATTCAAGGAAAAGGATTGCGAAGTTACAAAAAAAGTTGTGCAACAGCGTAAATCCTCTTATTTTCGTACAAAATTTATACCAAATTCAACTATGAAGTTTGCCATCATTAAAGAGCGTAAAAATCCGCCAGATAGACGTGTTGTGTTTTCACCTGAAAAACTAGCTGAAGCCAGAAAGCAGTTTCCTAATGCTGAGTTTATTGTAGAGTCTAGTGATATTAGAGTATTTCCGGATTCTGCCTACAAAGCCTTAGGGTTTAAGGTAACAGACGATGTGTCAGATTGTGATGTCATGATTGGTGTAAAAGAAGTGCCAATAGAGAATCTAATTCCAAATAAAAAGTATTTCTACTTTTCTCATACTATAAAAAAGCAGCCTTATAACAGAAAGCTTTTGGTTGCTATGTTAGAAAAAAACATCGAAATGTATGACCATGAAACTATTGTAAAGAAAAGTGGAGCACGATTGATTGGTTTTGGACGTTATGCAGGTTTGGTAGGTACTTACAATGGTTTTAGAGCTTTAGGGTTGCGAGATAATTTATTTAACTTGCCAAAAGTTGAAACACTTGCAGATTTAGATGAAGTTAAAGCTGAGTTAGACAAAATTACGTTGCCTAACATTAAAATACTTTTGACAGGAACTGGGAAAGTTGCTCTTGGAGCTAAAGAGATTTTAGACCATTTACAGATAAAAGAGGTCAGTGATGCACTTTATTTAACCTCTAAATTCACAGAACCAGTTTATGTAATGGCAGATGTTATGGAATATGCCAAACGTAAAGACGGTAAAGTAGGCAATAAGCAAGAATTTTATAAAGACCCTTCAGGTTATGAAAGTAATTTCATGCCTTATGCTAAGGAAACAGATATGTTTGTAGCAGGACATTTTTATGGTAATAACGCACCTTATTTATTTACCAGAGAGGATGCTAAAAATCCGGATTTCAATATCAATCTTGTGGCTGACATTAGCTGTGATGTTGATGGTCCTGTGGCTTCTACCTTAAGAGCTTCAACCATTGCAGATCCTTTTTATGGTTATGATGCTAAAACTGAAAAAGAAGTTGCTTTTGATGCAAAAGATGCCATAACTGTTATGGCTGTTGATAATTTGCCTTGTGAATTACCTAAAGATGCTAGTGAAGGTTTTGGAGAGATGTTTTTAGAGAATGTGATTCCTGCATTTTTTAATGGCGATGAAAGAGGTATCTTAAAACGTGCTAAAATTACCGAAGACGGAAAGCTAACAGAACGATTTAGTTATCTTCAGGCTTATGTTGATGGGAAGTAATTAGGTGATTAGAACAAAAAAACCAATCAAAATTTTGATTGGTTTAAGCTGTAATAAAAAAATATATTAGTATTTATTAGACGACTCTAACATTTACTGCATTCATACCTTTTTTACCTTCTTTTAATTCAAACTCTACGTTGTCACCTTCGTTAATTTCATCAATTAAGCCAGTTACGTGAACAAAGTATTCTGTGTTTGAACCTGTTTCTGTAATGAAACCAAAACCTTTAGTTCCATTGAAGAATTTTACTGTACCGTTTTTCACTGTAATAATATTTAGTTTAGGTAAAAGTACTATTTATAATGTCTTGCTCCTAGTTTTTCTCTAAATTTTACTATTTGATTATGTAAACTTTGTTTGATAAGTGGTTTGTTTTTTACCTTTCTGAAGTGTTTTGGCTAAGCCTCATTTGAATTCTTCTTAAAAGTTCTGTGGCTTGAATTTTATAGTTTTTTGTCATTGCCAAGTGATTGTTAGTAGCAAGCATATTATGTAGAGCAACACGTTTTCTATAATCTTCGCTCTCTGTAAAATAGGCTATCATTTCATCATTAAATTTTCCTTGCGATAAATCAACAAACCAAGAATATTCCCTCAACTCATTTAAGTTTTTCATCACTTCATTTTCTAAGCGCTCATTATTTTTGTCTATTATTGGTTTGAACAATGAGTAAATCTGAATGATACTTATAATTAAACTGTCTTTTTGGTTTGTTGTTTCGCTCGATATATTTTTTAAAAGCTCATAACCTTTGGTTTGAATATTAAATGGCGAATAAAATGTGGTTAGTGAAGCACATTCTATGCAATCTTTATAATTTTCCTTTTTAAGCTGTTTATTAATAATGATATTACTTTTCACTTGAAGTGTATCATAAAGTCTTACTACCTGACCTGCAACCAAGGTGTCAGTCTCTAAATCATAAGCAACGGTTCTTAAAATATTATTAAGTTCTGTTTTTTGTTTTCTGTTTTCGTTCCAGTTATTAACCTGAAGTGCCAATAAAATACCAATCATAACAAGAATAATCTCACCAATTGTGTAAAGTAAATAGGCAGTTATTTTGTTGTTTTTGAGCATATTCTTTCTGACCTTTCGGAATATCTTAAGCATTTGGATTAAAGTTTTTCTTTTAAGAGAATTCTACAAATTTGCTCATATCCTTGTCTTTTTCCAGTAATTAATAGATTAAGATCTTTTGGCGACCAATTTGGCAAAGTACTTCCTCCGGAATTAAACGTAATTTGTCTTTTAGATAATCCATCTTTATTCATTAAGAAAATCTCTTGATTTCCTGATTCAGTTGTACTTGAATAAGCAATACGAACACTATTGTTTGACAAATCAGCAAAATTGTTGTCTACTGTTGATTCTGTAAGGCGTTTTTCTTTTTTTTGTGATATGCTGTAAACATATATTTCATCATTTACATTTTTTGTATGTTTTTTAGAAAAATATAAAATAGCATCTCCTAGACTTGTAAATCGTGGGTATGTATTTGCATAAGCGTTATCGATAATTTTTTTGAGCCTTTTGCCATTTACAGAAATAAAATAAATATTATAGTTATTATCTCTTACTTTATAATTAAAAATCAGTTCCTTACCATTAGGTGCAAACTGAGCGTACATTTTGTTTCCTTTTAGCTTAATGGGTACTTTTTTTAATGTTCTGTCTGATAAGTCATAAGTGTACAATTCATTTATTCCTGTTCTATCAGATTCAAATAGGATGATGTTTTTATAAGGATGCCATGTTGGACGTCTGTCATTTGATTCACTTATGATAATACGTTCTTGTTTGTTGCCATTCACATCCATGATGTAAATTTGCCAATGACCATCACGATTGGATTCAAATACTATAATTTCGCCATCTTTGTTGTAGCTAGCATAACGATTATCTGAATTAGTGTTGGTGAGTTGTTCTTCTTTATAACCGTTCTCTTGAGCAGAAATAGAAGTGCTAATAATTAAAGCTAAGGTAAAAAAGGATTGTATTATAAAAAGCTTCTTGTTGCGCATCTTTTTGAGGGTAAAAGTGTTTGAAATTATAATTTCTTAATCGCTTTTATTTTCGTCTTTATTTTCTTTTTTCATTTTGATATAGCCAGTTACCAAGCGTACACCTAATCTTGCAAATAGGATAATGGCAATAACCATTACAATGTCAAATCCGTTCATTAAAATTTCTTTAAGTTACAAAATTACGGATTTTGCATAGTTTGGCTTGGGTTTTTGACTTCAATTTAACTCTTTTGTTATAATGCCTTGAATATTCTCGATGGTTTTTATGGTATTGTCGATGCTGACCTTGCCACCATCAAAATTATCTCTATTTATTCTTAAAATATTTTTTGCTAATGATTCTTCAGTGAATAACTTGATATCTTTTGGTATAACGAAACTCTTAAATTTTGCATCATCAACCTCTTTATGCATTATTGGAATCCAATTGGTTTTGAAAGTTTCTTCAATATCTTTTATGCCCTCGATGGTTCGTTTAGCTTCATCATCATAATACGTTCCTAATAAAAAACGTAGTTCTTTATTTTGCACTTGATCTAAACCTTTTGATTTAAGTACTTCATAAGCATTGGTGAGTGGTTGAAATCTGTCAAACTGAATGACATCTCCGAGCCAATATTTTAGGCTGTCTTTATCTTGGTCTGTCCAATTACTTTCAAGAATTTTATTTGAGGATGCTATGGCCTTCTGAAAATTGGAACTTATTTCTTGTAGTGATAGCTTGTCCTTTATTAAATTTGCTTGTACTTGAGTTAATATTTCTGTTTCAAAGGTTTTGTTTTTTCTGGCTTCATTCCAGTTGTTAATTTGTAATGCAATCAAAATACCAATAACAACGAGGATGATTTCGCCAATGGCATATTTAAAGTATTTGGTAGTCTTATTTTGATTCATGAGGTCGTAACGTATTTTTCTGAAAAACTTAATCATGATATTTTGTGTTTGTCATTTCGAAATGAGGAGCAAGGTGACGATTGAGAAATCTCAATATGAGATGTCTCGACTTGCTTTGCAAGGTATCTTCGTTCAAAATATATTTTAAACTTGATAATGCTCGACATGACAACTAGTATTTTTCTTAAAGTATTAATCATCTTTAGCAATTTCTTTATCAATAAGTTCAATAAGTTGCTGACACATGGTTTTCATGCCATTAAACTGTTGATTCATAACCGTAAACTCATAAACAGCCATCACGAAACCATTTTTCTGTTTGGTGTCTTTTAGTAAATTGCTGAACTCTTCTTCAGATAATTTTCTGCGCTGTCCAGCTGCTCCATTAGACACTTGATACAAATAATTTTGAACAATTGGATTCATATCCATCATCTCATACTGAGGCTCGTAAAGTAAGGTTTCAGCATCATATCTAAAATGTGCTTCTTCGTCTTTTAAAGATTTGTACAAGGATTCAATATTTAATAGTAAGCCTTTTATGGAATCGTTAGATATGAGTGCAAGCTTCCCAGAATTAATTAACTCTTGAAACGTATTATTAATTTGAGAGAATTTTTGCCAAGTGTAAACATTTACGGTGTGTACATTAAAGACTTCTAAATCTTCAACTGGTTTACCTTCATAATGCTCAATGACTGTATTGGCAGAAGCAATGGCTTTTTCTCTAGTTCCGAGATAGTTGTCTATATGCGCAATGTTTAGTTGAAGATCGGTTTTTAGGTTTTTGAGATAATGCAACTCTTCAACACGTTGTTTTCTGGCTTCATTAGTGTTATTAATTTGAAGCGCAATGAGAATGCCTATAACTACAAGCACAATCTCACCAATAGCATAAAGTATATACTTGCTTACTTTGTTTTCTTTAATCATGTTTTGGCGTATTTTTCTGAAGAATTTTATCATTGGCTATCGGTTAATCGTATGATGTTTTTAATCACTTTTTCCAATCTTGTAAGAACCATTTGATAATTTACAACTGCCCAACCCAAATTATCCAAATTGTTTTCAAATTTTATGTCGTTGAAAGTTGTTTCGTAATCCACATTAAATTTTGAAAGATCTTCCCATTTCATCAAAGAGTATTTATCAATATTTCTCATCGATACATTTTCGGTAAGGTAAGGTATGACCATGTGTTGGTTAAAATCATCAAGTGTTAACCAAGCTTCATTAATTTCATTAAGCTCTGCAGACCATTGTAAGAGATTGTACTTTATTGAGTCGTTTGAAATTAATTTTAAATTACCTGAAGATAGAATTTCTGTAAATGTATTCTGTGTTGGTCTATAATCAAAAACATCAACTGCACTTGCTAGTAAACTATCAATATTGTATTGATTTAATTCTTCTGAGGAAGCTTTCATCTTTGACATCAAAAACCGAATGGCATCTTCATTTTGTTCATATTGAATGATACTTTCTTGGATTTTGTTTAAATTGTTTCTAAACTCAGAATTTAAATTGGTCATCATTTGTTTTTCTAGAGCTTTGCCTTTATTATCTTCATTCCAATTATTAATCTGAAGTGCAATCAAAATACCAATAACCACAAGGATAATTTCGCCAATTGCATAAAGCATGTATTTACTAACTCTGTTCTCTTTAATCATATTTTGGCGTATTTTTCGAAAGAATTTTATCATACTTAAACTAGCTCAATAAATTATAAGCAATAAGCATTTTACCTTCTTTTTGCCAACGAATCCAACCTTTTGCTACTTCTTTAAAATCGTCATTTTGTAATTCAACATGCATCCATTCATTTTCAATTTTTATTGGACGCATAAAACTGTAAGGCGTTGCAACTGTTCCAGCATGATCTAAAGGCTTAACATATACTTTGTGTTTTAAAGGTTCTGGAAATTCAACACTATGAACAGCTAACAAAAATTCAGGCCAATACTGTAGCTTTCCTGAATATCTATCAACAAAAGCAGTTTGATTGTTGGTTGTGTTAACGATAACTTCAATAAAATCGTGCGAAATGGATTTGACTTTAAAATACAACATGTCGTAATCCAATTTTAAATGATCTGGAACCAACCAAGGAGGCGCAGTTGCAATATCAAAACCACCATATTCACGTTGTTTAAATGTAATGCTATCGATTGGTATGTGTTCTTGAACCGATTTTCCTTGGGTTAAGTTACCATAGAAATACAACATTTTGTTTTCATGGAAATTAGGTGTGAACATACCCAAACCCATTTCAGATGTCGCTTGGGTATTTATCTCTGGATTTATCAGCATTGCCATTGGCTCAGTAACTTGAGCATCAGCTGCGGGAGATGTGGTTTTTGGCGTAGTAGGTTGCTCTTTTGTTGGAGGGTTGTTCTCCAACTTTTCTCGTTGACGCTTTTGGTAGTTGATATAGAAATATGCAAATGATGCTACAATAATGAGCGTTAACAAACCATTAATTTTAATGATTATATGTCGTTTGGCTTTTATGGCTGTAATTATTGATAAACACAATCCTATAAACGCTCCAATCACGCCATAACCAAATACAATGGCACCAGCAGCCAACATCTGTCCTTTTCCAGCCTCAGTAATGCCAGCATAAACAATGCCTAAAAAGAAGAAAGCAATAATGGCTAAAACATACATTAAAAAACTATACGGTTTTACTGCTTGATGTGCCATGATTAAAAGGTTATAATTTTGGTTACTGTCTCACCTTGTTTTACTTCAATAGTAATGGTTTCTGTTTTGCCTTTATGTGCGCCCAAGGTCACAATTTTAACAGAATATGTACCTGGATTTAGCAAAAATTCTCTAGGGTTATTGTTTGAAGAGGTATATGTTCTTGCAGCTGCCACACCTTCTCCAGAATTTATATCATAAAAGTTTACCGTGGCATCAATGAGTTCGCCACTTGCTGTTTTTACACCTATCATTGCTTTTCCTGTTTCAAAATTATGAACAAGAGGAGTGGTTTCGTTAGATGAAATCTTGACATCATCAATTTGGAAAAAAGTTTCCATTCCATTCATTGCTAAAGCTTGAAATGTAATATTATAATTTCCGGCAGGAACTTCCATTGTTTTAGAACGTCCATAAGTTCTGGTATTGGCGACTACTTTCCCAGTATTGATATCTAGCATTTTTACCATGGCATCCCATCCTACGTCATTGTTGGTTGCTGTAACCTCTAAGGTTCCACCATCAAAACTAATGGTTTCGTGCTTGATGTCGCCTTCTTTCATTTCAAGAGTGATTGATGTTCCTGGTATATCTGTACCTTCCAATGGTGTAATGGCAATATCGTATTTTCCAGGAGGTAGATACACCCAACCAGAATCACGATAGGTTCTGGAGCCATCAACAGCTTCACTGGTGCCAGCTTTGGTAGCTTTAATCCAAGCGTCTACAGGCTCTCCATTTTTAGTTGCATAGATAGAAAAGTTCCCTTCTGGCTTATCAATAGTTGCGGCAGTTGCTTCATTAAGCCCTTCACCTAAACCACTAGCGTCTGTAGCATCATAGTACTTTCCGCCTCCAGCATCTGCAGCACATTTTAGTTGTTCGGTTTCATCTTCTTTAAGTCCAAAACCTACTATGTGGAGTTTAAAATCAATACCATCTGCTTTGGCTTTGGCAACCACATCACAAATATTACCATCACAAGATTCAATACCATCTGTCACTAAAATAATAGTAGCCTTCGTATTGCTCTCTTTCAATGAGTTGATTGCCATTGTTGCTGATCTAGCTAATGGTGTACGACCTAGAGGATTGATACCATTAACAGCTTTTGTAACATTAGACTTAGTGCTGTTGTTGATATTTACAAGAAATTCAACATCATTACAATCGCCTTCTTTTCGGTGTCCATAAGCCATAAGGCCAATGTTTTGATTGTCTGGTAAATTACTTACAGTTGTAGATAAAACTTCAGAAGCAATTTCTTTTTTTGTTTTACCGTCTAATTGTCCCCACATGGAACCGCTTGCGTCGTAGATAAATAGGATTGGAGATGGAGCGTCTTGTTGCGCGAATGTTTGTAAACTTAAACCTAACGCACAACATAGTGTGATTAATAGCTTCATAATGTTAGGTTTTAATGTTTTTAAATATACTAAAAAATTGTTATTTATTGTCTGTAATTAATTAAAACTAAGACGCTTTTAGAGATTTGAGTTCCCTCAATCAATCTGATTTTGGGTGGGAGGCCCTGTTGGTTTTGTCGTTCGTAAGAACTTATGAAAGATATTTTTTAATGCAACGAACAATTCA
>JAUIGO010000071.1 GCA_030429955.1 Bacteroidia bacterium
TTGTGGTTATTGGTTTACCTTGTAACCAGTTTGGAGGTCAAGAACCAGGAAGCGCTTTTGAAATTCAAGAGTTTTGTGAGGTGAATTATGGTGTTAATTTCTTGATTACAGAAAAAATTGATGTAAAAGGGAACGCACAGCATCCACTATATAAATGGCTAACCGATAAAAGTTTAAATGGTTTTAAAAGTTCATCTGTTAAATGGAATTTTCAAAAATACCTTGTGAATCCCAAAGGCAATCTGGTTGACTATTTTTACTCAACAACAAAACCTTTAAGCAAAAAAATAACGAAATATCTATAATTATGTTTGGACTTTTTAGATCGAAATCAAAACTGGACACTTTACAAAAACAGTATGAAAAACTTATGAGCGAATGGCATAAGTTATCTTCTATAGATAGAGCTAAGAGTGATGAAAAATATGCTGAAGCCCAAAAAATACTAGACCAAATAACCGTTTTAAAACGAAGCTAAATGAAATTTTACCAACTCATCATTTTATTTTTAATCATAAACTTTGGAGGTTTATACCTTGGTAATTTACTAATGAACAATGGTCCAACCTCTAGTTGGTACATGAGTCAAAATTTAGCACCCTGGACACCTCCAGGATGGGTATTTGGCGTGGCATGGACTACCATTATGATATGTTTTTCTATCTACCTAGCATATCTCTTCAATTGGCAAAATTCGAGATTTTTATGGTTGTTATATGCGTTTCACGTCATGTTAAATGTGAGTTGGAATTACATATTTTTCAATCAGCACATGACGCTTTCTGCATTAATAGTTATTGTTTTACTGCTCGTTGTAATTCTGTATTACTTCTTAACATTTAGAGCAGAGTCTTTACAAACAATAAGATTTTTATTACTGCCTTACATTCTCTGGCTTTGCATTGCCATATCTTTAAACTTATACGTTGTTATTCATAACTAGATGAAACTTTATCAATTACATAAAAAACAAAACCTTCCAATCTCAATAGATGAAGCTTGGGAGTTTTTATCGAGTCCTGCTAATTTAAAAACCATAACGCCTGATTATATGAGTTTTGATATTCTTTCAGGAGCAGATAGACCAATGTATCCAGGACAAATCATTCAATATATGGTCACACCACTTTTAGGGATTAAAACTAAATGGGTAACTGAAATTACTCATGTTGTAGATAAGCACTATTTTGTTGACGAACAACGCTTTGGACCTTATGCATTGTGGCATCATAAGCATTTTATAAAAGAAATTGAAGGTGGTATTGAAATGGAGGATATTATAGATTATAAAGTGCCCTATGGTTGGCTTGGGCAATTAGTACAACCTATATTAGTAAGGCCAAAATTGGAAGAGATTTTTGCATACCGAACCAAAAAACTAGAAGAACTATTTGGCACTTATAAATGAAAGACACTATAAATATATTCTGGTTTAGGCGTGATTTGCGCTTAGAAGATAATGTTGGACTTTTCCATGCATTAAACAATAAACACAATGTTTTACCAATATTTATCTTTGATAAAGATATTTTAGAATCGCTTCCAAAGGAGGATGCACGAGTCACTTTTATACACAAAACACTAAGTGATATTAATAACACATTAAAAGAAAAGTTTAAAAGTTCTTTAGCAACGTTTCACAATAAACCTTTAGATGTTTTTAAAAAATTAGTCGACAATTATTCTATTGACACCGTATTTACAAATCACGATTATGAACCTTATGCATTAAGGAGAGATAACGATGTAAAAACATTTTTAGAAACAAAAAATATAGCTTTTAAAAGCTATAAAGACCAAGTCATTTTTGAAACCAATGAAGTTGTTAAAGATGATGGTACACCATACAAGGTATACACACCATATTCAAAAAAATGGATTGATACACTTAAAAGTAATCCCATTAAAAGTTATAACTCTGAAGAACTTTTATCAAATCTAGTAAGTGACACAAGTTTTCCCTTTTTATCATTAGATGCTATAGGTTTTAAAACATCAAAACAAACCATTGAGCCTTATCATGTATCTGAAGCGATTATTAATCATTACGAAGCTACAAGAAACTTTCCAGCAAAAGAAGGTACATCAAAATTGGGTCCTCATCTACGCTTTGGAACCGTTAGTGTTAGAAAAATGGTTCAAAGAGCTTTAAAGAGTCATAATAACACGTTTTTGAAAGAACTCATTTGGCGTGAATTTTTTATGCAAATATTATGGCATTTTCCACATACCATTACTAAAAGCTTCAAACCACAATACGATGCTATACAATGGCGAAATAATAAAGAAGAATTTAAAGCTTGGTGCGAAGGAAAAACTGGCTATCCGTTAGTTGATGCAGGCATGCGTGAGCTGAACGAAACAGGCTTTATGCACAACCGTGTACGTATGCTAGTTGGTAGTTTTTTATGCAAACATTTATTGATTGATTGGCGCTTGGGTGAAGCCTATTTTGCTGAAAAATTGCACGATTATGAAATGGCAAGTAATGTTGGTAATTGGCAATGGGTTGCTGGTTGTGGAGTTGATGCAGCACCTTATTTTAGAATTTTCAACCCTACAACTCAAATTCAAAAATTTGATAAAGACCATGAATACATTAAAAAATGGGTGCCAGAATATCAAGAATTTACATATACACAACCCATTTTTGAACATAAATTTGCTAGAGAACGCTGCTTAAAGACCTATAAAGAAGCTTTAGATAGTTACTAAAACCCTTTTTCATAGTGGTTTGTATTTTTTTAGATACTGTAAATATAAATTTTATAAAAAACAGTATCTTTAAATGGAATAATAAAACCAACCAATATGAAGATTAACAACTATCTAATTATAATTTTCTGCTTTGTCTTTGGAACTTCTTTTGGACAAGGTAACCTAACCAAAAATAAAGAAGCCATAATAGCTTCTGTAGAGAAACACAAAGAAAATTTAATCAAAATCAGCGATGACATTTGGGCTTTAGCCGAAACTGCCTTTGAAGAAAACCAATCTTCAAAAATACTATCTGACTATGCTGAACAACAAGGCTTTACGGTTGAAAGAGGTGTTGCCGGAATGCCAACCGCATTTGTAGCAACCTATGGTTCTGGGAAGCCTGTAATAAGTGTTTTAGGTGAGTTTGATGCACTTCCAGGCTTATCACAAAAAACAGAACCAAATAAAAACCCTTTAAACGAAGGAGCTGCTGGACATGGTTGTGGACATAATATGTTTGGAGCTGGAAGTTTAGGAGCAGCTGTTGCCATTAAAGAACTTATAGAAAGTGGAAAAATAAAAGGAACCATTAAGTTTTTTGGTACTCCAAGTGAGGAAAAATATTTTGGAAAAATATGGATGGTAAGAGAAGGACTTTGGGATGATGTTGACGTTAACGTTACTTGGCATCCATCAGCAAACACAGAAGCTTCGGTTCAAACTTCTTTAGCGTTGGTTGATTTTGAAATTGAATTCTTCGGACAAGCTGCACATGCAGCACTAGACCCTTGGAATGGTAGAAGTGCTGTTGATGCTTTAGAACTCTATACTTCCGGGATTAATTATTTTAGAGAACATGTAAAACCTTCTGTAAGAATGCATTATCAAATTATGGAAGCTGGCAATGTAGCCAACGTTGTGCCAGATTATTCCAAGATTTGGGTACGTGTTCGCGATATTAAACGCTCTGAAATGCTTCCAGTATATGAACGCGTAAAAAAAATGGCTGAAGGTGCTGCTATTTTAGCAAATGTAGATTATAAAGCCTCTCTCATTTCTGGTATTTATGAAGTGTTAGTAAATCGTGAAGGTGGAAAAATCATGCAATCCAACTTAGAATTATTAGGCCCAATTGAATATACTCAAGAAGAAATAGAATTTGGAAAAGGCATCCAAGCAGCAACCGGAAAACCACAAATTGGTATGGACAGCAAGATAAATCCGTTAAAAGAGACCAAAGAGAATCCACAAGCTGCGTCTTCAGATGTTGGTGATGTAAGTTGGAATGTTGCCAATATAAATTTAGCCGTAACCACAGCACCATCTGGAACACCATGGCACTCTTGGGCTGTTGTAGCTTGTGGTGGCATGAGTATTGGTCATAAAGGGCTAATTTATGCCTCAAAAGCTATGGCAATGACTATGGTTGACTTATTTGAAGATCCAAAACTTGTTGAAAAAGTTAAAGCTGAATACAAACAGCGTAAAGGTGATTACGTTTATGAGGCTATGATTCCAGATGGACCGCCACCAATAAACAACAAATAAAATTAAACAAAAAAGAGACTACCTGAAAAGGCAGTCTCTTTAAAATGGCTCGTTATTATTAATAGCAATGTTTCTTTTTAGGGATACGATTTTGTCGTATTTAATTTATGTTTCATTCAGAATTATAACTAACCAAATATGTAATTACAAATTTCGTACCATTACTTTAATTTTCCAACCGGTTGATGTATATTTAATTGCTATTCATCGAAAAGTTGAATCCATGAATTTAGGTTATTCAAAAACGCCATTATATAAGAAGCTAGGCTTAAAAGATGGTTTTCTATGCTATATCAGTAATGCTCCAAAATATTATCTGGATTGGTTTGAAACATTAGACCTTAATTTGAAAATCAATGTTGCCTTGAAAAATAAATCTGTAGATTTTATCCATGCTTTTTGTACCACTGATAAAGAATTAGAACATATAGTAAAAGACTTAATTCCTACTTTAAAATTTAATGGTATGCTTTGGGTAAGTTGGCCCAAAGGAAGCAGTAAGATTAAAACAGAACTAAAACGAGAATCCATTAGAGAGTATTTGCTAGCTAATGGCTTAGTTGATATAAAAGTCGCAGCTATTGATAATGATTGGAGTGGTTTAAAATTTGTTTACAGACTAAAAGACAGAACATAATGAGTTGGATAAAAGTTATTGGTTTTGATGAAGCTACAGGAAAGCTCAAACAGATTTATAACAAGATAAAAGGACCAAACAATCAAATAGACAATGTCCTTAGCATTCATAGTTTACGACCACATACGTTGGTTGGTCATATGAGTTTGTATAAAAACACACTTCACCACAGCAACAACACGTTCCCAAATTGGTTTTTAGAATTATTAGGCACTTACACAAGCTATATCAATAAATGCGATTACTGTTACAAACATCATTTTGAAGGTATGAAACGTTTTTTGAATGATGACAAAAAAGCTGAAGCCTTAAAACAACATATTGAAGCAGATACTTTAAGTGATTTCCTCTCCAAAAACGAATTTGCATTAGTTGATTACGCCAAAAAGCTAACATTTCAAGCAGATAAAATTAAAAAAGAAGATATCGAAAACTTGAAATCCTTGGGCAATTCTGATGGTGAGATATTAGAAGTGAACCAAGTCGTTTCCTATTTTAATTATGCTAACCGAACGGTTTTAGGCTTAGGCGTTAATACAAATAATGAAATCTTAGGCTTATCACCTAAAAATAAAGATGATGAAAGCGCTTGGAATCATCAATAGAAAAAAATTACTTGCTTAATTTGAGTATTCTAAACGCTCCTTGAGTAACCAAAACAAAAACAACAGTACCAATGATTAAATCTGGCTTGCTTGAACTTAACCAATTCACTAAAAGTCCTGCAACAATAACTCCTAAATTGATAATCACATCATTTGAAGTGAAAATCATGCTCGCTTTAATATGAGCTTCTTCTTTGCTTTTTGATTTTTGCAAAATATAAAGACAAATGCCATTGGCAATCAATGCTAAAACAGAAACAATAATCATGGTTGAAAAATTAGGTAATTGCTCTTCTCCAAAAAATCTTCTTAAAACTTCTAAAAATCCAATTGTGGCCAATACAATTTGAAAAACACCAGCAATTCTTGCTATTTGTTTTTTCCTTACCAATGTACCTCCCACTGCCAAAAGACTTATTCCATAAACAAAACTATCAGCCAACATATCTAGGCTATCAGCCACAAGTCCCATTGATTTTGAAATAAGACCAGTTGTCATTTCTATGATAAAAAATCCGAAATTAATAGCAAGTACAGACCAAAGCAGTTTTTTTTGATGCTTGTTTTCAACAAAACTTGTTTGTGAAGTTTCTTCAGTAGAAATCTTTTTTCCTCCTAAATTAAGTTCAGCAATGGACGTTTCTATTAGGTCAATGTCTCCAATATGAAAGATGGTTAATTTTCGCTGTGGTATATCAAAATCCAAGTTTACAATACCTGAAATTCCCTCCAATTTCAATCTAATGAGGTTCTCTTCAGAAGGACAATCCATTTTTGTTATTTCAAACACTGTTTTATCCACGTTACTATATTAAAAAAGGATTAAGAATACTCAGGAACTTTCCCTTTTACACCTTCAAAGAATTTACGCATGAATTTAAAATCAGCTTCCTTATCGTCAGTCGGATAAAAAGGTTCTGAAAATCGGTTCTCCTTATTTTCAAAATCTAAGGTAAACATGATTATTGGAACATTTGCAGCTTTGGCTATGTAATAAAATCCAGTTCGCCACTCCTCTACTTTCTTGCGTGTGCCTTCAGGTGCCATGGTCATTCTAAAAACTTCATGCTCATCAAATAATCGCGCTATAGCTTCTACTTGATTTTCATTAGTCTTTCTAACTACTGGAGCTCCACCTAAGGCTCTAAAAATCCATCCAAAAGGAAAAATAAATAGTTCTTTTTTGCCTACAAAATTTGCTTTTAACCCAATAACAGAACGCAACAAGACACCAATATAGAAATCATGCCAACTTGTATGAGGCGCTGCAATAAGCACTGCTTTTTTTACATTTTCAAAATCTGAAAATCCTGTGACTTTCCAACCTAGAAGTTTATGGTAAATAAATTTTGAAAGCCATTGCATAATTACATTTTTTCGTACAGACTTCTTAGCACTTGAGGTGTGATTGACTTTTTCCAACCTTTACCAATAGCATTTTCCCAAAGTGGTTCTAAGCTTAGTGCAACATTGATCATAATATCAAACTCTTCATCACTTAAATTAGCACATAAACCTTGAGGTAATTTAATATTGTGCTTTACTTTCATCTCTTTAAAAAGTTTTACACCTTCTGGATAGTAATCTCCTAAATGATCAAAAACAATACAGTTACCAATACCATGCTTGGTTCCTAATAAATAAGAGAGTCCATAACTCATGGCATGTGCAACACCAACTTGAGAATACGCAATGCTCATTCCTCCATGCCAAGAGGCCATCATAAGTTTATCTTGAGATTCTTCGGTTGTTAGATTATTATCAACAAAAATTTCTTTACATAAATCATAAGCCTTTTCACCATAACTCTGACTAAACGCATTTAAATACGTGCCATTTAAGGACTCTATACAATGAATATAGCAATCCATTCCTGTATAAAACCATTGGTCTTTAGGAACGTCTTTTGTGAGTTCTGGATCTAGTATAACTTGGTCAACAGGTGTGTAATCGCTATTAATGCCTAATTTACGTTCTGGACCTGTTAGCACTGTGGTTCTGGAAACTTCTGCTCCAGTTCCTGAAATTGTGGGAATACCAACATGGTAAATTGCTGGGTTTTTAACCAAATCCCAACCTTGATATTCACTTGCTTCACCTTTATTGGTAAGCATAATAGACACAGCTTTAGCAATATCCAAAATAGTACCACCTCCAATTCCAATAATGCCTGATGGTTGATTTTTTGATGAAACTATAATGTCTTCAACTAAATCGTCAATTTGAGATGTTTTTGGTTCTTCATTAGCCGAAACATACAATAATCTATCTTCATAAGACAATGGGATCCTGGATGTTAACCAAGCGTTTCCTTTAAAAACGTCATCAACAAGAAATATAAATGGCGCATTTAATGAAGTACGTTTTGGAGCAATAATTTCATCTAATTGATTGAAACTACCACGTCCAAAAATAACTCTTGGTACCATTGGAAAGTTTTTATAACTCATATAAAGTATGTTCTTTTTGGAGCATTAAAAATAATACTATTTTATTGTTTATGATTTAATCTAATTTAAAAATTTTAATATGTCTCTTAATCCTGAAACTGTTTTATAGGCTTTTCCGTTGCTTTCTTTTTCGCTAACCTCTTCGTGAGCCCAAGTTGTATGAAATGGAACATGTATTGCGTGTGCCTTAATGTTTACTAAAGGCAATATATCAGATTTTAACGAGTTTCCAATCATTAAAAATTCTGATGGATTGATATCTAAATGATTCAATAATTTAGAGTAATTAGCCTCTTTTTTATCGCTAAGTACTTCAATATGATGAAAATAATCTATTAAACCTGATTTTTCCAATTTTCGTTCTTGATCTAACAAATCACCTTTTGTTGCTAAAATCAGTCTATAGTTTTTAGATAGTGTTTTTAAGACTTCTTCTACTCCATCTAAAAGTTCAACAGGTTTATTAATCATGTCTTTACCAATATTCAAAATAGCTTCCAAAGTTTTATTAGACACATTGTAATTTGAAATTTCCAAAGCCATTTCAACCATAGACAGCACAAATCCTTTTACACCATAACCATAAAGTTCAAGGTTATCCATTTCTTTTTTAAATAATTCTTGATCTATTTTATTAGCGGTTTCGTAGGCTCCAAGAAGCTTAGCGAATTCCAGTTCAGCCTCGCGAAAATAGGTTTCGTTAACCCAAAGTGTATCATCTGCATCAAAGCCAATAACCTTAATGTTTTTATAATTTATTTCCATAAACGCTTAGCTTTTTCAAGGTCTTCAGGTGTGTCAATTTCTACGCCTTCAACTGTTGTTTCAACCATTTTAATGCGCTTACCATATTCTAAATAACGAATGCATTCTATTTTTTCGGTTGCTTCAATAAATTGCATTGGTAGTTTTTGAAAATCTAACAAAGCTTGCTTTCTAAAGGCATAAATACCTTTGTGTTTAAAGTAACGAGCTCCAGCGTTTTTATCTCTAGGAAACGGAATTGGGCTTCGTGAAAAATAAAGAGCAAAATTATTTTGATCTACAATAACCTTTACTGTATTTGGATTACTTATTTCTTCCCAATCATGAATTTCAACCATTAATGATGCCAAATCAATCTCTTTTTGAGGATCATCATAAAACACATTGAGCACTTTTTCTAAGCTAGCTCGTTCAGTAAAAGGTTCATCGCCTTGAACATTAACAACAATATCACAATCAACATTCTGCACTGCTTCAGCAATACGATCACTTCCAGATTCATGCTCAGCAATGCTCATTATGGCTTTGCCTCCATTATCCGTAATCTCTTTATAAATGATATCGCTATCTGTTACTACATATACTTCATCAAACAGTTTTGTTGCAACTGTTGCTTCATAAGTACGAAGGATAACCGTTTTACCACCAAGGTCTTGCATTAGTTTCCCTGGAAAGCGAGAGGCGCTGTAACGTGCTGGAATCATTGAGATTATCTTCATGAGTGAGGTTGATTATTGATGTTTAAATCGATTTCAAAAATACAGTTTTTAAAAGATTTATGAGCTCCTTTGTTTAAACTTTTACAACTAGTTTTCAAAAAATTCATCTTTAAAACCAATGAGATATAGTTTTTCCTTTGCTCTTGTTACTGCGGTATATAACCAGCGTAAGTACTCTTTGTCTATTCCATTTGGCAAATAAGGTTGCTCTACAAATACTGTATGCCATTGTCCTCCTTGTGATTTATGACATGTAATAGCGTAAGAGAATTTTACTTGTAGTGCATTGAGGTATTTGTTTTTTTTAACTTTCATGAATTTTTTATAACCCGAAGGTTCGTCTTCGTAATCTTTTAAAATTTCCTGATATAATTTGTTTGAATCTTCATAAGGTAATGATGGAGCTTCAACCGAAATACTATCTAATATGAGTACTGTTTCAAAAGCACGCATTTTTGGGTAATCTACCATTCTAACTTTCACTTCGGCAAATCTAAAGCCATACAACTCTTTAATACTGAATATTTCAAGAACTTCAATAATATCGCCATTAGCAATAAATCCTGCTTCGCTTGTAGGTTTTAACCAAAAATAGTTGTTTTTCACAACCATTAAATAATCTCCAGCTGTCAATTCGTGTTCATTAAAAAGTATCCTTGACCTAATTTGCTGATTATATAGGTTAGCACGTTTATTAGATCTAACAATAATAGCAGTTTCTTCATTTCCTAATGCACTGTAGGCATCATTAATGGCATCCATTATTTCATGACCATCAACTAGTCTCATAATGTCTTGGTAGCCTCGAACGTCAAACTTAAAAGCATCAAAAGTTGAGCCTTGTAGTGCTTCTCGTAATAAAGTTGCATTCATTAAAATACCAGAATCTTGACTTTGTCGCATAACTTCGTCCAGCTCCATCTTTATAACCTCCTTGTTATAAGTCAATTCAATTTGCTGTTCATTAAGTGCTGGACTTAAATCGAGCTTAACTGGAGGTAATTGTGCTGTATCACCTATTAATATAAGTTTACATTGATGCCCAGAATATACATATTGTATTAAATCATCCAACAAAGAACCACTTCCAAAAAACTTGGATTGGCTAGAAGCATCAGAAATCATAGAAGCTTCATCAACAATGAAAATGGTTTTTTTATGCTTATTGATTTGCAATACAAAATCTATACTTCCATTCTTATTTTGCTTTGGCATGTATATTTTCTTATGGATGGTAAAAGCTTCATTACTTGAATAAGTAGACATCACTTTTGCAGCTCTACCAGTTGGTGCCAGCAAAACAGCACTCTTTTTTACTTTCCATAAATTATTTACAATGGCTCCTATGATGGTTGTTTTACCAGTTCCTGCATATCCTTTTAATACATAAAGCAAGTTTGGTGATGTATTAAAAATAAAATCCGACATCTGTTGTAGTACAATATCCTGCTTTAAAGTTGGCTCAAAAGGAAATTGGTTTTTTACAAGTGAATAAAATTCTGATGAATTCATTAATTTTTTTGCTTCGGAATTTGGATTTATCAAAGATAAAAATGATTTTTACTAACAATAACTTTCACGAATAAAAAAAAATTGTAGATTTGCGTTAGACCATTAATAATTTTTAATAAACTAACTATGTTAAATTTAATTATTGCAGCAGTTGCTGTAATCGCTCTCACAATCGGTATTGTCTGGCTAATTGATAAGTTCATCCCAAAAAAATTCAAATCTTTGATATTATTAGTCCTTTGGGTCATTATTGGATATCTTGGTTATATAACCTTTATGTCTGTTTATGGAGAAATCAAATTTAACAAACTTAAAAACGAACGATACAAAGTTGTTATTGAAAACTTAAAAGATATTAGAGACGCACAATTAGCTCACAGAACTGTAACAGGAAAATTTGCTGATAATTTTGATAACTTAGTGAGATTTATTGATACTGCTCAATTTACTATCACTCAACGTCGTGACACAACTGTTTTAGATGTTGAGCTAACAAAGCGTTATGGTGGCGTTGAAACTTTTAAATCAATTTATTTAATTGACACCTTAGGTTATGTTCCTGTAAAAGATTCATTATTTGGAGCAGATACAAGATATAAAACAATGATGAATATTCCAGTTGGAAAACCTGATTCTAAGTTTGAACTTAAAGCTGGTACAATAGAACAAAATGGAATCAATATTGCTGTATTTGAGGCTAAGGCTTTAAAATCGGTAATATTATTTGACCAAGATAAAAACTTAGTTGCTAAAGAAAACCAAGTAATTTCAGTTGATGGTGTAAATGGTGATGCCTTAATTGTAGGTTCTATGGAAGAAGTAAATACAAATGGAAACTGGCCAAAAAACTTTTCAAACGAACAATAGTATAGAAAAAATACTAAATAATACATTGTCCATTCAGGTTAGCTTGAGTGGACTTTCTTTTTGTATCCTAAATTCTCAAGCCAATACACTTACCTATTTTAGTTCAGTTTTATTTGAAAAAGACTTAAATCCTGTTGAGGTTTTAAATGCTTTAAAAAATCATTTAAGTACAACTAAAATCTTACAACAAGACTTTGCTACAGTTCGCTTAGTTCATGAAAACGAACTCTCTACTTTAGTGCCAAAACCTTTATTTAATGATGATTGCCTTGCTGATTACTTAAAGTTTAATTCAAAAATATTAAGCAATGATTACATTACACATGACGATTTAACAAAAGGTAATATTGTAAATGTGTATGTCCCTTATGTAAACATAAATAACTTTTTATATGATACTTTTGGTACGTTTGAATTCAATCATTATTCCACCATACTTCTCAATGCCATTTTTGAGTTGCATAAAGACAAGAATGAAATCACAATGTATGTTAACATAGCAAAACAACATTTTGAAATTATTGTGATTAAAGGCAACAACCTTATTTTGTACAACACCTTTGAATATAGTACCAAAGAAGATTTTATTTATTACATTTTATTTACAGCAGAGCAATTGGAATTAAATCCTGAAGCATTTCCATTGGTGCTAATTGGAAATGTTTCTGAAAACGACAATTTTTATAATATTGCTTATACTTATATAAGGCATGTTAGTGTTTATAAAAACAGACTGGAATACACTTTGGAAATAGAAAATGATGAGGCTTTTAGAAATAATTTTGTATTACAAAACAGCTTCTAATGCGAATCGTTTCAGGACAACATAAAGGACGTAAGATAATAGCTCCAAAAAAGCTTCCAGTTAGGCCTACAACAGACATGGCAAAGGAATCACTTTTCAATATTCTCAATAATCTTTACTATTTTGATGAAATTTCAGTATTAGATTTGTTTGCAGGTACAGGCAATATAAGTTATGAATTTGCATCACGTGGTACAGAACAAATCATAAGTGTTGATAAAGACTT
>JAUIGO010000009.1 GCA_030429955.1 Bacteroidia bacterium
CTAAAATACTATGTTTTTATAGCAGTAAATCTAGAACCTTATTGCTATAAAGATAAAACACATAATCTGATATTGTTTCTTAATACAATCAAGAACAATTGATAGTTTATCTTGCCTATAAATAAATAATTAGCTTTTATTACAAAATTTGTGTTTAGTTTATATTATAATTTTACAGAGTTTTATTTAACTACTCATTACTAACAAGAATACGCTTATTCTCTAACACATTACCATTAAGGTCTTTCATTACCAGCAAATAAATGCCATCTGAAAGACTGTCTAGATCAATTTTTTGTGGCTCACTGTAATCTCCATTCAGACTAACAGTTTTAACTAAACGACCTCTAATATTGTATAATGATATTGTAGCCTTGGTACCATCATACATTTTACAATCTACATACAATGTTCTGGAAGCTGGAACTGGATATACTTTAATTGATTTTGCTTCCTCTATTTCAATTTCAGAAGTAATAGTTTCTTTTGGAGATTCATCAACTATTTGTCTCAAACTACTTGTACAACCAGAAATCTCAACATCATCAATGTAAACCCAATCTGAATTACCAGAAGCATCACATCTAAACCTTAAACGTGTATTACTTGTGAAAGGGCCAGGAATGACAACTTGGTCAAAATATCTTAAATCATTAACAAACTCATCATTACGATTCCATTCCTCTATAGTTGTATAATTAGAACCTCCATCTGTTGAAATTTGCAACCAGAAATCTTCGTTACTATTATCCATACTCCTTGGATAATAGTTAAAATCTACCGTGATTTCATCATAAATACTTAAATCTAAGTTATCTGTTGTCATAACAGAAGTAGAAGAATCATCCCTTAATCTAACTGATGCACCAATTCCTCCATTTGAGTATATTGCATCATTAGAATTTCTTCTACTGTCAGATCCTCCATCATTCCATATTCCCCATGAAGAATTAAAATTATTAAAATTAATCACTTCATAAGAGCACCCTACTTCACAATCGTCAGGTATACCATTCTCATTAACATCTATGTTATCGTCGAAGCCTGGACATTGATCTTGTGCATCTGCAACGCCATCGCCATCTGAATCTATTAGTGGATCACAGCCATCTGGAATGTTATCGTTATCTACATCTACCGTGTCATCAAAGCCTGGGCATTGATCTTGTGAATCTGAAACGCCATCTCCATCTGAATCTATTAAAGGATCGCAACCATCTGGAATGTTATCGTTATCAACATCTATATTATCATCAAATCCTGGACAAATATCACAACCATCTGGATTTCCATCTCCATCTGTATCAATGGTATCATCAAAGCCTGGACATTGGTCTTGTGAATCTGAAACGCCATCTCCATCTGAATCTATCAATGGATCACAACCATCTGGAATGTTATCGTTATCTACATCTACTGTATCATCAAATCCTGGACATTGATCTTGCGAATCTGAAACGCCATCTCCATCTGAGTCTATTAAAGGATCGCAACCATCTGGAATGTTATCGTTATCCACATCTACAGTGTCATCAAAACCTGGACATTGATCTTCCGAATCTGCAACGCCATCGCCATCTGAGTCTATCAATGGATCGCAACCATCTGGAATGTTATCGTTATCTACATCAATTGTGTCATCAAAGCCTGGACATTGATCTTCCGAATCTGCAACGCCATCACCATCTGAGTCTATCAATGGATCGCAACCATCTGGAATGCTATCGTTATCTACATCTACTGTATCATCAAAACCTGGACATTGATCTTGTGAATCTGCAACGCCGTCGCCATCAGAATCTATCAATGGATCGCAGCCATCTGGAATGTTATCGTTATCTACATCTACTGTGTCATCAAAGCCTGGACATTGGTCGTCGACATCACACACACCATCACCATCAGCATCAGATGAACATCCTTTTTCAATTGTAAAATAATCATCAATGGTTCCTGTTTCTCTAATGAATTTTACATGCAATGTATTTCCATCAACCTCAAGGATACAAGATCCCAGTTCATTTAAAGAAGCATACATAGCATTATGGTTTAAACTTCCTCCAGAAATTTTACCTGCAGAACCTGTAGTAATATACACAGCTCCATCACCTGCTTCTGGTCCAGATGTTTCTTTTACATAAGCACCATTTCCATCAGCTTTACCATCTCCTGCACCAGTTGCTCCAACTGTATGGTTTCCACTGTTAAAAGTATTTGAAGAACCATAGTGTCCATTTAATAAATAAGACCTTTCATAAGAGTGCGAATGACCATTGAGGACTAAGTCTACTCCATTTCCTTCAAGCATAGGAAGGAAATTTTCGCGCATATCTATTAATTCAGATTCAGTGTCAGAATCGTGAGAACCCTTTGTATATGGAGGATGATGCCAGAAAGCAACAATCCATTCTTGCGTTGTGTTTTGAATATCACTTTGCGCCCAATTGTACATGGTTCCGCCAACAGAACGATCTGTTTCGTAAGAATCTAAAACAATAAAGTGAATGTTTCCATAATCGAAAGAGTAATACGCTTCAGTACCTGAAGCCATACCTCCTGATTCACCTAAAGTTGGGAAAGTAAAAATATCGTAATATGGTCCAGTTTGCGAATTTGAATCTGCGGAATAACCATCATGATTTCCTAGTGTTGACCACGAGATTGAATTTTTTAGTTTATCTTCATACATGTTTTCAAACATTGCATTCTGATATTCTGAATCAGTTCCACTGTTATAAGCATTATCACCTAAGAACAAAATACCATCAGTATGGTTTGAGCCAATGTAATTGTAATAAGCATCTCTAACAGCTCTTTGGTTGCTATTTGCAGTTCCAGCGTCACCTAATATCCAAAATTTGTACGGCTGAGATGATCCAACTGTTGGATGAGTTTCAAAATATAAATCAGAAGACTCAGAAATGATTACTCCTGTGTTATTAGCTATATTATAATAGTATTTTGTATCTGCATTTAAGCCAGTAATTTCAATTTCATGCTCAGTTTTTGGCAATAAATCACTTTCATTTTGATTTAGTGAGCCCAAATTAGTTCCATAATTTACTATAGATTCAGTAGGAACATCAGTTCTCCATCTAACTACAACACTTGTTGTTGTCCCTTTTTGCAAATAAGGGCCTCTTTCAACATTGGCTGTTCCTCCTCCTGATGTACTACCAGATAGTCTGAAATTAAAACTGATATCACTACTAGTTGCATTTGTTTGATGTATCTCAACAGCAACAACATTAGTTCCTGTTACTAATGTATTAGCAATAGCCTTTGAAATCCATGTTGATTCATCTGAACCACCAATGGTTTGAGTTGCATAAGTTAAATAATCAAAAGAAGTGGGTAAACCATCATTCCATACTTCAACTCCATTTAAGTAAACAACCATACCATCATCACGAATAGCCTCTAACGACAAATAGTCATAAGCACTTGGATCTGTTACGTTAAATGTTTTCCTGAAGTAAGTGGTTACATATTTATTATTGGAGTTAGAACCAAAACTTACTGTAGTTGCTTCTCCTCCATCTCCATAACCTAATTCTGCAATTCCAGAAGCCCAAGAAGAATCATTAAAACCTGTTTCTCTCCATGCTGTCCCTTGGTTGGAACCGTTGTCTAAATATTTCCAAGTATCAGAATCTGTAATGAATTCATCTGAAGTTGGTGGTGTACCACCAGAGTCTGTCATTTTAAAATCAAAACTTACATCTGAACTTGTTGATGAGTTTTGATGTATTTCTACAGCAATGACATTGGTGCCAACTACCAAGCTATTAGTTATTGTATTAGTCTGCCAATCATTGCCATCATCAGGAACATGTGTGGTAGCAGTAGTGTTATAATTTATAGTTCCTGTTGGCATGTAATCTCGCCAAACTTCTGTTCCATTTATATAAACTACCATACCATCATCTCTAATGGCCTCTAAAAGTAAATTTGCACTTGCAGCTTGAGCTGCAGAAACTGTTATTGTTTTTCTGAAATAATTAGTGATTTGATTTACATCTGAAATTACAGTTGCTTCATCTCCTTCGCCAAAACCTAATTGAGCGTTTCCAGAAGCCCATGATGAATCATTAAAACCAGTTCCTCTCCATGCAGTACCCTGATTTGAACCATCGTCTAAGTATTTCCATGTACTACCTGCTTCAATAAGGTCTCCTCCACTAGGTGGAGCATTATCATCAGCTGTTAACTCAAAATCAAAACTAATATCCGAACTAGTAGAGCTACGTTGATGGATTTCAACAGAAATCACATTAGTACCAACAACTAATGAATTTGATAAAGAAGTAGATATTTGAGCATTATCACTACCTTGAGTTGGTGTAAATGTATTATAATCAACAGCTCCTGAGGGCATATTAACCCTCCATACTTCGGAACCATTAATATATACAATAGCTCCATCATCATATATAAGATGAAGGTTTAAACCTGAAAAGGCATTCGGATCAGTGATGTTAAATGAATGCCTAAAGTAAGTTGTGTAGGCATTACTATTTGTAGTAGTTACTTCATCTCCATCTCCATATCCTAATTCAGCATTTCCTGAACTCCATGCAGAATCATTATAAGAGTTGTCATTCCAATCAAGTGAACCTTGACTAGAAGGTTCATTTTGGTTATCGTAGTAAGACCACGACGATCCGAAGCTTACTAGTGTTGTTTGCGCTAATAATTCTGAATTACTAACACTTAGCAGTAAAAACATTAGTGCTACTGCATAGAGGGATTTTGTGTTTTTCATAAGGATTCTAACTAATTACTTTGAAGTAATAAAACTTCGGTTTTTTTAATATTCTCGATTAATTCCTTAATAAATGAGGTGTTCTTGGTTCTTTGGGGCAATTTATTAATATAGGATTTTGATTGAGCGAGACTTTGTAGCGCAGATGTCTCGTCATTATTTAGCATGTGAAGCTCTGAAAGTTTGAAAAACGCAAACTCTTTTCTCGGAACAATATCAATTATTTCTTTTTGAACCAGAATTGCTTTACTATAGTTTTTTTGGTTTAGGGCTATTTCTCTAAGTCTATTATATAAGGATATTAAGTTTCCTAAATCCTCTATTCCTTTTCTAATAACTTTTTCAGCGTTTTCATAACCTACTTGATTATCTAGTTTTTCCCAAGCAATTGAAGCATCAGCATAATTTTCAGGTAAATGATCTGTGGAGTAGGCAATAATATCTTGGTAAGCCAAAGCAGATTTTTCATAAGCTCCCAATGTAAAATAATTTTGAGCCATGAGTTTTATAGCCATTACATGTCTTGGTTCAATATGCAATACTTTTTGAGCGTAAAGCATACTATGACTAAATTTTTTGAGTTTTAAATATACTCCTGAATAAAGCAACTCTTGTTCAATGCTATTATTGCCTAATTCATTAGACATATCTAGATCTTTAAGGCTTTTTTTGTAATCTTCGTGTTGGTAATACAACTTTGCTCTTTTGAAAAAAAGATAGGCACTATCAGGGCTTTTCTTAATTTCCTCAGAAGTTTTAAGAATTCTTTCATGGAGATCTCCATGCATAACCTTAGCCGTTGCCATCGAAGTAAATAACAACAAGCATAAAAACAATGTGTTTTTCAAAATAAAAAATTGTTAGGGAACAATTGTTTTACAATTTAACAATTTTTAACAAATGTCATTCTAGATATTTTGAGACTTTAATAATAGTTATTAACATATAATATTTATAACTTCAAAATTGTAATTAATTAATTTTCAGTATTTTAGATAATATAAATGTATTTTAACTGATATTTTTGCATTTCATCGTGTTTTTTATCTAAATTATTGTATATTTGGCCATTAATAATTGTAACCCCAAATTTATGATTGGTAAAAAGATACTATACTCACTTTTCTTTTTTGCATCAACCCTCTTTGTGGCTGCTCATGGTGACCTAACCAAAAGAATAAATATTAAAACAAGTGAAATAAAGTTAAATCCAAATAATCCTGAATTATATTTTGATAGAGGCTTTTTATATCAGCAACATGAAGAATATGATAAAGCCGTTTCAGACTATTTAAAAGCAGAAGATTTAGGGTTTAATGATAAACTATTGGATTTCAGAAAGGCTGAATCCTATTATAAATGGGGAAAATATAATCTAGCATTAACTGCTTCCTCAGCTTATCTTGTAAAAGACCACATTGATGTAAAAATCAACAAACTTCATGCACAAATACTCTTCGAATTAAACCATTTTGACAAAGCTTTTGAGCATTATAAATTCTTTATCGATACTGTTGAAGATCCAAGACCTGAAGACTATATTGAGTTTAGTTTAATTAGCATAGCAAACTATAATGACTATAATAAAGCAATTGAGATTCTGGAAAATGGAATACAAAAATTAGGAAACGTAATAAGTCTGCAATTAGAAAAACTAGAATATTACAAAAAATCTAACCAAGTAGAAAAAGCAATTGAGCAGTACAATCAATTTATTTTAAATAACAAACGAAAAGAATTTTGGTACTACAAAAAAGCAAACTATTTATTTGAAAATAATCAAATAGTTCAGAGTAAAATTGCTTTGGAGCAATCAAAAATGTCAATATCAGTTTTAAAAGATAGAATAAAAAATACTCAAGCAATTAAAAATTTAATAAAAAACATTAATAACTTAGAAAAACAATTTAACCATGAATAAAATTACTTCAATAGTGATATTGTTGTTGCTATCTGCAACGACATTTGCGCAGTCTACTATTTTTTCCTCAGGAGAATCCTGGAAATATTTCGATGCAGGTATGCTTCCAGCCAATGATGGAGAAGGAGATACTTGGATTGAAACCGATTTTAACGACTCTGCATGGAGTTTAGGAAATGCTGAATTTGGTTATGGTGATGGTGATGAAAATACAATTATAAGTTTTGGCCCAGACCCAAATAACAAATATATTACTACATATTTCAGAAAAACCTTTACAGCTTCTGCAATTCAAGCAAATCTTACCGATTTAATTCTAAATGCAAAAAGAGACGATGGTATGGTGGTTTACTTAAACGGTGTTGAAGTTTGGCGAGATTACATGCCAGCTGGAGTAATTAATTATAACACCTTAGCGACAACTTATGTTCCAGATGATGGTGATGATTGGCAAACCAATACCATCACAAATGCATTGGTAGTAGGTAACAACACAATTGCTGTTGAAATCCATCAAAGTAGCATAACAAGTTCTGATATGAGTTTTGATTTTAGACTCATTGCTGAGTCAAACCCAACAACATATATTACAGCAAATGATACTTGGAAATATTTAGACAACGGAAGCAACCAAGGAACCGCTTGGACTGGTATAGGTTTTGATGATTCTTCTTGGTCTTCTGGAGCAGCCGAATTAGGTTACGGAGACGGAGACGAAGCTACTGTTGTAAGTTTTGGAGGGAACTCAAGTAACAAATACCCAACGACGTATTTCAGAAAATCGTTCACAGTTACTGATGCATCCATATATGGCAGTTTGGATTTGGAAGCTATTAGAGATGATGGTATGGTTGTATACATTAACGGAACAAAAGTATGGAATGATGGTGTACCTGAACCATTTGACTATCTAACTTATGCCAATCAAACCATTGGTGGATCAAGTGAAGACAATTGGCTTACCAATCTTATTGGTAACTATTTAGTGGATGGTACCAATGTTGTGGCTGTAGAAATACATCAAGTCAATGCAAGCAGCAGTGACATCAGTTTTAATTTTAAGTTAACGGCTAATCCTGATGTACCAGCAGAAGTAGTAAGAGGTCCTTATTTACAAAAAGGGACTGATAGCAAAATTACCATCAAGTACAGAACCAATACAAGCACGGAAACCATAGTTAATTATGGTACTTCATTGGGCTCATTAAACTCTACCGTTTCGGATCTTACATCAAAAGTAAATCATGAAATTGAGATTACAGGACTTACTCCAAACACAAAGTATTATTATGAAATTGCTGACAACGACGGTGTTTTTTTAGCCGAAGATTCAGAAATGTATGTCATGACCGCTCCAACAATTGGTACAGATCAATTTGTTAGAGCATGGATACTTGGTGATGCAGGAACCGCCAATACAAATCAACGGAATGTAAGGGATCAATATTACTCTTATGTATCTTCAGCACCTGCAAACCCTAACCAAACAGATATGATGCTGTTTTTAGGAGATAATGCATATAATGACGGAACAGATTCAGAATATCAAGATGCCTTTTTTGATATTTATGACGATATGCTTAAAAAATCTGTTGCTTGGTCCACATTGGGAAATCATGATGGACACTCGGCAAGTTCGTCTTTGCAGTCAGGTCCTTACTATGATATCTTTACCTTCCCTACAGCTGCAGAAGCTGGAGGAACTGCTTCTGGTACTGAGGCATATTACTCGTTTGACTATGCTAATATTCATTTTATCGTTCTAGAATCCTATACACTAAGCAATGATAA
Source organism: Bacteroidia bacterium (assembly GCA_030429955.1). GTDB lineage: Bacteria > Bacteroidota > Bacteroidia > Flavobacteriales > Flavobacteriaceae > CAJQLB01. Next base: position 8,478 of record JAUIGO010000009.1, read on the forward strand.
CACTCAAGAAACATGGCTTACAACAGATATTCAAAATACAACTCAAGATTGGATTGTTGCAATTTTTCATCATCCTCCATATACAAAAGGATCACATGATTCAGACAATGTAGGAGACTCTGCAGGTGCTATGACCAACATGAGAACCAACTTTTTACCAATTTTGGAAGCTAATGGAGTAGACTTAGTTCTTAATGGTCATTCACACTCTTATGAACGTTCATATTTTATTAATGGACATTATGGAACATCTGGAACGTTTAATTTTGGTACTCATGCAGTAGGTGCCAATGGACACTTATCTGGAAAAGCAGACACGCCTGATGGAGAATACACAAAATTGCCTACAGATACTGAAGGTGCAGTATATATTACTACTGGTTCAGCAGGTAAAATATCAGGTGGAAGCTTAAACCACAATGCCATGTATGCTTCCTTAAACCAACTAGGATCATGTGTTCTTGAAATAGAAGATGATGGTAATGATGGACAAAACATGAACATAAAATTCATTACCGATTCTGGTGCTATAAATGATTACTTTACAATAAACAAATCTGGACTAACTCTTTCGACAGAATCTAACGTGTTAGGTAGTAACGATGTCAAGGTTTACCCTGTACCAGTTAATAGTCTGCTAAATATTGATATTAACCAAAGTGAAACCCTTAAAAATATTAAAATATTTGATGCAGTAGGTAAAATGGTGAAAGAAACCTCTAATAGACAAATTAATGTGAGCACACTTAATTCTGGCATGTACATCTTACAGATTATTACAGATAAAGGTGAGCACTTTAAGAATATCATTATAAAATAATGAATTTATAATTCGCTAGTAATTAAGCTAATAAAAGCTTATTCAATATTAAAAAGGGGTGAAAATAATATTTTCACCCCTTTTTAATATGTTTATTTTCAATTGATTATAAAATAGAAATGCATTTCATCGATTATTTTTGCGTTTTATGGAGTAATCCCTTACATTTGATCCCAAATATTAATCTTAAATTAATTAGTCCCAAACTAAAATTTAACCGCTTATGAAAAATATTACATTTTTATTAAGACTATCTATACTAATATTTGGTCTTATATCTGCGCAAAATGTTTTTTCACAATCATTTATCTGGTCAGAAAATTTTACCTATTCAAATGGTACAACCGTAGGTACTGGAAATAGGTGGACACTTACAACAAGTGGTACACCTACTGTTTTTGCAGTATCAGGCAATAGGTTTATAGCACAAAACACAAATGCTGTTGAACAAGTGCTACAGACAGAAGTAATAAATATTTCCAATTTTACAAATATTGAGTTAAATGTGGATGTATTTAAAGTAGCAGGCACAATGGAGCCTGATGATTATGTAAATGTGTTTTATAAGCTAAACGGAGGAAGTGAAGTCGCTTTTGCAACAAACGGTACTAACTATGATGATTTTCCAAACAGAACTGCTACACAAACAGGATTAAATGGAACAACAATACAAATAATTGTACGAATTAAAGATGGTACTGGAGGAGGTGAAATTTACGGTATTGATAATATAACTGTAGAAGGAATTACAAATACAACAATAGCTACCTTTGGCCCAGATGGAGATTGGAGATACCTAGACGATGGCTCTGACCAAGGAACCGCATGGAGAGCAACAGCTTTTGACGATTCTTCTTGGTCATCAGGAAATGCAGAGCTAGGTTTTGGTGATGGTGATGAGAACACAACAATTAATGATGTCAGCCAAATAACAAACTACTTTAGAAAGGCATTTACAGTTACTCCTTCTCAAGCCGCTGAAGCATTATTAACTTTAAACGCAAAACGCGATGATGGTATGGTTGTATATGTTAATGGTACAGAAGTATGGCGCGATTATATGCCAACAGGAACCATAAACTACAACACACAAGCAACTACTTATGTACCAGACGATGGTGATGATTGGCAAACTTTAAACATTCCCAATGTGCTTGTAGCTGGAACAAATGTCATTGCTGTAGAAATACACCAAAATAGCCCTACCAGTTCAGATGTTAGCTTTAATTTTGATATTAGTGTAAGCACACCTATAGCCACTATAGATACTTTTGGTCCCAACGGCTCATGGAGATATCTAGACGATGGTTCTAACCAAGGAACTGCATGGAGAGCATCAGCTTTTGATGATTCATCATGGAATTTCGGATATGCAGAATTAGGTTTTGGTGATGGTGATGAAGCAACAGTAGTAGCAAATGTTAACCAAATGACTACCTATTTCAGGAAAACCGTTAACGTTTCTGCAGATGAAGCTTCCATGGCACGTATGATTTTAGATTTAACCTATGATGATGGAGCTGTCGTTTATATAAATGGTACAGAAGTTTGGCGTGTTAATATGCCAGGAGGCACCATAAACTATTTAACGGCTTCTTCTTCAGATAGTGGTGATAACGCTACAGCATCAATCACTTTAGCAAACACTTTAATAAGTGGTGATAACGTGATAGCTGTTGAGATACATCAAAGAACTTCAACTAGTAGCGATATAAGTTTTAATTTTGATATAGAACTCGATGATACTATTATATATGCCAATGGCCCTTGGTATTATTTAGACGATGGTACAAACCAAGGTACAGCATGGCAAACTGCAGATGTAACTCCCTCTGGAGCCAATTGGGCTTCTGGCAATGCAGAACTTGGCTATGGAGATGGAGATGAAACCACTGTAGTGAGTTATGGCCCAAGTTCATCAAACAAATATCCAACAACATATTTTAGAAAAACAGTTAATGTATCAGCTTCTCAAGCCGCCAACTCAACCTTAACCATGAAAGCTATCAGAGATGACGGTATGGTAGTTTATATAAACGGAGCTGAAGTATGGAGAGATGGAATGCCTACCACATTCGATTATTTAACTTATGCCAATGTAACCATTGGTGGGGCAGACGAGTCTACTTGGATCACTTCCAAAATACTTAATGTTTTAAATGCTGGCATCAACGAAATTGCAGTAGAAATACATCAAACCAATGCGTCCAGTTCCGACCTTAGTTTCAATTTTGAAATGTTTACAGACAATACTTTTATTTTCATTCCACCAACACAACCAGACAACGATGGTGATGGCATTGCAGATTATAAAGACACAGATGATGATAACGATGGTATTACTGATTTAGTTGAAGGTTGTCACTCTGGGCAATTGGAAGACTTAAACTCAGATCCTTTTGGTGCTGGAAATGAAGAATCCCTTACCTTTCCTATATCAACACCTTTAACTGATGGTAATCAGATAACGTATACCACTACAGGTACTTTTGACGATTTAACAAGTTACGATGCTGGAGACCATGGATGGTCAATACGTGCTCATGGTCCAAATACGGCAGGTACGTTAACAATGACTTTTGATACCGCTGTGGACAATTTAAGCTTCAGGTTAATCGATTTTGATGAAAACGAAACATGGACAGTCAATGCCTATGATGATACAAATACTCTGGTAGATTTAACAACAGATGCTGATGTTTATTTTTTAGGATCTTACATCCAGCAATCAGGAAATACATTTACAGATTCAACAAATGGTTTAAGTACCAATCATAATGGAGAAGACATAAATAGTGATATTTATGGTACAGCCTATTTCTATTTTCCAGTTCTAAAAATAAGTAGAATTGAGTTTGTTGTAGATCAGCCTGATGGGTCAACCATACGCTTGGCAGCCATACAATATTGCGATTTAGATACTGATGGTGATACCATTGAAGATTATCATGATTTAGATAGTGACAATGATGGTATTCCAGACCTTGTTGAAGCCGGTGGAACAGATATTAACGGTAACGGAACTGTTAATGTTCTAACAGATACTGATGGTGATGGTTTGGTAGATGATTATGACAATGATGCAAACAATTATAACTTTGGAGAAATCTCTAAACTAGCATCAAAGTATGATTTTGATGGCGATGGCATCATTAATAGTATTGATTTAGATAGTGATAATGATGGTATTCTTGACATTATAGAAATTGGCAGTACTGATGCTGATGCTAATGGAATGATAGATGGGTTTACAGACTCAGACCTTAATGGTTATCACGATTCTTATGATGGTGCTGGAAGTAGATTACTAACTGGTACTGATACAGATGCTGATGGATTGCCAAACAGCTATCCTACAGCAAATGCTGATGGTACTGGGTTTCCTAACTTTTTAGATATAGATTCCGACGATGATGGTATAACAGATAACACCGAAGCTCAAGTAACATCATCCTTTATTGCTTATTCAGCAACAGATTCAGATGGAGATGGCATTTTAAATATTTTTGACAACACCACCGGTTTCAGTGGTAATGGTCTTGTTCCTATAGATACTGATTTTGATTGTATTCCTGATTATTTAGATACAAATTCAGATGATGATTTAGAAAACGATATCATTGAAGGTCATGACACTAATGGTGATGGTGTAGTAAATGGTAGTGATTCACCAAATGCAGATACTGGCTTATTCAGTGGAACTGATACAGATGGAGACGGATTAGATGATGGCTTTGACAATAACGATGCAACTTTCAATGCAACCAACTCAAGTTTGCAGCCTACATCACACCCAATATTTGATGGGTTGTATGACAGAGACTGGAGAGCATCCAACTCACCGATAGATTTTGACGGAACTGACGATTTTATAGATTTTGGCGATAACCATGACTTTACTGGTTCATTCTCTCTTGAAGCTTGGGTGTTACAACAAACATCTCCAGCATCAGAAGCAACCATAATGTCTAAAGCTGATGCAAAATCAGGAAACAGACGCGGTTATCAACTTACAATCAATTCTTCAAACCTTCCAAATTTGACTTGGTACAATGCCTCAGGTACAGCAGTTCTAAATATTACTTCTGCACATCCTATAACGAACAATAAATGGTATCATATTGCGGCAACCTATAATGGTTCAACAGCAAAATTATATGTTGATGGTCTTGAAGTTGCCTCAGGAACAACAGGAACTGCACCTTCAAACGGAACAGAAAAATTCATGATTGGCGCCATGTACGATAGTGATGACGCTTGTTCTGGAGCTACCAAATATTTCAATGGATATATAGATGAAGTTAGACTTTGGGATGTTGCCCTATCGCCTACTCAATTAAGAGAAATGATGAATCAGGAAATACAAAATACAGGCGGAAACGTTAGAGGCTTAGTAATTCCTAAAAACATCTCATCCCTAAATTGGTCCGGATTAAAAGGGTACTATCCAATGAATGCAGGAATAGCAGTTGACCAATCTGGAAACGCAAAGAATGGCTTTCCAAAGCATATCAATTCAACACAATTACAAACAGCTCCATTACCATACACTACTGTAAGAAATGGAACTTGGAAAGATACAGATGCCTCTACTCCTTGGACTTACGGAAATACGGTTTGGAACGCACCAAACAGCTTAGGCATTGATGATGCAACATTGATTGATTGGAACATTGTTGAGACTAATCACGATGTCATGATAGAAACCAATACCAAACTTGGCAGAGAACGTAAAGTACTAGGTTTAAAAGTACTTTCCAATGAATTGTTACTTGAAGGTGATAATGCTTCAGGAACAGGAAACGGTCTTACAGTAACCAGTTACTTAGAACTAAATGGTGAAATAGATCTAGATGGCGAATCTCAGCTCATACAAACTGTTGGCAGTGATTTAGTTGTAGGTACATCAGGAAAATTATATCGTGATCAACAAGGTACAGCAGATACCTATACCTATAACTATTGGTCTTCTCCTGTAGGAATTACAGATCAAGAAACTAATGAGTATAGTTATAAACTACCACAAGTAATGAAAGATGGAACTTTGAACATCAATTTTATTACTTCAGGCTACAATGGCACAAACACATCTCCTATTGGTCTTGCAGATTATTGGATATGGAAGTTTGCAAATCAAACCGATGATGACTATTCCTCTTGGCAGCACGTAAAAAGCACAGGCGATATTTTTGCAGGTGAAGGTTTTACCATGAAAGGTCCTGGAACTGGAAGTATTATTACAGATCAAAACTATGTGTTTAGCGGAAAACCAAATAATGGAGATATTAATCTTACCATAAATTCTGGTAATGATTATTTAGTAGGTAATCCATATCCATCAGCCATTGATGCTTATCAGTTTATTAATGATAATAGTGCTTCAATTACTGGAACACTTTATTTCTGGGAACATTGGGGAGGAGGTTCTCATATTTTAACAAATTATCAAGGTGGTTATCACGAATTAAACCTATCTGGTATGACTACTGCAGCAACTATAGGAACCAATGATCCTGATGTTGGGTCTGGAGGAACACCTTTAAAAGCACCTGGAAATTATATTCCAGTGAGTCAAGGATTCTTCGTGGTTGCTAGCGGATCTGGCGGTTCTATAAACTTCAATAATGGCCAACGTATCTTCCATAAGGAAAGCAGTGGTAATTCAACTTTTGTTGAAAACCATGATGCATCATATAATATTTCTGTAAATGGAAATTCAAACAATGAAGACAGTTATGCCATTGAAGATACAAGGTTAAAACTTAGAATTGGATTCAACTCTATAAATACCATTAGACGTCAATTGCTTGCAACAGTAGATGCAAACGCAACAGCAAATATAGATTGGGGCTATGACGGAATGAACAATGAAGACCAAATGGATGATATGTACTGGTTAATAGAGGACAAAAAGTTTGTTATACAAGGTATTGATGCTATTACAGAACAGACCATTTTACCACTTGGTATCCATACAAATAGTGATGGATTAAATAGCATTGTTTTAGATAAACTTGAGAATGCACCAGAAAACCTAAATGTGTTTTTACACGATAAAGAATTAGGCATCTACCACAATCTAAAAAACAGTACCTATGAAATTTACATACCAGCTGGTGAATATCTTGAGCGTTTTGAAATTACATTCTCAAATCAAGATGCATTGAGTATAAATGAAAATGAACTCAATAAATTAGATGTACATTACTCAAACGCTATTGAAAGTATCGTATTGATAAACCCAACATTACAAACAATAAAGTCTATTGAAATTGCTAATGTTCTAGGGCAAACAATACATACAATCAATAATATATCCAATGAAAATTATAAAGAAATAGAAATTAAAAATTTAAGTTCTGGTACTTATATTATCAATTTAAAAACCGAAACTGGAACTATAACCAAAAAAGTGTTAGTTGAATAAAAATTGAAATTAAATTTTACTAAACTGAAAAAGCTCTAATTAGTCATTAGAGCTTTTTTTGCATTTTATCCGATTTTTTGAACATTTTATCGATTATTAAATTAAATTTACTATATTTGAATCATTGATTATTAATCAATTAACCTCAAATCTCATGAAAAGAATTACTTTATTATGTATAATACTGTTTTGTGGCTTTGTTCTTCATGCACAAAACCCTATAACAAATGGTTCAGATTGGACAGTAACCAATATCACAGTTGATAATGAACTAGATTATCCTAACACAATAATTTATGGTCCTGATAATAATCTATGGATTACAGAACGCATTGGTAAAAAAGTGGTCAAAGTTAGTACAAGTGGTGGATCAAAAACAACTATGTTAGACTTAACAAGTAAAGTCTATCAGAGTGCAGGACAAGATGGTTTAATGGGAATAGCCATTCATCCAGATTTATACACTGATATTAATACCTCCACAAATAACTATGTTTATTTAGCTTATACTTATGATTTACCAGGAGGTGGTGTTAATAGATTATTAAGAATAGAACGTTATACATATAATTCTGGAACAGGTAACTTAAATAGCGGAAGCGCTACTACAATACTAGAAGGCATGGATGCTAGTAACGACCATAACTCTGGTAAACTACAAATTGGCCCAGATATGAAATTATATTACACTATTGGAGATCAAGGGGCTAATCAATTTGCAAATGCATGTAATGAGATTAGAGCACAATACCTTCCTACAAGTGATGGACAAACTTCTACAACAGGTGATAAATCAGATTATAAAGGAAAAATATTAAGAATGGAATTGGATGGAAGCATCCCTACCGACAATCCAATGTTAGGTGGCTTTAGAACACATGTATATACATTTGGTCATAGAAATCCGCAAGGTATTGTTTTTGGTTCAAATGGAAAGTTATATTCTTCAGAACATGGCCCAAAAGTAGATGACGAATTAAATATTATAGAAGCTGGAAAAAACTATGGATGGCCAGAGATTGCAGGATATTACGATGATAATGGCTATGGCTATTGTAATTGGTCTAGTACTCCAGGAGGATGTAGTTCTAGTGGTTTTAGCGATCACAATTGTCCAAGTGGTGTTTCAAAAGTACCTGAAAGCACCTCAGGAATGCCTGCAAATTTTCAAGCACCTATTGGAACATATAACAGCACAACAGCAACAGAACCTTCAGGTGGTTGGTTAACGTGGCCTACAGTCGGTCCTTCAAGTATAGATATCTATGAAGGTGGACAAATTCCAGGTTGGGGAACTTCTTTATTAATTCCAACATTAAAAAGAGGCACGATTTTTAGAACAAAATTAAACGCTTCTGGTGATGCATTGGAAGATGGCACTTATGAAGAATTTCATTCATCTAATGATCGTTACAGAGATATCTGTTTTGATCCAGATGGCGTTACAATCTATGCTGTTACAGATAATACTGGTGGAACTTCTGGACCTTCTGGAACCTCTGGTGTAACTATAGAAAACCCTGGAGTAATAGTTAAAATACAATTCATTGGTACAACTTTAAGCACGAGTGAATTGACACAAAATTTTAGTTTCAATGTTATACCTAATCCTGCAAAGGAAAGTTTTAAAATTGATTATAAAGGGCAAGATTTCAGCAATATAAATATTAGTGTAATTGATATTCAAGGTAGAATTATAAAAAAACTTGATAACATTAATAACAAACTGAATATCAATATATCTGAATTATCAAATGGTGTTTATTTTGTCAAATTATATAATGAAAACACTAAGGAAATAGGAACTAAAAAATTAATTATTAAAAAATAGTAAAAGACAGTGTTTTTGATGTATTTCAATGAATATTTTTGATTTACAGTTAGTTACACTTTATTTTCAAAATATTAAAGCCCTTATTTTAAGTTAATTAGCCCCAACTAATACTTAACCGCTTATGAAAAATTATACTTACTTCGCTAGGTTGATAATTCCTATTGTAGGAATACTTTGCACATATAGTTCTTTTTCTCAAACTTGCATATCAACTTACCCATACACAGAAAGTTTTGAAACTGGAATAGGTTTATGGTCTCAACCTACAACTGACAACTTTGATTGGACAAGAAATAGCGGAGGTACACCTTCTGGGTCAACAGGTCCATCCTTAGCGAGTCACGGTATTCAATATATGTATACTGAGGCTACTTCAAATTATAATAATACTTCATATTTTGTAAGCCCATGTTTCGATCTTACAAATGCCACTACAGCTACATTTTCATTTTGGTATCATATGTATGGTGCAGATATGGGAAATTTATACTTAGAATTAAGTACAAACAATGGCTCTACCTATCCAAATCTATTAGTTCAACTAATTGGTCAGGATCAAACTTCATATGGTGATGCATGGAAGCAGGTAACTATAAATTTATCAGCTTATATAGGTCAAAATATAAAAATACGCTTCAGGGGTGTTACTGGTAATGCATATAGAAGTGACATGGCAATTGATAATGTAAGTATGACTGCTACAATACCACCAGGTCCAGAAATTGATTTAAAAGGAAAAGGTATTTCTATTGCTGATGGAGATACATCTCCCTCTAATCTAGACGACACAGATTTTGGAACTTCTAACATTGGAAACACAATTAATAGAACCTTTACAATTCATAATTTAGGAACTACTAATTTAACCATTTCTAGTATCACACTTTCAAATGCCATTGATTTTTCAATTACAGGAACTCCCTACTCCACTCCTATTGCTCCATCAGGAAATACAACTTTTACTGTAACATTTAACACTCTATTATTAGGTGCAAAAACAAGTACAATTACAATAGTAAATAACGATACCAATGAATCCATTTACAATTTTGATATCAAAGCAGAAGCCGAACAAAACTTTTTTGACAGTGATGGCGATGGTGTTTTTGATAATATTGATATAGATGATGATAATGATGGAATAATAGATTCTGAAGAACAAAACTCATGCGAAAATTCTTCAATATCAATAAGTGCTAATTACAAATTCTTAAATGAAACTTTTGGATCTGGCAACAGAGCTATGATTAATACAACATATGATGCTACTACGACTTATTGTTATGAAGATGGTGCAGGTTCAGGATGTTTTGGTGGTATTGATTTAAATGATGGTGAGTACACAGTATATTATAAAGCTGCAGATGGAGATGGTACTAACGATACTCCTAATGGTGAAGTTGCTTCTTGGGCTGATACCTATTGGTACACAGGGGAAGATCATACTCCTGGAGATACTAACGGAAGAATGGCAATGTTTAACGCTTCTTATGATCCTGGTGTTTTTTATACAGCAAATATAACTGGCGCTTTACCAAATGTTCCGGTTACCTATAGTTTTTGGGTAATCAATTTAGATAGAACTGATGCGCCTGGAATAGCTACAAGGCTACGTCCAAATATTCTAGTTGAGTTTAGAGATATTGACGATAATGTTTTGGCATCAATAACTACTGGAGATATTGATCCAACAACTGTTGGCAACGCAGCTGGAGACTGGTATCAGTTTACAGCCGATTTAACTTTTGCAGTAGATCAATTTAATGTTTACTTTATAAATAATGAAACAGGAGGTCTAGGTAATGACTTAGCTATTGATGATATAGTCATCTCTCAAACACTTTGTGATACTGACAGCGACGGTGTTGCAGATGTTTTTGATCTGGATGCCGATAATGATGGTATTCCCGATGTAGTAGAAGCTGGCTTAGGTACCTTTAGTGAAGGCAAAGCTACTTTAACTGGTGTAGGAAGTTGGATTGATGTTAATGGAAATGGAATGCATGACTTAGTTGAAGGAAACATCACTCTTGATAGTGATGGAGATGGCACACCAAATTTTTTAGATCTTGATAGTGACAACGATGCTATCTTTGATGTAGATGAGTCAGGTGCTGGAAACTCCGGAAATCCATCATATCAAAATGGTGATGGCGACATCACTGGTGATGGTGTTGGTGATGGTTCAGATTCAGATAACTTTAGAGAAACTGATGTTGATTCTGATGGAACAATTGAATATTACACCGATGGTATTTTAGATATTTATGATTATTTCAACGGAACTGATTATCCAACTTCCTATGGGAATACTAATCAAGGGCTTGGTCATACTTATTATGTGTTAGACACAGATAGTGACGGGCTTCCAGATTATATGGATATAACATCAGATGGAGCAACTTACGATATTTCACATACACTCTATGCAAGTCTAGATAGCAATAATGATGGTGTTATTGATGGTCCTGGAACTGTTTATCCAAATGGCCAAATTGATGATGCAGAAGGAGATGGAATTTTAGACGCGTTCGACACAAGCGATTCAACATTTGGTTCTCCAAGAGATTTAGACAGAAAACTCCACTTATATTTTGATGGTCGTAATGATTATGCAGATGATATTAACGTTATTGATGGATGGAGTGAAGCCACATTGATGACATGGATAAAAATAGATCCTTCTGCAACTGGAACACAAATAATTGCTGGTCAAGATGAATTTTACTTTCAGCTTAATGCAAACAAAAGTGTAACCGCTAATGCAAATGGCTCAACCGTTACAACTGGAACAAATTTAAATACTAATCAATGGTATCATATTGCTGCTACTTACAGTAGTACTGATAATATATTCAGACTTTATAAAAATGGCCTAGAAGTTGGAAATACTGCTATTTCAGGATCTTTACCTAGTGATGCTTCAAGCTTCACTATTGGTAGAGAACCAGATACCAATAGTAAGTACTATCATGGATATATTGATGAGCTTCGAGTATTTAATAAAGCCTTAAGCGCTAATGAAATTCAAAAAATGGTGTATCAAGAAATTGAGAATAATTCAACTATTGTTAGAGGAGCAGTAATCCCAAGAGATATTACTGATTTTGTAAATGCTTCAACAATTACACCTCTTAATTGGTCTTATCTCAAAAGATATTTCAGAATGGACACTTATAAAGATGATATTATTGATGACCTTACAACTCCAACAATTGACGTTGGTTCAGGAGCAAGAATATACAACACAAAAATAATTGATTACCAAAATGCGCCATTACCTTTTGTGACTCAATCTAGTGGAAACTTAGACGCAGCTGTCAATGTTCCAGCTGATGGTGTTAATGGTAATGATGCTGCTCTTTACGATTGGTCTATTGTTAAAGTTGAACACGATGATGTTATTTTTAACGCACATCAAGGTCATTTAGGATTATTTATTAATGAGCTAGATGCAGGATCAAATCCTATAGAATTTCACGTTACTAACAATTCTGAGCTTAACGTATCTTGGTATCTTGAGCTTAACGGCTTTATAGACTTAGAAGGAGAATCTCAATTGGTTCAAGGTTTTGATAGTGATTTAGTAGTTGGAACCTCAGGAAAAATTGAACGTGACCAACAAGGTACAGCAGATAGATACACTTATAATTATTGGTCATCTCCTGTTGGAGTTACTGATGAAGGTAATAACGAATACAGATACAAATTGCCACAAGTCATGAAAGATGGTACTAATCCAGCAAATCCTGGAACAATCAATTTTATTACTTCGGGCTATAATGGCTCTAACACAAATCCTATTGGTCTAGCCGATTATTGGATTTGGAAATTTGCAAATCAACTTGATGATGATTATCCATCTTGGCAACATGTAAGAAGTACTGGAGATCTTTACGCAGGTGAAGGTTTTACTATGAAAGGACCAGGAACAGGAAGCATCTTAACAGATCAAAATTATGTGTTTAATGGTAAGCCTAACAATGGAGATATCAATTTAACCATTAGTACAGGAAATGATTATCTCATTGGAAATCCTTATGCTTCAGCTTTAGATGCCTATACTTTTATAAACGACAATAGCTCTTCAATTACAGGAACCTTATACTTCTGGGAACATTGGGGAGGCGGAACTCATAACTTAGCCGAATATCAAGGAGGTTATCACCTACTTAACTTATCTGGAGCGACCACTGCAGCGACGATAGGCTCTAACGATCCAGATGTTGGTAATGGTGGAACTCCTGTAAAAATTCCTGGAAACTATATTCCAGTTAGTCAAGGATTTTTTGTTGTTGCAAGTGGAACTGGTGGAACTATCAATTTTAATAATGGTCAGCGAGTTTTTCACAAAGAAAGTAGTGGGAATTCAACATTTGTTGATAATTATGATGCTTCTTTTGATGTCACAGTAAATGGAAACAATAACACCCAAAATGTTGATAACCAAAGTGAAGACTTAAGGCTAAAACTCAGAATTGGTTTCAATTCAGTAAATACTATTAGACGCCAATTACTTGCAACTGTTGACAAAAATGCAACTTCAGGAATTGATTGGGGCTATGATGGAAAAAACAACGACGATCAAATGGATGATATGTTTTGGTTGGTCGAAAATGAACGATTTGTTATCCAAGGTACTGATTATATAAATGCTGAAACTATTCTTCCTTTAGGACTTTATACTGATGATGAAGGCTTAAACAGTATTGTTTTAGATAATCTAGAAAATGCTCCTTCTGATTTAGAAGTCTATTTGCATGACAAAACATTAGGTGTTTATCATGACTTGAAAAACAGTGCCTATGAAATACATTTACCAGCTGGTGAATACCTAGATCGTTTTGAAATCACATTTTCTACCCAAGAGACTTTAGATATCGATGACAACATTGAGGCAAATGAATTAGATGTGTATTATACCAATGCTAAGAAAAGCCTTATTTTGATTAATCCATTATATAAAGAAATTACATCAATTGAAGTCATAAATTTATTAGGTCAGAAATTGCATAGTCTAACTAATATTTCAAAGTTAAATCATGCAGAAATAAAAATAAAAGACTTAAGTACAGGAGCCTATATCATTAAGTTGAACACTCCTGAAGGAACCGTTTCAAAGAAAGTATTAGTAGAGTAAAAAAAATGTTATAGAATTAGAATTTCACTAAACTGAAAAAGCTCCAACTAGTCATTGGAGCTTTTTTTATTGTATAGCTTGTATTAAATCTGACAAAGAGCATTTGGTTTGCTCACCAGATTTCATATTTTTTAAGGTAAAGCTGTTAGCTTTCATTTCCTCCTCACCTACTAACACCACAAAAGGAATATCTCTTTTATTGGCATAGTTCATCTGTTTTTTCATTTTCGCAGCATCAGGATAAATTTCAGTATTAAGTCCAGCTTCTCTAAGTTTTGCAATGGCTTTTAAGCAATAGAAAGCTTCAGTATCTCCAAAATTAATAAATAGCACTTCAACTGAATTGGCTATCGTTTCAGGAAATAAATGAAGTTCTTCTAGAACCAAGTAAATTCTATCCAATCCAAAACTTATACCAACACCACTTACGTCTGGCATTCCGAAGATTCCTGTGAGGTCGTCATAACGTCCGCCACCTCCAATAGAACCCATTTGCACCTTTTCTGGTGCTGACACTTCAAAAATAGCTCCTGTATAATAATTGAGTCCACGTGCTAAGGTCACATCCAATTGCAAGCTAGCTGTTTTAAGTCCTACATTGTTTATAGCAGTATTGATGAATGCCAATTCTTCAATCCCTTTTAGGCCTTCATCTGAAGCACTTAAAATATCGTTTAAACTTTCAATCTGAGATTCAAAAGTACCTTTCAAGCTAAATAAAGGTTGAAGTTTAGCAATGCCTTCTTTTGAAATACCTTTGCTAATCATTTCTTCTTTTACCTTCTCCTCTCCTATTTTATCCAGCTTATCCAAAGCCACAGTAAAGTCAATGAGCTTATCTTTTGCACCTATAACTTCTGCAATACCTGACAATATTTTACGATTGTTTATTTTTATGGTCACACCTTCAAGACCTAACTTATGAAATACATCGTCATACAATTGCACAAACTCCACCTCCTGCAATAAACTGGTAGAACCAACAACATCTGCATCACATTGATAAAACTCTCTAAAACGGCCTTTCTGCGGTCTGTCTGCTCTCCAAACAGGTTGTATTTGGTAACGCTTAAATGGAAAGGTAATGTCGTTTTGGTGTTGCACCACATAACGTGCAAAAGGCACTGTTAAATCGTAACGAAGGGCTTTTTCTGAAATTTTTGATATATGAGTTGTTGAATCTAGAAGAAACAATCGAGCACATCTTAATAAAATTATTTTTCTACATTTACTCTTATAATCTTCATCCAACGGTAAAAGCTTAGAAAAATCAATTTCTTTTATATTTAAAATATAACCTTTAATTGTTTTATAATAATTCTCATTTTTTTTATATCCTAATTTTAATTCATTATCAATTGAATCCATTAAAGTTCCAATATTATTGTCTAATGACTTATCAAGATAATTATAAAATTTTTCCAAACCATATAGAGTAACTTCATCATCCATTCTTAGAGATTTGTAAAAATCACCAGAATTCAATATCTTAAAAATTAGTCTATCACCTTCATCACCATATTTTCCCATTAAAGTATCTGAGTTTTCAAAACTTGGTGTTTCTATAGGTTGAAAGCCAAAACGCTCAAAACTAGACTTAATAACACCAAAAATGTAGTTGCGCTTTGCTACTTCAATGGGTGAAAAATCTCTTGTGCCTTTTGGTATGCTTGGTTTTTGTGCCATAATAATGCCTGCGAAAGCAGGTATCTCTTTTAAAGATTAGTAAATTTATTAAAATGGATTCCGCATCACACTTCAACAAGTTCAGTGCGACAGATGCGGAATGACAAAAATATATAATGAAAATCTTTTTAAAGGCTTTTCTGAAAAAAATGTCAATGTATTACAATTAACAGTAAAACAAATCAATGAAAACCACCTTGTCTCTATGTGACACTTCTCCTTGAAAAGGAGGAGAATTCCTTCCCTCATTAAGAGAAAGTGTCCAGACAATTCTGTCTGGACAGAAGGGTTTGTTAATTTATCAACTTATCAAAATAAACAAACAATTCGCCTTTTGTAATTACAGAACCTTGTTGTATTAAAGTAAATTTATCTAATTGTTTATCGTTTGAGTATGCTTTTTTAGCATTAAAAATTTCAACATCATCACTCATTAAGTTTTCTCTTAACCAAGCAAAGCCTTCTTTTGTGGTTAAATCAACGTCTTTTGTATTCAGTTTTAGACCAATCAATTCAATTTCAGATTCACCTAAGTAAAACAAATATATGTGTTGTGGAGAAATGTTTTCCAGATATTTAGCTTTTGTGAGTACACCTTCCCAAACCAAGTCGCTAAACACATCCAATTCCTGTTCGGCTACTTCTGGTTTATTGGTTTTAATATCATTCCACTCATCAGCAGTGATAGATTGTGTTGCCAAAAAATTAATGAATTCTTGGTGTAATTCTTCAAATTGTTCTTTTGATAATCTTGTGTACTTCATCGAAAATTTCATTTTCGTTTCCTCGAACGAGGAAATCTTTTACATTATTTTTTAATTATTTTACAATATTCAACGCTGTAGCTGCTTGAAAAGGTCTATCTGTTGCAAAAATATCAATTCCCATAGTATGCCAAGTCTTATATAAATGGTCTCCTCTAGCTTCGGCCTGTTTATCTAGGTTTCCTAGTGTACCTAGGATGGTTTTGATTCCTAGTTTGTGAATTGATTCATATAACTTAACATCAGATAAACGTGTTCCTGTAAAAGCCAACATGTTTTCTGTTGGAATATCAGTTTCAAGTAGCCAACCCAATTCTTCTTGATTTCTGGCAGAAACCGACAACAATAAATCTGGCGCCAAAGTGTAAGCCTTTACAGCTTGCTCTACATCATACGTTATAATGATTGAAATATCTTCAGCTTGCTCTTCTCTAATGGCATTTATTACTTCAGCAATATCTACACTTCGTTTTATATCTACTGTAAGTACTGCTTTGTTTTTTTTAGCCCAATCCAATACGTCATTAAACTTTGGGATTTTAAACGTTGTTTCTGTTCCAAAATCATCTACCAGGTTAAATGCTTGCAATTCTTGATATGTATATTTATCAAGTCTATCAACTCCTGTTGTGGTTCGTTCCAAGGTATGATCGTGCATTAATACCAAAACATCATCTTTGGTTTTTGCAACATCGATTTCAAAGATGGCCGAAATACTATCATTTACATATTGCAGTGTTTCTAAGCAGTTTTCTGGATAATTGGCAAGACCTGAACCACCACGATGTACGCTTATTAAAGGTGTTGCCTTTTCTTTATTAAATTTAAACGATTCAATTAATGCTGAAACCTTTGTTTTGTTTGCAACAACTTCTTCAATGTAATTTGATTTGTTCTTACATGAAAAAATGATTAAAAACCCTAGTAAAACAGTAAATCGAGACATAGTGTGAAATTTTAAAATTAAAAAACCGTCTAGAAGGATCTAAACGGTTTATGTTGTTTAATGCAAAAAAGCTAATTATGCTTGAGCAATAACCTCAAATGGTATTTCAACAGTTACTTCTCTATGTAAACGAATTACAGCATTGTATTGACCTAAACGCTTAATATTTCCACCAATGATATTGATGAATTTTTTATCAATTGTGTGACCTTCTTTTTCAAAGGCTTCAGCTAAATCTGCTTTGGTTACAGAACCAAATAATTTATCACCTGCTGATGCTCCTTCTGTTGCTTTAGCAGTTAACTTTATTTCTAAGGCTTTAATTGCTTCTGCTGTCTTTTTAGCATCGTCAATAATTTTCTTATCCTTGAAAGCACGTTGCTTCAAGTTTTCTGCCAACACTTTCTTTGCAGAAGCTGTAGCTATAACTGCTTGTCCTTGAGGAATTAAAAAATTTCTACCATAACCGTTCTTAACTGTTACAACATCGTCTTTAAATCCTAAATTTTCAACGTCTTGTTTTAATATAAGTTCCATTGTTATGTGTATTTTATTTTAATAAATCAGCTACATAAGGCATCAATGCTAAGTGACGAGCTCTTTTTACAGCTACTGACACTTTTCTTTGATACTTTAATGAAGTTCCTGTTAAACGTCTTGGCAACAATTTACCTTGCTCGTTTACAAATTTTAATAAGAAGTCTGGATCTTTGTAATCAATATACTTGATACCAGATTTTTTGAAACGACAATACTTCTTTTGTTTGTTAGTTTCAATATTTAAAGGCGTTAAATATCTAATTTCTCCGTCTTTCTTTCCTTTTGCTTGTTGTTCAATTGTTGACATAATTACGCTTTTTCTTTAAGTTTAACCCTTCTTCTTTCAGCCCAAGACACAGCGTGCTTGTCTAATTTTACAGTTAAGTAACGCATAAAACGCTCGTCACGTCTAAATTCAACCTCTAAAGGATTGATTACTTCACCAGCAACCTGGTACTCAAATAAGTGATAAAAACCACTTTTTTTGTTTTGAATTGGATACGCTAATTTCTTTAAGCCCCAATCCTCTTTTGATATCATCTTTGCACCTTTAGAAACGAGAAAATCTTCGTATTTCTTTACTGTTTCCTTTATCTGGTCTTCAGATAAAACGGGATTCAAGATGAAAACAGTTTCGTAATGATTCATAAAAATCGATTTATTTGTTTAAATTGGCTGCAAAAGTATACATTAATATTGTTTTTGGCAACATTTTTGTTTTTAATTTATATGTTAATTCAAATGTTAATTTTTTGTTAAAAAAAACTGTTTATCGATGTTTTTTGGTTTTTAACCGAATTTTTCGTACTATTGTCGATATCTTAACCTAAAACAATAAATGTTATGACTTTAAACTGTGTTGTTGTAGATGACTCCGCAATCCAACGCTTGTCTATTGTCAAGTTAATTGAGAATCATTCCTCGCTTAACCTGATTGCAGAATATAGCAGTGCCCTGGAAACAAAAAATGGCCTTAATACCCATAAGGTAGACTTAATCTTTCTTGATATTGAAATGCCTGTTTTAAACGGTTTCGAATTACTAGATGTACTAAATAATAAACCCCAAATTATTTTTGTTACAGGTAAAACGGAATACGCTTTTAAAGCATTTAATTACGATGCCACAGATTATTTACAAAAGCCAATAACTAGGGAACGCTTTAATACTGCAGTTGAAAAGGCTATTGAGCAACATAAACTCACACTTGACTTTAAAGAGACTGATGGAGAGCACATCTTCGTGAAAAGTAATCTTAAGAAACGAAAAGTTTATATCAAGGATATAAAATGGATTGAAGCGCTTGGTGATTACGTAAAATTAGTAACCGAAGAGAACAGTCTTGTAGTGTTATCTACCATGAAGGCTTTTGAAGCCGAATTACCAGAAGGAAAATTTTTAAGAATTCATAAATCTTATATTGTGAATTTAGATAAGGTTGACCGATTTAACAGTAAAAATGTTGAAGTTGGTTCTTATGAAATCCCATTAAGTAGGAATAAAAAGACCTTATTAGTTGATGCTTTAAATAATATTTAAATCGTTAATAATTATCGACATTTAAAACTACTTTAATAGGACGAAAATCTTTTATACTCAAGAAGCTATTTTTTATTTTAAGAATAGCTTCTTTTGTTTTACCTAAAGACTGCTGTTCTGGTATTTTAATGAGAATATTTTTGTGATATTGATTTCTAATTCTTGATATTGGCGGAAATTCAGGACCCAACACATGCTGCTTAAACAATTGTCTCAACGATTTTGACAGCCACTCTGTTCCATCATTGACTTTATTATAATCTCTATGCTGTAATGTGATTTTAATCAATTTATAAATTGGAGGATATTTATAATTGTAACGTTCGTCCATTTGCTCTTTGAACATTCCGTTGTAATCATTTACAGAAACTTGCTGCAATATTTTATGATAAGGATTGTACGTTTGAATAAGCACCTTTCCTCTTTCTTTAGTTCGTCCTGCTCTTCCTGAAACCTGCTGCATAAGTTGATAACTTCGCTCATGGGCTCTAAAATCTGGAAAATTGAGCAAATTATCAGCATTCATGATACCAACCAATTTTACATTTCTAAAGTCAAGTCCTTTTGTAAGCATTTGAGTTCCAACCAAGACATCAACCTCTTGATTTTCGAAAGCTGATATTATTTTTTCATAGCTATATTTCCCTCTTGTCGTGTCTAAATCCATTCTGGATACTTTAATCTCTGGAAATAAATTAGAAACCTCTTCTTGAATCTGTTCTGTACCAAATCCTTTACTATCCAGTTCAACACTTCCACAGGCTTGACACGCATTTTGCATAGCTATATGATGTCCGCAATAATGACATCTCAGTTGATTTTTATATTGATGAAACGTTAAACTCACATCACAATTTGGGCATTGAGGTGAATGTCCACAAGTATTGCACTCAATAATAGGCGAAAAACCACGTCTATTCTGAAATAAAATCACTTGAAAACCATTATCTAAAGCTTCTGTCATTTCTTCAATGAGTCTGTCACTAAAATGACCTTTCATACGTTTACGCTTGTACTTATCCTTAATGTCAACAAGTTCTATCTCAGGCATTAAAACATTATTGTAGCGTTCGTTCAATTCAGCTAAGCCATATTTTTTAGACATTGTAGCGTTGTAATAGCTTTCAACACTAGGTGTAGCAGAACCTAGCAAGGTTTTAGCTCCAAAATGTGAAGCCAAAACGATAGCAGCATCTCTTGCATGATAGCGTGGTGCAGGATCAAATTGTTTGTAGCTGACTTCATGTTCTTCATCAACAATGACCAAACCTAGATTGCTAAATGGTAAAAATATTGATGATCGAGCACCAAGGATCACTTTTGCTTTATCTGAACCGTTTAAAACATGTTGCCAAACTTCAACACGTTCGTTGTTTGAATAACGAGAATGAAATACTGAAATCTGATTCCCAAAATATTGTTTTAATCTACTGACAAGCTGTGAAGTCAATGCAATTTCTGGTACTAAATAAAGCACTTGTTTGTTCTGAGATAAAACCTCCTCAATGAGCTTTACATAGATTTCTGTTTTACCAGAAGAAGTCACACCTTTTAATAGTGTAATATTTTGGTTTTCAAAAGTTTTAATAATATTATTTAATGTATCACTTTGATAAGTATTTAATTCTTTTGATGCTTCAATATCATCATTTGCAAACGAAACACGATCAACATTCAACACATAATCCTGAAGAATGTCTTTATCGATTAATGCTTTTATTTGAGCTGAAGATGCATTGCTCTTTTTTACTAAATCTGACGCCTTAATTGGTGACTTTGAAGCAGCAGACATTGCAAAATAATTCATTAAAATATCACGCTGTTTTGTAGCTCTACTGTTTAAAGTATTTAAAAGCGTAGTAAGCGATTCATCTGATGCATAAGCCTCATTCAATTTTATATAGCGTACTTGTTTTGGCTTGTATTTTTCATATAACTCTTCATCAAGTGTAATGACTTCCTTCTCAATCAATCGCTTTAAAGTTGGCAAACAATTCTTCTTGTCCAGAATATGACTAATATCCTGAACTTTAAGAGAACTCTGATGTGTTAAAGCCTCATAAACCAAGAATTCATCATCTTTTAATGATAATTCATCCACTTCAGTATCCTTATTTAAAGTTACTATAGTTTCACTTTCAAGCAGTAAGGCGCTTGGTAGAGCTGCTCTAAGCACATCGCCTAAGGTGCACATGTAATAACTGGAAATCCACGACCAGAATTTTAATTGCTGCTCAGTAACAATCGGATTTTCATCCAAGATTTGATGTATTTCTTTAGCCTCATAAAACGTTGGCTCATTTTGATGAATATGATGCACCAAAGCCGTATAAATTTTCTGTTTTCCAAAAGGAACAGCCACTCGAGTACCAGGTTTTATAAAATCTGCTTCAGCTTCTGTAATGCTATAAGTGAAAAGCTTTTCAAGAGGAATAGGAAGAATAACATCTATAAAATACTGCATACATTATTCTTCTTTATGTTGTTCTTTTTTTAGATAACGAAGTGTCACATTAAGCTCAAAACCAAGTAGTAAAATATTGGAGTTAAGCCATAAGTAAAACAACAAAATAAGCAATGCTCCAATTGATCCATACAGTTCGTTGTAATTAGAGAAGTTTTCAATATATAAACCGAACAGATAAGAGCTAAGCATAATAAGCAAAGTAGTGAAAAGTGCTCCAACTGAAAAAAATCTTGTATTCCTTCCCTCTTTAGTTCCAAAGTAATACAAGGTTGCAGTCGCTAGGTAAACCATAATCACAAAGAAGGTGTATTTTGCAAACTGCATCCAAAAAAAGCCAGAATTAGAACTATCAATTTCTTTACCGCTTAAACCTTCATATAAAGGTGTGATCACATAAATTTGAAAATAACCGAAGATACCAACTGTGAGAATGAGCAAAAACGCAAGGATGATAGCAACTCCAAGCGCATACAAATATTGTTTAAAAACGTTTCTGGAAAGTTGTTCATGGTACGAATGCTCAAACCCAGAAAACACGGCATTTACACCATTTGCCATTAATATTATGGATAATATAAAAATGGTTGACAAGAGGCTTCCTTGACTATTGATACTAATGTTTTCGAAGATATTTTCACTAAAAAATTCTGAGGTTTGAGGAGGCAGAAAGGACTCTAAAAATTGTAAAAATTCTACCTGGAAATTAGCAAAGGGAATAAACGGAATCAATATAATGATAAACAACAAAAACGGAAATATGGCAGTGAAAAAGCTGAATGCAATAGCACTAGCCCTTGTAGTTAAAGCGCCTTGAACAATGCCAATAAAGTACATTTCAAAAAGATCATAAATAGATAAGCCTTCAAATCCTGGTAATTTTATGTTTTTAAAAAAACGAACCAATAGATTTATTACTGGAATTTTATCTAATTTATCTTCAATGTGTTTTGTCACTATATGTAGTTTCGTTGTTTGCTGTTAAGTCGTACGCTATTTTACTATTATTTTTACTAAAAACTGTTATTGAGATTATTTACTGTTCAACGGCTTTCAAGCTTAAATCCATATTATACACTGAATGTGTCAATGCGCCTGAAGAAATATAGTCAACACCACATTCGGCATACTTACGTATAGTTTTTTCATTGATGCCTCCTGACGACTCTGTCAAACACTTGTTCCCAATGAGTTTTACTGCCTTTCTAGTATCTTCATAATTAAAATTATCAATCAGGATTCTGTAAACACCTTCAGTTTTTAAAATCTCTTCTATCTCCTCAAGGCTTCTGGCTTCAACAATAATCTTTAAATCTTTGTTATTATCCTTTAGATATTGTTTTGTTTTTTCAATGGCTTTGGTAATGCTTCCACAAAAATCAATGTGATTGTCTTTAAGCATAATCATATCATACAAAGCAAATCTGTGATTCTCTCCTCCTCCAATTTTTACAGCCCATTTTTCAAGCGCTCTGATACCTGGAGTGGTTTTACGTGTATCTAATATTTTGGTTTCTGTGCCTTCTAATAAATCTACAAATTGCCTAGTTTTCGTTGCAATAGCACTCATTCGTTGCATGGCATTAAGCACCAAACGTTCTGCTTTTAAAATGGATTGCGAAGCACCTTCAACATAAAACACAATATCTCCATATTTTACTTTGCTGCCATCTTCAATAAGCGTTTCAACTGTCATGTTTTTATCAACATAAGCAAATACGTTTTTGGCAAATTCAACTCCAGCAATAACGCCTTCGTCTTTTACCAATAACTTTGCTTTTCCTGTTGCTGAAGCTGGAATACAAGCCAATGAACTATGGTCACCATCGCCAACATCTTCACGTATAGCATTGGCGATGATAATATCTATTTCTTTGTTAAACTGTTCTTTTGAAATCATAGATTTTAATTTATGCTAAATTACAAATTGATTTTGTATTAAGCCTCACCCAGAACTATCAAAAATGAAAGTTCTGACCTCTCCAAAGGAGAGGTGAATTTGAAACTCAATGGCTATGCCATTGAAGAATAAATATTAAAATAATATTGTTACAAGATTTAAGTTAGGTCGTCGTATTATTAAATCAGCTGAAATGTCATTTATTGAATCTACACATCAAAGGATTTACGGAAAGAAGCTATTCGTTCTTTTTACCTGGTTTACACGCATTTTACTTGCCTTTGCGTTTGTGCCTTCTGGGCTTAAAAAATTGTTAGGTGAACGCTTTACTATTCTTGGTGTGGATAATCCTGTTGGTTTCTTTTTTGAAGCCTTATATCAAGCAGGTTGGTATTGGAATTTTCTTGGATTTATGCAACTTCTAGTCGCTTTACTCTTACTCATCCCTAGAACGACCTTTTTAGCTGCTTTAATGTATTTGCCAATCATTATTAATATTTTGGTTATTGTTATTGCGATGCACTTTAGAGGCACTCCAATTATTGCTGGTTTAATGCTATTGGCAAATATTTACTTATTGTTTTGGGATTACAAAAAGGTAAAACAAATAGTTTCTGTTATATTTGAAAGGTAAATGCTTCAAATATGCACGCGAATTCTTGTTTTAAAGTACTTTTTATTGGGTTTTTTATACTCCCTTTTTTTTCATTTGGTCAAAAGGAGGTTTTTATTGATGAGGCTGAAAAGGAAATAGATTCTGTCAATTTTTATAAAAAATGCGATGCCAGAGTGTTTGGTTGTTTAGAATATAAAACTGATTCTTTAATTGTAAATAAAATCTACAATCGTTTTAAATTTGGAAAAATCAGTAAAGAAGAATACAATCAAGTTAGACTACTCTTGATAAAAAAAGGTGATACTGAAATTTCTCCTGACCAAATTTTGGTTATTGAGCATACTGATACTATTGGAGGAAGTTATGCATCTTACCTAAAGAACATGAATAAATTGGGAAATAAAGAGCAATATAGAAAAACATCTACTGTTAAAGTAAATGGCAAGCCAATAAAAACTAAAATCACAAAGCCTAAAGTCAAATCTGAAAAAGCATATAATAAATCTTATTTAGCATTGATGAAAAGACCTGCTAAATGTGCAAAAAAATTTGAAAAAAAATTCGATGCAAGGGTTTTTATGACATACAATTATGGCGAAGATAAAAAACACTTATTTAAAGGCATTAATTGGGTTGAGTATCCTGGAATAATAATTCCAAAGTTTTTAAACCAGATACATAAAGGCCACTACCTTATTTTAAAACCAGATGGTGAATATTTTGTTGCCTCTACGCTTATTAGAGATGTGAACCTTGAAGAATTGTTTAAAAATAGTGATTGGACTAAACATAAGAATGACTTAATTAAATCGAAGACTCAAGATTTAATGCATGGTTATGGTATTTTCAGACCTTCAGTTGTAGTTAACCAAAATCTGAATTTTTGCTTCTAATGCAAATAAAACTTCTCACCATAGGAAAAACAGACAATAAGCACTTGCAAACGCTTATAGACGACTACACCAAACGATTGGGTCACTACATTAAATTTGAGTTTGAAGTGATTCCTGATTTAAAAAAAGTCAAGCATTTAACCGAAGTGCAACAAAAGCAAAAAGAAGGTGACCTTATCTTAGATAAACTTAGCAGTTCAGATGTCATGATTCTATTGGATGAAAATGGAAAGCAATACGATTCGGTTGCCTTTTCAAATTACTTGCAAAAACACATGAATTCAGGTATAAAGCAGTTGGTTTTTGTAATTGGAGGCCCTTATGGTTTTTCTGAAGACGTATATGCAAAAGCGCAAGGAAAAATCAGCTTGTCCAAAATGACGTTTTCGCATCAAATGGTACGTTTATTTGTAGTAGAGCAGCTGTACAGAGGTTTTACTATTTTAAGAAATGAGCCTTATCATCATCGGTAAACTTCCTAACCACCAAAAGCCATAGTACTGGTTTGCACATCTAGGCTTGAAAAAAAGTTAATGGCAAACATAAGCACTTTTACCATTGCAAAGAGTGACAATCCTAAAAAAAGGAAAACAGATAAATTTTCAATTTTGTTTTTCATATTTCAAAATGTTAATTAAACGTGATTTTGATTGATGAAATCTTGATTGATGAAAAATATATCTGATTGACTGCTTACAATATACAAAAAAATTTGATTTCTTTTAACATTTTATTAACGTTTTAAAAATTCGCAAATAAAAAAGGGAGCTGATTTAGCTCCCTTAAACAATATTATTAGTGTGTTTTATATATTTCTTTACGTTTTTTTAGTTGCTTCTCTAAATCCTTAATAGTGTTTTTCACAGCGTCTTCATAGTTAGCTTCGTTAGAAGTTGCGAAAATTCTTGGACCAGGTAAACTCAACTCCATTTTACAAATTTTTCCTTTGTCTTTATCGTTATGCTCTACCTCAAAATGCACTTGGACACTTATAACCCAATCATATTTTTTACTTAATTTTTCTAGTTTTTTTGTCACATATTCGTTCATAGCTTCACTTGTTGCCATATGCACATATTGAATATTTACTGTCATAATAATTGTGTTTTAATTAATACTCAAATTTAAGAATACTAATGGACGTTCAAGATGATTTTTGTCATAAATATTATATAAATTTTTACAGTATTCAGCTTTAAGTTGCTATTCAAAAATGACTTTGTCATCCATTTCAAACCACTCCTTATAAAACTGCTGATGTATTTTTTCAATACTGTTGCGCTTTACCTTCATAGTTGGAGTCGTTAAACCGTTATCAACACTCCAATCTTCTTTCATAATGACTACTTTTTCAATTTTTTCGTGCTTTTCAAGAGAAGGATTCATAGACTTAACACTTTCTATCAAGCTATTGGATAATGTCTCTTTAGTTTTTATTTTTCCCAATTCACTTAAAGTAATCAATGCTATTGGTTGAGGAATTCCAGTACCAACAATACAAATTTGCTCAATATCTGTGTTTTTAGATAAAATGAGCTCTATATGTGAAGGTGATATATATTTGCCTTTATCTGTTTTAAATTGATCTTTAACACGTCCTGTGATA
Source organism: Bacteroidia bacterium (assembly GCA_030429955.1). Classification (GTDB taxonomy): domain Bacteria; phylum Bacteroidota; class Bacteroidia; order Flavobacteriales; family Flavobacteriaceae; genus CAJQLB01. Next base: position 35,653 of record JAUIGO010000009.1, read on the forward strand.
CTTAAAAATCCATCATGATCAAACTCTCCAATATCTCCAGTTTTTAAATAACCTTCACTATCAAAAACTGAAGCTGTAATTTCAGGTTCTTTAAAGTATCCTTTCATTAAGCAATCGTTTTTTATGCAAATTTCACCAACGTCAGAAAGCTTTGCTTTTACATTAAACAGGGTTTTACCAACTGTTCCTATTTTATCGTCATGAATTGTGTTAAAATGGGACACACAACAATCCTCTGTCATACCATAACCTTGATAAATAATGATGTCTAGTTTTCTATACCATTCCACTAAACTGGAAGCTATAGGAGCAGCAGCTGAACAAATAAACACAGCATCCTTAAGTCCTAATTTCTTTTTCAACTTTTGCTTTACAATGGAATTGAGGATAGGAGCACTCAATAAAAAATTTAATTTTTTCTGTGGAATGGATTCTAAGATTTTCTCTCTGAATTTGGTCCAAATACGAGGCACTGCAAAGAATATTTGCGGTTGTGTTTTCTCTAAATCTGAAGCAAAGGTTTCAAGCGATTCTGCAAATGCTATAACACCTCCTAGTCTAACTCCAGCATTGATTAAAACCCGTTCTGCTACATGAGCCAATGGCAAATATGAAAATAATCTCAAGTTGTTAGGAAGCTCAAATAATGTGGTCAAAGTATCTGCACTTACCATTAAATTTCCTGATGTATGCATCACACCTTTTGGAATTCCTGTTGTACCAGAAGTATAAATGATGGTGTGTAAATCGTCAGGTTGCTGTTTATGAATTTCCTTTAAAGGCTCGTGCGTTTTAATTAAATCTTCCCAAATATCACCTTCATTTTCATTGTACAGTCGCACACTAATTGTAGGCATATCAGGAATACCAGATTTTTGAGAGTTAAAATCGTCTAGTTTACCTATTATGATGGCTTTGGCTTCGCTATGCACCAAAATTTGATTGATTGAAGACGCGTTTAACGTTGGATAAATAGGTATTGAGACGCAACCACACATCATAATTGCAATATCTGCCATGCACCAATGCGCACAGTTTTTAGACAATAATGCGATATGACTCTTTTCTGGTAAATTATATGATTTTAAAGCCGAAGCTATTTTCCTGATTTCCTTACCAGCTTCAGCATAGGTATAAGTTACATATTGACCATTTATAGGTTGCTTTAAAAATATCTGATTTGGAGCTTGCTCTTCCCAATACAGAAAAGCATCTAAAGGTGTTAGTATATCAGACATGTTAAGAACGTTAGAGGATAAATATAAGAAAAGTATTTTTGGGAGGTTTCGCTTTCGGTTTTGTATATGAAAAGTAGCGGATTTTACACTTTAACTTTTCGCTTTGATACTGACTTTAAATTTATAAAATTCACTTTGGATTAAACAATTAAACCGTTATTTTTTATATACGTTGTTGACTGTAGTTTTTTATATTCAGTAAATTTGTATTTTAGACACGTGGAAGAACAAGGATACATAGAATTAAGAGTGACGAATAAGGACAATTCTTTAAGTCCTAAAGACATTGACATAAACGAGGTTAAAGAATTTATATCAGATGTAGAGTCTTTCTTATATCCAAACCGAAAGGAAAAGCAAAATCGACCACACATTTCATATGATATTGAAGAAGGTTCTGCTAAACATAAATTCTTTTTACCGATTACAGCAGTTATTTTGTTCAATGGCTTAACTAATGAGATTAAAAAAAGGAATAATCTTGATTTTTTAGATTATAAACGTCAGTCTATTATTGATAAGTTCCAAAAGAAAGCAGTAAAAGAAGGTTATGTCATTGAGTTTAATAATTCAATGTCCAAAGAACCCTCGTTAACAATTGATTATACTACTAATTTTGAGATGATTGCACCTACTTTTTATGAAAGCGAATTTTATTTGTATGGTGAAATTTATCAAGAAGGTGGAAAAAAACCTAACCTTCATATAAGTACCAAAAAGTATGGAAATCTTGCAATTTCTGCCACTAAAGAGCAGATAATGGATGGTGAGAAAAAAACATATAAGCCATATGGAATTAAAGTTCGAGGTAAAAAAAGTTTTGAAGATGATTCTTTAACTGATTTGGAATTAATTGAATTTATTCAGTATAAACCTGTTTTCAATAAATCACTTTTAGATAAAGTAATTGAAAAAGCGTCTGTTAATTTAAGTAAAATAACAAACGTCGATACTTGGTTAGATGATATTAAAGCAGAAGGAATATGAAAGGAATAGAAAGTGTTCTATTAGATAGTTCTTTTTGTATTCGGCTTTTAAAGTCAGATGCTGATTTTCACCAAAATACAGTAGATTATTTTGAATATTTTTTAGAAAATGGAATTGAAATGTATCTTTCCACTATTGTCGTTAGTGAATATGCGGTTGGTGACAATCCAGATAATCTACTTTCTTTAAATTCGTTCCGCTTATTAGAATTCGACTATGCAGACGCTAAATTTGCTGGTCAATTTTTAGCAATCTTGAGAAGTCTCGGAAAATTCGGTGATTTTGGTGATAGAAAAGTTGTGATAAATGATATTAAATTGTTTTCTCAAATTCATAATAGAAATATTGATGCATTTGTAACTAAAGACAGAAAATCATTATCGAAAATAATTAAACCTTTGTCAGATTCTCAAAATTTGAATTTCGAGTTTATTGACTTGTCTATTCCGTTAAATGATAAGTTGGGACGTTTGTTTTAAATTACAGCCAACGGCTTAAGACATCATTTGTCATTTATTATGAATGATATCATCCAAAAGCGAAGTTAGTTTTTTTATCTTAGCATTTCAATTAAAGTTTTTAACCATTTGACAAAATCTGAGCTTAAAGAATTCCTCAATAACAAAGTTGAGCAATACAATAACACCACGTTTATTGAGAGCGATCCTATTCAAATTCCGCATCAATTTTCAAAAAAAGAAGACATCGAAATTGCTGGTTTTTTAACAGCAACTATTGCTTGGGGAAATAGAAAAAGCATCATCAACAATGCCAACAAAATGATGCAGTTATTAGAGCAATCACCTCACGATTTTGTGATGAATCACAACCAAAAAGACTTAGATGCTTTGCAACCTTTTGTCCACAGAACCTTTAATGGTCAAGACTTTGCTCAGTTTATCAAAAGTCTGCATCACATATATAAAAATCACCAAGGGTTGGAAGCTGTTTTTGCTAAACATGCTCAACAAGACTCTATGCAAAACAGCATTCATCATTTCAAAAAACACTTTTTTGAAACTGAGCATCTACCAAGAACGCAAAAGCATATTAGTGATCCTTTAAAAAATTCAGCAGCCAAACGCATCAATATGTTTTTAAGATGGATGGTCAGGCAAGATAATAAAGGTGTAGATTTTGGTATTTGGAAAAGCCTCTCTCCTAGTCAGCTTTCTTGTCCTCTGGATGTTCATTCTGGCAATGTAGCTAGAAAACTGGGCTTACTCAACAGAAAACAAAATGATGCAAAGGCCTTAGCAGAGTTAGATTCAGAACTCAGAATATTAGATGTAAAAGATCCTGTTAAATATGATTTTGCGTTGTTTGGCCTCGGAGTTTTTGAAAAATTTTAACATAAAAATTAAAAGCCTTTAAGTACCTTTAAAACTTTAACTAAAAAACCAACCACAATGAAAAAATTCTTTTCGCTCCTTATGCTTTTAGGAGTTCTATGTTCTTATGCACAAAGTAGAACAATTCCTGTAGACACTATGGTAATAACAACCCATAACACAACCGTTAAAGGTCAAAGTTTTTCGTATACAGCCGAAACTGGTATGCAACCCGTTTGGGATAACAATGGAGATCCGCATGCCACATTGTACTACACATACTACACCAGAAACAATGTAAAAGACAGAGCAAGCAGACCATTGATTATTTCTTTTAATGGAGGTCCTGGTTCTGCGTCAGTTTGGATGCATGTTGCTTATACTGGTCCTCGTATTTTAAACATAGATGATGAAGGCTATCCTGTACAACCTTATGGCTTTAAAAGCAATCCTTACTCTATTATAGATGTTGCAGATATTGTGTTTGTGAATCCTGTAAATACAGGTTATTCACGCATGGTTCCTGGAAAGGATGGTAAAATGCCAGACAAAACAAATTTCTTCGGCATTAATGCAGACATCAAATATCTTGCAGAATGGGTAAATACATTTGTATCTCGTCACAATCGTTGGGAATCGCCAAAATATATCATTGGTGAAAGCTATGGTGGAACTCGTGTTATGGGACTTTCAAACGAATTACAAAGCTCACAATGGATGTATCTAAATGGTGTTATTATGGTTTCTCCTGCAGATTATAATGCTTACAATACTGATGGACAACCTGAATATTCTGCCTTAGACTTACCTTATAAAGCAGCAGCAGCTTGGTATCATAAAATGTTACCTTCAGCACTTCAAAGTAAAGACTTAACTGATATGTTGCCAGAGGTTGAAGAATATGCCATTAACACCTTAATGCCTGCTATTGCAAAAGGAAGCAATATTTCAGATTCGGAACGTAACAGTGTTGCTGAAAAGTATTCATATTATACTGGAATGAGTAAAAAAGTAATTTTGCAACATAATTTAGTGGTGCCAAATCAATTTTTCTGGAAAGAATTATTACGCGATAAAACTGGACAAACCATTGGTCGTTTAGACTCTCGTTATTTAGGCATTGACCGAATGGAAGCTGGTATGAGCCCAGATTACAGTGCCGAGTTAACGTCTTGGCTGCATTCGTTTACACCAGCTATTAATCACTATATCAAAAATGAATTAAAATTTGATACAGACATTAAATATAATATGTTTGGTCCTGTTCATCCTTGGAATAATGACAACAACACCACTAGAGATGATTTACGTAAAGCAATGGCAACAAACCCATATTTGCACGTATTAAATCAATCGGGTTATTATGATGGAGCAACTACTTTTTTTACTGCTAAATATACCTTGTCACAAATTGATCCAAGTGGAAAAATGAAAGATCGAATGGAGTTTAAAGGATACAGAAGTGGTCACATGATGTATTTAAGACATGAAGATTTAATTAAAGCCAATGAAGATATTAGAGAATTTATTAAAAAATCTTCAGCTAATGGAAAACCAGCAAAATATTAAACATGCATAAACAATTTCTAAATCTAATAGGTGTTGGAATCTTATTATTGAGCATTCATGCTTGTAAATCTGAACCAGTAGAGGCTGTAAGTTTTCTTTCAGTTTCTACTGGTTTTAATGGTTCTGAGCCTAGCCTTCACAAAACAGACAATGGTACTATTTATTTAAGTTGGATTGAAAATATAGAAGACACTGTAAGTCATTTAAAATTTTCAACCCTTAAAAACAACGAGTGGTCAACACCAAAAACCATTACAAAAGGCAAAGGTTGGTTTGTGAATTGGGCCGACTTCCCTTCAATCACCTCTTTTGGAGCATCAAATCTTTCGGCTCATTATTTAGAAAAAAGTGCGGATGATACTTATGCGTATGACGTGAAATTGATTCAATCAACAGATCATGGCGAAACTTGGAATGAAGCCTTCAAGCCACATTCAGATAATACCAATACTGAACATGGTTTTGTAAGCAAAGTGGCTTTAGATAATGAAAGTTATTTATCTGTTTGGTTAGATGGCAGACAAAATGCATATGCAGAAACAGACTCCACAATTGCAGCACAAATGACATTGAGAAGTGCTGTTGTAAACGATAAAGGCGAACTTATTGAAGAACATTTGCTTGACAATCGCGTATGTGATTGTTGCCAAACTGATGTTGCCATGACTGCTGAAGGACCTCTTGTTGTATATAGAAATCGCTCAGAAGATGAAATACGTGATACATATTACGTAAAGCATATCAATGGCAACTGGACAGAACCAAAACCCATTTTTAATGATAACTGGAAAATTGCTGGTTGTCCAGTAAATGGCCCAGCAGTTTCGGCTAAAAATAACGTTGTTGCAGTGACTTGGTTTACCATTGCAGACAATACTCCAAAAGTAAAAGTGGTTTTTTCAAATGATAATGGTAACACTTTTGGAACACCAATAACAATTGCTACTGAAACTATTATGGGAAGATTAGATATTGAACTATTAGACGATGGTTCAGCTATAGTAAGTAGTATGGATAGTAAAGAAGGCGAATCCTTAATACTTTTACAACACATAAAACAAGATGGAACCATATCTGAGCCATTTCAAGTATCTGAAACAGCCAATAGCAGGTCTAGCGGATTTCCAAGAATGATTTTAAAAGATGATGCTATTTACCTAGCATGGACATCAGTTGGAGAGACTCTAAATGTACAATCTGCCAAAATTTTGATCGATGCTATAAAGGAATAAGGAATGCAAAATCAACTTATAAGTGTTCTAATTCCTTTTAAAAATACATCAGCTTTTATTGCAGAATGTGTGCAGTCTATAATGAAGCAAACTTATGAACATTGGGAACTTCTTATAGTTGACGACCATTCCACAGATGACAGTTATTCCATTGTTGAAGCGTTTGCAAAAAAAGATTCTCGCATTCATCTTTATAAAAACAAAGGTGCTGGAATTATTGATGCCTTGCAACTTGCCTATTCCAAGAGTAAAGGAACCTTCATTACCAGAATGGACAGTGACGATATTATGGCTGAGGACAAACTCCAAACCATGTATGATGATTTAATGAATCATGGCAAAGGTCATGTTGCTTTAGGTTTTGTGAAATACTTTTCAAAAGCAGGGATTAGTGATGGTTATTCAAAATATCAATCTTGGTTAAACAAACTCACCAAACAAGGCACAAACTATTCAGAAATCTATAAAGAGTGTGTGATTGCTTCACCTTGTTGGATGGTGCATCGAGAGGATTTTGAGAAATGTGGTGGTTTCAATTCTGATCTCTATCCTGAAGATTACGATTTAGTCTTTCGGTTTTACAAACAAGCATTGAAATGTATTCCTTCAACAAAACTTTTACATTATTGGAGAGATTACAATTATCGTACGTCGAGAACTCAAGCCAATTATTCACATGATATGATGCTTGAGTTGAAGCTCTATTATTTCTTACAACTGCATCATGATAAAGAAAAAAAATTAGTGATTTGGGGAGCTGGACACAAAGGTAAATTTGCAGCCAATTATTTAATTGAACATAAGATAGATTTTATTTGGATTTGTGACAATCCAAAAAAGATTGGAAAGCATATATACGACCAAGAACTTCATGATTTCAAACACTTAGAAACCATCAAAAATCCGCAAAGTATCATCACAGTTGCGAGCCCAAAAGCACAAAAAGAGATAAAAGCCTATTTAAATAATCAGAATATGGAGTCAATGGTCGATTATTTTTTCTTTTGCTAGAAGATTAGCCTTGAAACGTTAAAATTCTCCGAAGACGCTTTAATTTATCTGTTCGCATTTTCTATATTTGACAAATCAATTAATTGGAATGCAGTTTAAACACCCAGAACTTCTTTACGCTTTACTCCTGCTCCTAATTCCTATCATTGTACATTTATTTCAACTTAGACGATTTCAAAAAGTAGATTTTACCAATGTTGCTTTCTTAAAAAGTGTAACCATTCAGACACGTAAAAGTTCACAATTAAAAAAGTGGTTAACGCTAATTACAAGATTATTGCTTTTTGCATCTATCATATTAGCTTTTGTGCAACCTTATTTTTCAAAAGGTGAAGTGCTAAAATTAGAATCTGAAACCGTTATCTATCTCGACAATTCCTTTAGCATGCAAGCCAAAGGCACACAAGGCGAATTGCTAAAACGTGCTGTTCAAGATATACTTGAGGCCAATTATGACAATGAGACCATTACCATTTTTACCAATAATAAAACGCTAAAAAATACCAATTCTAAAACGATTAGAAATGAGTTATTACAATTGGAGTACAGTCCAAATCAGTTAGATTATAATGCTGCCATTTTAAAAGGAAAAGGATTGTTTAGTAAAGATAATAGTAAGCTAAAAAACTTACTTTTAATTTCTGATTTTCAGCAGTTAGACAATGCCTTTGACATACAAACTGATAGTTCTATAAATACAAATCTAGTTCAGTTAAAACCTGTAAACACAAACAATGTTGGCATAGACAGTTTGTACATCTCAAAGATGAATACTTCAACTATTGAGTTGACAGTAACTCTTAATGGCTCTGAAACTGCACTTGAAAATTTACCTGTTTCTTTATTCAACGGTGAAAATTTAGTAGCCAAATCATCTGTGAGTAATACCAATAAAACGAGTACCACATTTAGCATTACTAACCATGTGAAAATAAATGGTAAAATTACCATTGATGATGCAAGCCTTCAATTTGATAATACCTTGTTTTTTAATATCAATGAACGTTCAAATATTAATGTATTGACAATTAATGAAGCTGACGACAACTACTTAAAACGAATTTTTACTGATGATGAATTTGTTCTGCAAAGTGTCGCAGCCAATCAGTTGAATTTTAACGACATTTCTAAGCAGAATTTAATTGTACTCAACGAATTAAAATCCATACCAATCTCAATGTCAAACGCTTTGCAAAGTTTTACTGAAAATGGTGGATTTGTACTTGTTATTCCTGCTGTTGGTGCTGATGTCAATTCATATAACCAGAGTTTATCAGAAATTAGTCATGCCTCATTAAGTAATGAAACTGAAGCCGATAAAAACATCACATCCATCAACTTTTCACATCCTGTTTTTGATGCAGTTTTTGACAAACAAGTATCTAATTTTCAGTATCCAGTTGTGCATGATTTTTACACATTGAATGCTCCTGAAAGTGCTATTTTAAGTTTTGAAGATAATAAACCATTCTTGGCTCAGAGCAAAAATACCTTTGTGTTTGCGGCTTCTTTAAATGCTGAAAATTCAAATTTTATGGATTCGCCATTAATCGTTCCAACTATTTATAACATTGGAAGGCAGAGCCTAAAATTACCAAAACTTTACTATCACATTGGCGAAAACAACACCTTTGATGTAAACACAACCATGCAGCAAGACGCTATTTTAAAATTGAAGCATGATGATGTTGAAATCATTCCGCAGCAGCAAACTTTTTCCAATAAAGTTACCATTACAACCAACGAAACACCAGAAATGGCACAGACTTACGCCATAACAAACAACAACGAAATCTTTGAGCATATAAGTTATAACTACAACCGTTCTGAAAGCAACTTGAACTACCAAGATTTAAGCACAATCAAAAATGCAAGTATTAGTAACTCACTGCCTCAAATACTCACAAACATAAAAAGTGACAACAATATTAATGCGCTATGGAAATGGTTTGTTATTTTTGCATTGTTATTTTTAATCATTGAAATGCTCATCTTAAAATATTTTAAATGAACGTACTTATAAAATCAGCCACCATTATTGATGCGAAAAGTGAATATCATAATAAAACGCAAGATATTTTGGTTGAAAAAGGAGTCATTGTAAATATTGCCAATTCAATTAAGAATCCTAAAAATTATCGTGAGATTAAACTTGATAACCTTTACATTTCTCAAGGTTGGTTTGATAGTAGTGTTTGCTTTGGTGAACCAGGATTTGAAGAACGCGAAACCATTGCAAACGGACTTAAAGTAGCAGCAAAATCTGGCTTTACTACAGTTGCTATTAATGCCAATACCAATCCAGTAATCGATTCAAATTCTGATATCTCTTTTCTAAAAAATAAAGCTGAAGGTAACGCTGTTAGTCTCTTGCCAATTGGAGCCTTAACAAAAGAAAGCAAAGGCAATGAACTAGCTGAGTTATTTGACATGAAAACAGCTGGAGCAGTTGCTTTTGGAGACTATAAAAAAGCACAGTCCAACCCTAACTTAATGAAAATTGCTTTGCAATATGCAAGCAATTTTGATGGTTTGGTTTGCTCCTATCCACAAGAAAATGCCATTGCTTTAAATGGTGTAATGAATGAGCACATCATAAGCACATCTATTGGACTGAAAGGAATTCCTGCACTTGCTGAAGAACTGCAAATTGTAAGAGACTTATTTTTACTGGAATATACAGAAGGAAAATTACACATTCCAACTATTTCTACTGCAAAATCGGTTGAACTTATTAGAGACGCCAAAAAGAAAAAATTGGATGTAACCTGTAGTGTTGCTATTCACAACTTGGTCTTTACAGATGAGAACTTAACAAGTTTTGATACTAACTACAAGGTAAGTCCACCATTAAGAACTCAAGAAGATCTTAATGCCTTAATAGCTGGATTAAAAGATGGAACTATTGATATGGTGACATCTGATCACAATCCATTAGACATCGAATTAAAGAAAATTGAGTTTGACTATGCAACACCTGGAACCATTGGCCTAGAATCTGCTTTTGGTGCTTTAAATAGTGTGTTTTCAGCAAAAACTGCTGTAAAATTCTTAACCAAAGGAAAAGAACGTTTTGGTCTTGAGACGTCAAGCATCAATAAAGGAAACATATTAAATGTTACCTTGTTTAATCCTGAAGGTCATTACACGTTTTCAAAAAACGATATGCATTCTAAATCAAAAAACAGTATTTTTGAAGGACACTCACTAAAAGGTAAAGTGTACGGAATCATTAATAATAACCAAATTCAATTATAGATTATGATGACTGAAGATACTATAGAAGAAGGAAAACCAAACGCCATAATTAGCTACCTGACAATTATCGGAACTATTATAGCATTCTATATGAATAATGACAAGAAAAATGAATTCACGAGTTTTCATGTTCGCCAAGCATTAGGATTATGGCTAACTTTTTTCGCATTAGGCTATATTATTGGTGGCTTTGATAATTGGTTTGTTACTTTAGGTTGGTATATGTTTTTTGGTGTGCTATTTATTTTTAGTTTTATGACAGCTGTTACTGGTCGCACAGAACCAACACCAATTCTCGGAAACCTGTTTCAAAAAATATTTGCAGGCTTAGGTAAATAATGCTAATGAAAAATCTTTCGCTTTACCACATTACAAGACCGTCTTCTTTACAAGAAAATGCACCTGCATTAATTATGTTTCATGGTTATGGAAGTGATGAAAATGATTTGTTTTCATTTGCATCAGAGCTTCCAAAAGAACTATTTATCATTTCAGTAAGAGCGCCTTATCAAATGCAACCCTTTGGAAATGCTTGGTATGCTATTAATTTTGATGCAGACCAAAATAAATGGAGCGATGATGAGCAAGCCAAAACATCACGAGATAAGATTTCCGATTTTATTGATGAAGCTGTTAATCATTATCCAATAGACAAAAACAATATAAATCTATTAGGATTCAGTCAAGGCACAATTTTAAGCTATGCAGTGGCTTTAAGTTATCCTGAAAAGATTAAGAATGTAATTGCATTGAGTGGTTATATTAACCTAGATATCATTTCTGATGGTTTTCAAAAGAAAGATTTAAGCCACTTAAGCTTTTATTGTTCTCATGGTAGCGTAGATCAGGTTATTCCTGTAGAATGGGCTAGACGTACACCAGAAATTCTTAAAAAATTAAATATAGACCATGTTTTTGAAGAATTTCCAGTTGGTCATGGTGTTGCTCCGCAAAATTTCTATGCGTTTAAAAATTGGTTAGCTGTTAAAATTTAATATGATTGTGGAGGATACATAAACGATTCTACCAATTTAAATTTCAGTTCCTTTTTATCTACAATTTCATAGGTTATAAATAATTCTCCCCAATATTTACCATCAGAGAAATCGGCTAAAATCCATTTATGGTTTAAAAGTCTTACTTTGTTTATCAGCATTCGTCCATCATTCATAGATTCATAAGGAATTAAAGGATGTTCGCCTTTTACTTCGTTTAGCTTATAAATCTCATCTTTTATAAACGGAATCAACTCAGAGGTATCATAACCATCTCGTTCAAAATAACTCAAGGCATCATCATTGTTTTCCAAATTAAAGTACATTAAATCAAGTACTTCACTGTGCAGAGACATGATAGAATCTTTATAAGCTGTTTCTCTTTCATCAGCAATATTTAATTTTTTTTCATACGATTCAAATACGTTTTTGGAGTTCACATATTGGAAAATCACTAGTAATAAGGCAAAAATAAATAGGTAAAGAAAGATTTTACTTTTCATGAGTATATATTATAAGTTTAATTCTAAAGTATCATAAGCTAAAAAAACGTTTTCTGGGAGATTTTGTTGCACTTCGTCATGAAAACCTAACATATGGCTTATATGCGTTAGGTAAGCACGTTTTGGCTTAACTAGGTCAATAAAATCAAGAGCTTCAGCTAGATTAAAATGCGAATGGTGTGGTTGTATTCTTAAGGCGCTTACTACTAAAACGTCTAAATTTTTTAGTTTTTCAGTTTCAGTTTCAGCAACAGTCTTAACATCTGTCAAGTATGCAAAATCTTTAAATCTATAACCGAAAACCTGTAATTTGTTATGATGTAAATTAATAGGTATTACATTTATGTTACCAAGTATAAAAGGTTTATTTTTTATTTCAAAAGTTGACACACTTGGTGCTCCAGGATAACGGTTTTGAGTTTCAAAAATATATGCAAATCGCTCGTGAAAAGCTTTAATAACCCTTTTGTGCGCATATATAGGCAAAGGACCTTGCCTAAAACAAAAAGGTCTTATATCATCTAAGCCAGCAACGTGATCTGCATGTTCATGCGTGAATAATATACCATCAATTTTAGTGCAGTTTGCCCTAAGCATTTGGTACCTGAAATCTGGGCCGCAATCTACCACATAAGCATAATTATCCCATTCCAGCAAAATAGATACACGCAAGCGCTTGTCTTTTTTATTTGTACTTAAACAAACTGGATGATCACTGCTAATAACTGGAATACCTTGAGAAGTTCCTGTACCTAAAAACGTAACTTTCAAATGTGTTAATTTTACAACAAAAATAGGGTTTATTTTTTTCATTGCGTATCTAATTTAATACCTTTGTTAAAGACAATTAATTCAACAATTTATAGATGGAAATTACCCTTAAAGGCGATATGGTTATCGAAAATGTGCCTTCAATTAAACAGAAAGCACTTCGAATAAATTTAAACGAGAACATATATGGATCTTTCGCCGAAATTGGAGCAGGACAAGAAACAGTAAGACAATTTTTTAGAGCAGGAGGAGCTTCAAGAACCATTGCAAAATCAATGTCTGCCTATGATAAAGATTTTAGTGATGCCATTTATGGGATTGAAAATGACAAACGTTATGTTACTGAAGCACGTTTAAGAAAAATGTTAAACCACGAAATTGGCTTAATTGAAGAACGTATCTCACGTGAAAAACATCCTAATAAGTTATTCTTCTCGTTTGCCAATACTGTTGCAACCATTGATTTTGCAAAAAAATATAAAGGACATGGATGGGTTGGAATAAAATATCAATTAGAGCCAGACCAAGAATACAATGATATTATTCTACATTTAAGATTCAAGGAGAATGATGCAAGGCTTCAACAAGAAACCTTAGGGATATTAGGTACAAACCTTATTTATGGTGCTTTTTATAAATACAATGAGCCAAAAAAACTGTTACGTTACTTATACGATCATTTGGATAAGGACCAATTGGAAATTGATACAATCAATTTTTCAGGACCAGTTTTTGAAGATGTAGATAACCGTTTAATGAGTTTACAGCTTGTAAAAAACGGAATGACAGACGCAGTAATGTTTGCTCCTGATGGTAACAACGTTCTGCCTGCAAGAGTTTTATACAAAAAAAATATATTGACACTTCGTGGAAGTTTCAGACCTGTAACCAAAGTAAACATGGATATGTATGAGAAATCATATAATATGTTTATTAAAGAAAATAGAGTAAACCCTGACAATACTCAGGTTGTTTTTGAAATTACACTATCCAATTTAAGAGCTGAAGGCGAAATTGATGAGCAAGATTTTATGGATAGAGCGCGACTACTCTGTTCTTTAGGTCAAACCGTTTTGATTTCAAATTTTCAAGAGTATTATAAATTGGTAGAATACTTCTCACAGTACTCTAAGAGCAGAATGGGCTTGGCAATGGGAGTCAATAACCTTGTTGATATTTTTGACGAAAAATACTATCGCCACTTAAGTGGTGGTATATTGGAAGCCTTTGGTAAATTATTCTTTAAAGATTTACGTGTGTATTTGTATCCAATGCTAAATGATGATGGTACTATAACCAACAGTGAAAATCTTAAAGTGCACCCAAGAATGAAAGAATTATACAAATTCTTTAAGTACAACGGAAAAGTTATAGACATACCAGAACATGATCCAAAAATACTTTCTATTTTCTCAAGAACAGTCTTAAAAATGATTTCTGAAAATAAAGAAGGCTGGGAAGAGATGCTACCTGTAGGTGTTGCAGAATTAATAAAAGAGAAAAGCCTTTTCGGTTGTGAAACAGAAGAGATTCTTCATAAAAAAGATGACTGATTAAAAACAGAAAAACCGTTTGAAGTTATCAAATCAAACGGTTTAATTTTTTTCGTTCCTTATAAATGTGCAGTTAGTTTCCTAATATCTGATCTGCATGTGCTTTAGTCTTAACTTTAGTAATCACATCCTCTATAACACCGTTTTCATCTATGATAAACGTTGTTCTATGAATACCGTCATACTCTCTTCCCATAAATTTCTTTGGTCCCCAAACTCCGAAAGCTTCTATTACAGATTTATCCTCATCTGCTAATAATGGATATTGAAATCCATATTTATTTTTAAAGTTAGATTGTCTTTTAGCGCTATCTGCACTTACTCCCAAAATCTCGTATCCTTCTGCTTTAAAGCGCTCATAATTATCATTTAGGTCACAAGCCTCTGCAGTGCAACCAGGTGTACTCGCTTTAGGATAAAAGAATAACACCAATTTTTTACCTTTATAATCATTTAATGAAATTACATTTCCATCCTGATCTTTAGCTTTGAAATTTGGTACCTTATCTCCTACTTTTAATGTGTTCATATTTCTTAACTTTGATTTTTACAAAGATACATCAATGAACAAGCAAGAAAAAGTAGAATTTGTTATAAAAACCTTAAATAAGATTTATCCGGAAGTACCAATTCCGTTAGACCACAAAGATCCATATACTTTACTAATTGCAGTATTATTGTCTGCTCAGAGTACAGATATTCGTGTTAACCAAATCACTCCATTATTGTTTGAAAAGGCAGATAATCCTTACGACATGGTAAAGTTAAGTGTCGAAGAAATAAGAGAGATCATTAAACCTGTTGGTTTATCGCCTATGAAGAGTAAAGGAATTTATGGTTTATCTAAAATTTTAATTGATAAACATCATGGTAAAGTACCTCAAAGTTTTGAGTTTTTAGAAGAACTACCTGCTGTTGGACACAAAACAGCAAGTGTTGTGATGTCTCAAGCTTTTGGTATTCCTGCATTTCCTGTAGATACTCATATTCATAGGTTAATGTATCGTTGGAATTTAAGCAATGGGAAAAATGTAGTTCAAACAGAAAAGGATGCCAAACGTTTGTTCCCTAAAGAACTTTGGAATAAATTACATTTACAGATTATTTGGTATGGAAGAGAATACTCTCCTGCTAGAGGATGGCATCTTGATAAAGACATCATTACTAAAACAATAGGAAGAAAATCTGTAATACAAGAGTATATAAAAGCAAAAAAGCCTTAATTTAAAAAATCAAGGCTCTTTTTCGCCAAAGTTTAGTTTAGAAGCGCTTCAAACTTTAATTTACTCTTACTACAATTTATAACACTTAAAGCTTGAGAATAATTCAGAAGAAAATTAACCGTTTCTTCTCTCGGTTGTAATGTTTTCGAATGTTTTGAATTTTCAATGTAAAGTTTTGCCATTTACTTAATTTTTGGTGTTTAATATCTAATAAACGAGGCAAAACCATATATATTGTATTATTTTAAATTAATTTGTTAAAACTATATTATGTTTATCTATGACCTTTCTCAAATTAATGAGCGCATAACGCATTCTTCCTAGAGCAGTATTGATGCTTACACCAGTTTTATCTGAGATTTCTTTAAAGCTCATATCGTTGTACATACGCATCACTAATACTTGTTTCTGGTCTTCAGGAAGTTCTTCAATCAATCGTCTTACATCTTCTTCAACTTGAGATTTTATAATGCTTTTTTCAGCATTTAACGACGAATCACTGATAACTGAAAAAATATCGAAATCTGAACTGTTGTCAAATTTCGGCATTCGATTGTTCTTTCTAAAATGGTCAATCACCAAATTATGAGCAATACGCATAACCCATGGCAAGAATTTGCCTTCTTCATTATATTTACCCAACTTCAAGGTACGAATAACTTTAATAAAGGTATCCTGAAAGACATCTTCAGTAATATCCCTATCATACACTTTTGAATAAATAAAACTGTAAATTTTTTGTTTGTGCCTGTTAATTAGGATAGCAAGTGAATTTTCATCACCTTTAATGTAGTTGCTTACCAAAACAGCATCTGTAATAAGTTCTCTTTTCATATCATTACTTTTAATACACAAAATAGCTTTGTGTTTGGGGATTAAAATTTAAAAAGTAATGTTATGTTATAGGCTAATAGTTTAATTTGCTGTTTAATACAAGTTCAAATATAACAACAATCGTTCCTAAAATGCAAAAAGAATTCACTTTTTTTAACATTTTAACATAATTGCACCTCATTTTTATTGCTGAAATACTTGTAGTATCTTTGCGGGATTATTTCCTTAAAACATAGATGAATACAGATATTTCAAGCATAAATCCGAAGACTAATATTATAATAAAAGGTGCAAGACTGCATAATCTAAAAAATATTGATGTTGTTATTCCAAGGAACAAATTAGTGGTTATTACTGGTTTATCTGGCTCTGGAAAGTCAAGTTTAGCGTTTGACACCTTATATGCTGAAGGTCAAAGACGTTATGTAGAGAGCCTTTCAAGCTATGCTAGGCAGTTTTTAGGCAGACTTAATAAACCCAAAGTAGATTATATAAAAGGTATTGCTCCAGCTATTGCCATTGAGCAAAAAGTAAATTCAACCAATCCACGCTCAACGGTTGGCACTACTACTGAAATCTATGATTACTTAAAGTTATTGTTTGCAAGAATTGGTAAAACCTATTCGCCAAAGTCTGGTGAAGAAGTGAAAAAAGATTCTGTTTCTGATGTCATCAACTATATCAAAACTTTAAAAGAAGGTGAAAAATTACTGCTCCTCTCTCCTATTTATTTAGAAGAAGGACGAAGTATAAATGATAAACTAAACGCTTTAAATCAACAAGGTTATGCTCGTGTTAAGGTAGGCGAAGATGTCAAAAGAATTGATGATATTAAAAATGTTGATGACGATATTCAATTGGTTGTTGATAGAATCATCGTAAAACACGAAGAAGATTTCTATAATCGCCTGGCTGATGCCATACAAATGGCTTTTTTTGAAGGTAAAGGCGAATGTTACATCCAAAAACTTTCGGATAATTCTTCAAGACACTTCAGCAATAAATTCGAGTTGGACAATATTAAATTCTTAGAGCCTAACATACATTTATTCAGTTTTAACAATCCTTATGGAGCTTGTCCTAAATGTGAAGGTTATGGTGATGTGATTGGTATAGACGAAAATTTAGTGGTTCCAAATACTAGTTTATCCATTTATGATAATGCCGTATGTGCTTGGCGAGGTGAAAGCATGAGTTGGTATCGTGATCAATTGGTAAACAACTCTCATAAGTTCGATTTCCCAATTCACAAACCTTATTTTGAGCTAACTCCTGAGCAAAAGCAACTCATTTGGGATGGTAATCAATATTTTGAAGGGCTTAATTCCTTTTTTGAAGAATTAGAAGCCAAAGCCTATAAAATTCAAAATAGAGTCATACTATCTCGTTACAGAGGAAAAACAAAATGTAGTGCTTGTAAAGGAAAACGATTGAGACCAGAAGCCAATTATGTAAGAGTTGCTAATGCAACTATTACCGATTTGGTTGAAATGCCTCTGAAAAAATTAAGCAACTTTTTCAAACAGTTAGAACTTAACGATCACGATGCGCAAATTGCAAAGCGATTGTTAACAGAAATAAACAATAGACTATCGTTTCTGACCAATGTTGGTTTAGATTACCTAACCTTAAATAGAAAATCAAACACCTTATCTGGAGGAGAAAGTCAACGTATTAACTTAGCTACATCACTTGGTAGTAGCCTTGTTGGCTCTATGTACATCTTAGACGAACCGAGTATTGGTCTACATCCACGTGATACAGAACGACTCATAACTGTTTTAAAATCATTACGTGATTTAGGCAATACTGTTATTGTAGTTGAACACGATGAAGATATTATGGCTGAAGCAGACGAAATTATTGATATTGGTCCAGAAGCTGGAACTTTTGGTGGAAATGTAGTCGCTACTGGAAGTTATCGAGACATTCTTGTTTCAAATTCTCTTACTGCTAAATATTTAAATGGCACTCTAAAAATCGAAGTGCCTAAAGAACGTAGAACGTCTAAGTATCACATTAATATTAAAGGAGCAAGAGAACATAATCTTAAAAACATTGATGTTACTTTCCCTCTAGGAATGTTAACCGTTGTAACTGGTGTGTCTGGTAGTGGGAAAAGTACATTGGTCAAAAAGATCCTCTATCCTGCTCTTTTGAAGGAAATTGGTAGTTATGGTGACAAACCAGGCGATTTTTCTTCCATTACTGGAAATTTTAGTAACGTTAAACATATTGAGTTTGTTGATCAAAATCCAATAGGAAGATCCTCTCGTTCAAATCCTGTGACTTATATTAAGGCTTATGACGATATAAGAGCTTTATTTTCTAAACAAAAACTGAGCAAGATTAGAGCTTACCAAGCAAAGCATTTTAGCTTTAATGTTGATGGAGGACGATGTGAAACTTGCAAAGGCGAAGGCGAAGTGACTATCGAAATGCAATTTATGGCTGATGTGCACTTAGAATGTGAGACTTGTAAAGGCAAACGCTTTAAAAAAGAAGTTTTGGAAGTTACGTTTAAGGAGAAATCCATTGACGATATTTTGAACATGACTATTGATGATGCTGTAGCCTTTTTTGATAAACATGAACAAACAAAAATTAAAAACAAATTACAGCCACTACAAGATGTTGGTTTAGGTTACGTCACACTTGGTCAGAGTTCTTCAACACTTTCTGGTGGTGAAGCGCAACGTATTAAGCTGGCTACATTTTTAGGAAAAGGAAACACTAAAGAAACGACTTTGTTTATTTTTGACGAGCCAACTACAGGATTACATTTTCACGATATAAAAAAGCTGCTAAAATCTTTTAATGCCCTGATAGAAAAAGGGCATTCCATCATAGTTGTTGAGCACAACCTAGAGTTGATTAAATGTGCAGACTATATCATTGATTTAGGGCAAGAAGGTGGCGAAAATGGTGGTTCATTAATGGCTACAGGAACTCCTGAAGAGATTATCAACATCAATGAATCCTTTACAGGGAAATACTTAAAAGAAAAACTTTAGTAGAATAAAAAAGCGAGTACAAATACAATAAATAATGCCACTGGCACTACAAACATCATATAAATAAAACTCGATATACTTGCCTTTATAAAACTAATAATAAATCCTTGCTGATAAAAGGTTCGCATAGCGAAGACCAAATAGAAAAAGGTTGACATCACAATGAGCCAATCAATCCAATCTGGAATATCTACAACAAAATAATTGACAGCCAACACGATGCTCATGGTCACAAACAAAAAAGAAAAATAATAAAAGCTAAAGACTAGATGATGTGCAAAAGTGCCTCTTCTCCAGAAAAATACTTTTAAAATCATAGCAAAAATTGGAAGTAAAACAAATAGTGAAATAGGAATGGCATCAAAAAGAGCCTGAACAATACCTCCTCCTTTATTTTTATGAAATTTAATGAGTTGTCTATAGAATGCTTTTTTTATAAAACCTGCATCATCTTCCATCCCAATAGCCTTTAATTGTTCTTTTTCAGGTGCATCAGCTATAATTAAGGAATCTAACTTTTCTCTATCATAGCCAAAAGTAAAATTGTTTTTTACATTTTGAGGTTGTGATACTGCGGCAAAAACAGAGTCTAGTTCTTTTCGTTCTTGGTCAGATAATCCAGACATAAGACCTTGTTTTTTAAATGTTTCGTTTAATTTATTAATCGTTGTTGAATCCATTGGGTTTGTGTTAACAGTGTCTTTTTCAACAGTTTCAAAACCTTTTTTTAAAGCACTATCAAAACTAGAATTGTACTCACGTATCTTAAAAGAAAACAAAAAGAAAAATATGACAGAAATAAACAAATACATTTGAGCAGGATGTAAATACATTAATCGCTTTCCGCTAACAAATCGTTTAGCTAATAGTCCTGGTCTAAAAACAAGTGGTATGAAACTCCTAAAAAATCTAGCATCAAACGAAAAATAGTTGGCAATAGTATTATAAAACAACACACCAACCGTTAGTTTATCATTGGCTTGTTGCCCACAATGAGGACAAAACTCAAACTCAATATCGTGTGTTTTCTCACAGTTTTGACAAACGGTATTGCTTGGCTCTAAGGCAATGTCTGTAAGATCCTCACTATCAGATGTGTTATTTAAACCTTTTTCGTTTCCCATTAAAAATTGATTGGTTGGTATAAAAATAGCATATAATTTAAATTTTAGCGGTAATTAAGTATCCCTATTTTTTATACGCTTATTGAAAATCTATTGTTGATAAAATCTAACCTTTCATAATAAACTGATAATCATTTAATTAAAGATGCATTAATTTTTTTGGCACGTTGTTTGTAATTATCAAAACGTATTCAATCTTAAAACAAACAATTATGAAAAAATTAGGAACTTTAATAGCAGTATTTCTTCTGACAGGAGCAGCTGCTTTCGCAACCACAACCACCAAAACAGGAACACATTTTATTGAAAGAGGTTATGGTAATTCTTTCATATTTGTTGAACAAGGCGTAGAATTTGCTGTATTTCCTGATGGACAATTTGATTTTAATGTAGATCGTTATGGCCCGAATTTTAGTGCTTATGCAGATTTTGGAAACGTAAGCATAAGCTTTAACTCTGGTTATAGTTACGATGCTTATGTTCAGTATGATGATTTTGGAGCCGTCATTCAAATTGAAAATGTACCAATTTATTATGATTATTATGGACGCATAATCCAAGCAGGAGATGTTAGAATTAGATATAACAATTTTGGTCGTGTAGTTAGAGTTGGTGGACTATATGTTCACTATAACAGATTTAACAGGTTTTCTCACTACACAGGATTCATAAACGTGTACAACAGACATTATGTGTACAGACCATGGCACAGATATTATGCTGTTCCTGTTGTGACCTCATGTATTGTTTACAATAGACCTTACAGACAGCACTATACTCCTATTAGACACAGATATTATGCGCCTTATAGAGATAATCACAGACCAAGAGTGTCTTACAATGCTGGACGAAGAGATTCCAGAGTAACTACCACAAGTAGACGAAGTGATAGATACATACAAGACAGTAATGGACGACGTGATAGCAGATTGGCAGATAATTCAAGAAGAGGTCAGTCTGATAATGTAAAATCAAGAAGAAACGAATCTAGACAAAATATAAAAGGTAATAGATCTACCTCTGAAAAATCTAGGAGAGTTGAAACTAAACGTCCTACTGAAAGAAAAACAACGAATAGAACTATTGCTAAACGCGATAATGATAAAAGAGGGAAC
Organism: Bacteroidia bacterium; assembly: GCA_030429955.1. Taxonomy (GTDB): domain Bacteria; phylum Bacteroidota; class Bacteroidia; order Flavobacteriales; family Flavobacteriaceae; genus CAJQLB01. The sequence goes on from JAUIGO010000009.1 coordinate 57,411, forward strand.
TCTGGAGTAATTAAAAGAAACTCTAGAACTGCTGAAAAGAGATCAACACCTACAAAACGTGTTGCCAAAACAACACCAAGTAGAAAAACGAATAGTGTTAGTAAACGTTCCAGTAATAGTAATAAAACGCAACGTGTAGCAAAATCTACACCTCAAAGAAAAGCAACTGGATCTTCTAGGTCAAAAACATCTAAAAGATCAAATAACAGAAAACAATAAACATAATTTTGGTTGGTTAGTTAGGAAGTCCTGCAAGTCGTATGCCTCAAAGCACCTTGCGGGATTTTCCGTTTATTGGCTAGAAGTCTTTTTCAAAAGCTTATTAAACAATAAAGTGATATCATCAGATAAATTCATTTTATAAACTATCAAACCATAACTTAGTCCAATTAACAATGATTTTATTCCAATATTAATAATTGGATGAAACGGAAAATCCCAGAAATAGAAAATTCCAACTAAAATCAAAATAAGGACTAAGGTTTTGACTGAATTTACACAAAAAGGTGACATTTTAAACTTAAAATATACAAATCCTACTTTAGCAGTATTATATACAACAATAGATATAAATGTTGCAAACCCAGCTCCATTAATACCATATTTAGGGATCAGTAACATATTGAAAACAACTGTCATAACTGCTAATAAAACACCTAAAGCCAAAACCACTCTGTAATAGTCGCTGTTAAACAGAATAGCATTATTGTTGCCTAAAATATTATCTGATAGCTTAGCAACACTTATTAAAAGAACAACAAGTAATCCTCCTGTGTAATCTTCTGGTATAATTTCATATAGTTGATTGATGTTTAAGATAATCAATAAGAAAATAAAACCACTGATAATAAAGAGATTCAAAGAACTTTTCTTATACAAGTCAATCAATCCTTCCCTATTCTTATCATTCAAAAATTTTGCTGTAATTGGGCTTGTTATTTGATGCATAGACCTCGCTGGAACACCAATAACTGTTGCAATATAAATAGCAACTCCATAATAGGCGACTTTTTCAATTTCAATATATTGGCCAATCATAAACTTATCAACTTCCAAAATAATGTTGGCAACAGAACCAGCAAGGATAATTAAAGCAGAATATTTAAAAACAGGAATCATATTAGGGAATTTACCGAACCTGAAAATTGGTCGTCTGATGTAAAATGCATACATCATCATAACTAATGTTCTCAACATATAAACACCTACAACTGCGTAAATAAACGTTTCAATGTCGATAGCATCAAAATATAAACAAAACAATAATATGGTTATGCCTACTCTATGAAACACTTCCATTAGGAAATTACCAAATACACTGTTCATGTGCACTTTGGTCCATGCATAAAACACCTCAAAATAAGAAAAAGCAATAGCTGAAACATAAATAAGCCAAACATAATCTTTAATAATTGGGTTCTTTTGAGATAGAAAATTGCTTATGGTTTCAAAAGAAAAATGACCAATTAATCCCATTGGGATAATAAGCAACAAAGGCAAAAATAGCATCCAAGTTAAAAAACTATTGATGCTATTTCTTGTTTTATAAGATGAATAGAATTTTACAATGGTGTTATGTACTCCAAAAGCCAATAAAGGCATCATAACGTAAGCAGTAGACAGAATGTAAGTTACAAGGCCATAGTAGGTTTCAGACATGAATTCTGTATACAGAAACAACGTATTGACAGCACCAATACCAAAACCCAAATAAGTGGTTATGGTGTTTTTAAATGTTTGGTTTTGTACAATTCCCATCTTGTAACATTCAATTTATTAGTTCAGCAAGCTTTGATGTCAATGCTTTCCTGCTATATTGTTGCAATCCAATAGCATTACTTTTCAATTCTCCAGCTCTAAAAGCTTGGAACATATCTATTATTGCTTCTTTAATGGCTTCGTGGTCTGAATACAAAAAGTAATTTCCAGTATTTGTACTTCTTAAAATTTCAGCAACATCAGAATCTTTTGGTCCAATAGCCAAAATTGGTCTACTGGAAACCATGTACTCAAATAATTTTCCTGGAATAATGCACTTGGTATCTTCAGAATCTATTTCAACAAGCAATAATAATTGCGATTTTTTTTGATATTTAATGGCTTCAACATGTGATACATAACCTTTTAAACTTGCATACTGCGAAAGGTTATGCTCCTCCAAACTTCTCAAAACATCTTTACTAACAGAACCAACAAAATTAAGCTGAAGCATAGATGCAAATATTTTATCTTCTGTTACAAGTTCTTCCAATACTTTCCAGAGTACTTTAGGATTTCTTTCTGATAACAGTGAGCCAATATGTGATATTGAAAACTTTTTATCCAAGTCCACCTTACCAACAGGTTCATAGTCATAACCATTAGTAATCACTTCAATTGGTTGTTTAGTTAAAGAGGTGAAATTTAGTTTAGTATTGTTACTCGTTACTATAATATTATCGGCAGAGTTAAGTACTTTAGCTTCTAAATCCTTATGTTTTTTCTTTGCCATAGGCAAAAGTTTAAGCTTCTTGTGATAACCAATGGTTGTCCAAGGATCTCTAAAATCTGCAATCCAATTGATGTCTAGTTTACTTTTAAGTTGTTCACCAATAAGATGCAAACTATGTGGTGGCCCTGTTGTAATTATGGTGCCTATACTGTAATCCCTTATATATGTAGATAAATAATTTACGGAAGGCTTAATCCATTTTTTTCTGGCATCAGGAATAAAAAAATTACCTCTTACAAAAAGCATCAGTCGTTCCATAACGCCTTGTCTTCTTTTATCAGGAATAATACCTTTGCTTATGGTATCTGATTTTCCTTTAGATAATTTGCTGGCTAATTTATAAGGTTCGGCAATTGGCTGTTTTATAATGGTTAACCCTTTTGGTATTTCATCTACCAAACTTTCATCAGTTACAGGATAATTAGGGTTTGAAGGCACATAGACAATAGGTTCTATATTAAAGTCAGGTAAGTATTTGATGAATTTTAACCAACGTTGAACGCCAGGACCTCCAGCTGGTGGCCAATAATACGTAATAACTAAAACCTTTTTTTTATCCATGTTTTGCTTCAAACAAAAACAATCAACTTACTCTTTCTTTTTAAATTCAAAAAACAAGCCTATAGCCAATAAAAGCATTAAAATTATTGAGCTTGCCATAGCAATGGTGCTTCCAGTTTGAATGACTTCTGGTTCAAATTTAAACTCAATGGTATGATTTCCTGGTGGGATTTGTAACCCTCTTAAAATATAATTGACTCTCACATGAGGTGTTACTTCTCCATCGATATAAGCGTTCCAACCTTGAGCATAATAATTCTCTGAGAAAACAGCAAACCCTTCATTAGAATTACGAGATTCATATTTTATGTAATTCGGCTTATAGTCTACCAATTTAATTGAGGCTAAAGAATCGACTTCATATTTAACATTAGATTCTTGTGGTATTCTTTTAAATAAATGATCTGGTGCATTAAAAGAATAAATAGCTTTAGTTTTCGTATCTAAACTATCTAATGCCATGATTTCTTCATTTGCACTTGATTTTTGCTCTAATTCTGAAACAAACCAAGCATTACCATTAGCATCAGTATTCTTATAAGGAAACACCTCTCCTTCTTCATTTTGTGCAATGATGTACTTGGTATTGAGCATGTTCAATACTCCTAAATGGTTTTGAGCAATGTAGAAGTTAAACACATCATCATAACGTTTCATTTTTGCAGCATGATAGCCATTAAGAGAATTATGAAAATAGGAAGGTTTTGTATTTCCAGTTGTTAAATCGAACACTCTAAAATGAGTTGTATCCTTTTGTATTTCTAAATCAACAGGATTTGCTTGATAAGGATTTTGTACTTGGATAGCAGACACAAAATCATCATTATTTACATAACGTCTATCAACAACCACCAAATCAAATAGAATTAATGCTGCAAATACAACAACAACAAGACCTTTTTCTGAAAGGTTCTTTTTCAAAAAGAACCAAATTGCTCCAGCTGAAAGTAAAACCAGAACTAAAGTTCTGAGAGTGTCGTTGACAAAAAAGGACATTCTATCTGCCTTTACAGCATCAATAAATCCTTGACCATACGCTTGAATGTATCGACCATCGTTATTACCTACAAAATCAAACAAACTTCCTTTAAATAAAAGAAAAACCAGAGCTAATCCACCTGTGATTATCGTGGTATTCTTTAAGGCTTTTATTTTTTCGTCTTTATTCTCAAAATCATTGAACAATCTTGCTAACCCAAACATTGCAAGTATAGGAATGCACAGCTCCAAAATGACTTGTATGGAACTCACTGCTCGAAACTTATTGTAAAGCGGAAAATAGTCAATGAATAAATCTGTGAGGAAACCTAGGTTTTTACCATAAGAAAGCAAGAGTGACATAATGGTTCCAGCCACAAGCCACCATTTCAAGCGACCTTTCACTAAAAACAAAGCCAAGACAAACAAGAAAATCACCACTGCACCAATATAAGCTGGAGCTTCAACAATAGGCTGTTCTCCCCAATATGTTGGTGTTTGCTTCACCTCATTTAAGGCTTGCACTGGAGTTGCTCCCAAATTTCTAAAAAACTCATAAGTTTCTGAGTTTTTGCCTACATCTTCATAGCTTCCTCCTCCCATAAATCGAGGGATAAACAAATTAAAGGTTTCTGTAATTCCGTAACTGTACTCAGTGATGTAATCTTTATCCAGTCCGCTAGTGACATCCTTTGGTGAACCATCAGGATTTATGGTAAGCTCACTTTTTCCACGAGTACTTTCTTTAACATATTCTTGAGTTGCCATAATGTTAGTGGCATTCAATCCTATAGAAAAAATAACAGCGACTACTAAAATACCAACAGCTTTGAAAAAATGAGGTAACATTTGCTTTTTATAAGCATCTATTAGGTACACGATTCCCAATATTAAAACCAATAGCATCAAGTAATAAGTCATTTGATAATGGTTCGCTGAAAGTTCTAAACCAAGCGCTATAGCAGTCAACAAAAATCCGTAAATATATTTTTTCTGAAAGGTTAGCAAAATGCCTGATAGCACTAATGGCATGTAGGCAATAGCATGTGCTTTTGAGTTATGACCAACACCTAAAATAATGATTAAATAGGTAGAAAACCCAAAAGCCAAAGCACCTAAAGCTGCTAGTTTATAATCTATTTTTAAAACCAATAAAAGGATATAAAAGCCTATTAAATAAAGAAATAAATAATCGGCTGGTCGAGGTAAAAATCTTAATGTATGGTCAAGCTTTTTGATGTAATTATTAGGATAATGAGCACCTAATTGATAGGTTGGCATACCACCAAAGGCACTATTGGTCCAATAGGTTTCTTCTCCTGTGGCTTCACGAAAATCGTTTTGCTGCTTTGCCATGCCAATATACTGCATGATATCACTTTGAAAGATTTGTTTCCCTTGTAAAACAGGATTAAAATAAGCTAGTGAAGCCACTACAAATCCGACTATAATTAATAAGTGTGGTAAGAATTTTTTAAACGAAAATTGCATGAAATATAGATAATGTCAATGATTAGGAAAAATACACATTTAATTGTTAACTGAAAAATAAAGATTTCCTCTTAAACTAGAACGAGATTAATCAATTTCTTCGTAATCTACATATTCTCCAACATTTTTATTTCCTGTAGTGTTTTGATCAGGCATTTTATCTATAGATATTTCGCCTTCTTTTTGCTTTGGTTGTGGTCTTTGTTGTGTATTGAATTGCTGACCGAATTTTTGTTCAGCTTTTTTGGCAACATAACGCATCAGGTAAGGAGCAAACAACCTAGTGAGTATTTTTACACCATACCAAATTAATAGGATTATTAAAATTGTTCTTACAAAACTTGTAAGAGAAGCATACTGCAACATGAATAAAATATTTGTTCAAAAATACAATTCTTACAATTTAAAAACCGTTTAAAGGTCATAAAAAAATAATAAAATTATATATTTGAATCATAACTTAATCAAAATGGAGCGTTTAAAAACCCAATTTCTACTATTTGTTTCTCTACTAGCTACTACTATATGTTTTGCTCAGTACACAGAAGTTATCAATTCCAACAGACCAGGACTTTCTAAAAGTGCGTTTTCGGTTGGCACAAATGTGTTTCAACTTGAATTAGGTCCATATATCGTAAACGAAAAACACACGCCTTTACAATATGAGGTTTCCGGTTTTGGCGCCGACTTTTCTGCTCGATATGGTTTGTTGTTTGAACAACTTGAACTGAATATAGAAGGAACTTATCAAAATGATACCTTTACAGATAATCGTTCTGCTATTCCTTCGGAAAATTCACGTTCCAACTTTAAGAGTGTGACTCTAGGAGCTAAATATTTGGTTTATGACCCTTATAAGAACTCAGAAGATGAAAAGCCAAACTTATACAGCTATTGGGCGAATAGAAAATTCAAATGGAAAGAATTAATTCCAGCTGTTGCTGTGTATGTTGGCGCCAACTTTGACTCTAAGAACAATCCTTATACAGCTGCTGGTGTCGAAGGATTTAGCCCAAAGGTTATGGTTGCTACACAGCATAATTTTGTTGGTGGTTGGGTTTTGGTGATGAATTTTTTAAAAGATAGAATTGGTTCAGATCAATCAGATTTTCAATATTTAATCACACTTACTAAGTCTATAAATCAACAATGGGTTGTATTTGGTGAAACACAAGGCATACAAAGTGATTTTTATGCCGATAATTTATTTCGCTTTGGAGGCGCTTATTTATGGACTAAAGATTTTCAATTAGATACTGCTCTTACAGTAAATACCAAAGATACGCCTTCAGTTTTTAATGTAAGTTTAGGAGCCTCTTATCGTTTTGATATGCACCAAGATAAAGAAATTGACAACAATAACTCAGCCGAAGACGAAGCCAAACGTAAAGGCAGAAAATCAAGAAACAAAAAAAGTGATTTTGATGAGGATGGCAATAGCCTAAACTAACTTTATGATAACTATAAAAGAAGCAACAACCAAAAAGGAACTCAAGGCTTTTGTTAAGTTCCCTTTTTCTCTTTATAAAAATTCAAAATTTTGGGTACCACCAATTATTAGTGAAGAATTACAAACGTTTGATAAAAACATCAATCCTGTATTTCAAAATGCTGATGGACGCTTTTTTCTGGCTTATGAAAATGGAAACATTGTAGGACGGGTTGGTGCCTTGATCAATTGGATTGAAGTCAAAGAACAAGGTATTAAAAAAATGCGCTTTGGATGGTTTGATGTCATTGACAAACAAGAAGTTACAAATGCTTTACTCGATAAAGTAAACGAGATTGGTAAGGAAAATAATCTAGAATTTATAGAAGGTCCTATTGGATTTTCCAATTTGGATAAAGTTGGCGTTGTTTATGAAGGTTTTGACCACATAGGAAGCATGATTACTTGGGAAAATCATCCATATTACGTTACGCATCTAGAAACTTACGGAATGACTTTTGGCAAAGGTTATTCTGAAAATAAAATGAAATTTGAGAATATAAAGCCAGAATATTTTACTCGGATTCAAGAGCTCGTAAAGAAGAGGTACCAACTCAGAGCCTTAAATTTCACCAACAACAAGGATATTTTACCACATGCCAACGAAATGTTTGAAGTGTTTACCAAATCACATTCGGTTTTATCCTCATTTGTTGATATCAATGATGAGCAAAGAGAGTACTTTAAAAAGAAGTTTATCAGCTTTTTAAATCCAGAATATGTAAAATTTGTTGTAGATAAAGATGATAAGTTAGTCGGATTCGGAATTGTAACACCATCATATGCTAAGGCTTTACAGAAAATGAATGGAAAATTATTTCCTTTTGGAATTTTCCATTTGCTAAAAGCAAAGAAGCACAGTAAAACAGTTACGTTTTACCTCATAGGTGTTCTTCCAGAATATCAAAACAAAGGCGTTACTGCCATTATATTTGAAGAATTTTACAAAACCTTTAAGGAAAAAAACATTGAACTGTGTGTTAGAGGACCTGAATTGGATGATAATATTGCTATTCAACAACTTTGGAAAAATTTCAAACCAGAAGTATTTAAAAGACGCTGTACTTATGTAAAAGATATTACATAAAAAAGCCGCTGCATTTCGACAAGCTCAATGAACAGCGGCTTTTATGTTCTTATATAATATTATTTATTCTCCCATTGCAGCAGCTACAGCAGCAGATAAACGTTTATAGGTTCCGTTTTCCAATCTACTTCTAATGGCATCAAAGGCATCTAAAGTTTCCTTAACATCTTCTAAAGTATGAGTTGCTGTAGGAATCATTCTAAGTAAAATTAATCCTTTAGGTATTACAGGGTAAACCACTATAGAACAGAATATTCCATAATTCTCTCTTAGATCTTTAACTAAAGCCATTGCTTCAGGAATACTTCCTTTTAAATATACTGGAGTTACACAACTTTGTGTAGTTCCAATATCAAAACCGCGTTCTTTTAAACCAGATTGCAATGCATTAACAATAGTCCATAAATTCTCTTTTAATTCAGGCATTGTTTTTAACATCTCTAAACGTTTCAAAGCACCTTTTACAAGTTGCATTTGTAATGATTTAGCAAACATTTGAGAACGTAAGTTGTATTTTAAGTAGTCAATGATTTCTTGATCAGCTGCAATAAAAGCACCTGTACTTGCCATAGACTTTGCAAAGGTTGCAAAATAGACATCGATATCATTTTGAACACCTTGCTCTTCTCCTGCACCTGCTCCAGTTTTACCAAGAGTTCCAAATCCGTGTGCATCATCAACTAAAAACCTAAAGTTATACTTTTGTTTTAAAGCTACAATTTCTCTTAAAATACCTTGTTCACCACGCATTCCGAATACACCTTCAGAAATTACCAAGATTCCTCCTCCTGTTTGCTCTGCCATTTTAGTAGCGCGCTCCAGATTTTTCTCTAAACTCTCAATATCGTTGTGCTTGTAAGTGAATCTTTTTCCCATGTGAAGGCGTACACCATCAATAATACAAGCATGAGAATCAACATCATAAACAATAATATCATCTTTACCAACCAAAGCATCAATGGTAGACACCATGCCTTGATATCCAAAATTCAATAAATAAGCTGCTTCTTTATTTACAAATGCAGCTAATTCGTTTTGTAGTTTTTCATGTAAATCTGTATGACCTGACATCATACGAGCTCCCATTGGGTAAGCAGAGCCATATTCAGCAGCTGCTTCGGCGTCAGTTTTACGAACTTCAGGATGATTTGCTAATCCTAAATAGTCATTGATACTCCAAGTAATCACTTCTTTTCCTTGGAATTTCATTCTGTTGCTTATCTGTCCTTCAAGTTTAGGAAATACAAAATAGCCTTCTGCCTGAGAAGCCCATTTTCCTAAAGGTCCTTTATCCTTGTAGATCTTTTCGAATAAATCCTTCATTCAATAATTCAGTCTTAGTTAGGCAACAAAATTATACAATTAAATCTTTCTAGCATAATAATTTTACCAACATTGTTTATAACTATTTTACACAAAAAAACCTACAATTTTTTAATCATAAATTGTAGGTTTATCCATGTTATGCTTTTTTCTATTTTACGTATTGAACTGTTTTGACAGAAACTTCATTTTCATTGTCAAAAAAGCCTTGATCTTCCATCCATTTATCACTGTATACTTTACTCATATATCGCGATCCATGATCTGGAAAAATAACAACTACATTATCTCCTTCTTTAAATTCTCCTTCAGCTTCAAGCTGCTTAAGAGCTTGCATCACTGCTCCACTGGTATATCCTACAAATAAACCTTCAGTTCTTGCAATTTCACGAGCAGCATGTGCGCTTTCTTCATCAGTCACTTTTATAAATTTATCAATGACATCAAAATCTGTGGCTGTCGGAATTAGGTTTTTACCTAAGCCTTCAATTCTGTAAGGATAAATTTCATCTGTATCTAATTCACGTGTTTCGTGATATTTTTTCAATACCGAACCAAAAGCATCAACACCAATAACTTTAATATCTGGATTTTGCTCTTTTAAATACTTCGCCGTTCCGGAAATTGTTCCTCCAGTACCACTACAAGCCACAAAATGTGTTATTTTGCCTTCTGTTTGCTCCCAAATTTCAGGCCCTGTAGATTTGTAATGCGCTTCAATATTTAAGTCATTGAAATATTGATTGATATAAACTGAGCCTTTGATTTCTTCATGTAATCGTTTTGCAACTTCATAATAAGAACGAGGATCGTCTGCACTAACATGAGCAGGACAAACATATACCTTTGCTCCCATTGTTTTAAGCATATCAATCTTATCTGCTGAAGATTTTGAGCTCACTGCCAAAATACAATCGTAACCTTTAATGATACTTACCATAGCAATACTAAAACCAGTATTACCAGAAGTGGTTTCAATAATAGTATCTCCAGGCGTTAAGATGCCTCTTCGTTCTGCTTCTTCAATAATGTAAAGTGCTATTCTATCTTTAGTGGAGTGTCCTGGATTAAAGGCTTCTACTTTTGCGAAATAATCGCCTTTAAATTCAGACGTTATAGTATTTAATTTAATAAGTGGTGTCTTACCGATAAGTTGCAACACGTTATCAAATACTTGCTTTTTTTGATTCATAAACGCTATTAATGTGTTACTAATTTAAAAAAACGTAACCTAAACTTGGCAAAAATAAGGCTTTTTTTTTAAAACTAGCTTTTAATCCCTTCTAAATCCAATATGAAAGCGAATTCCAAAGCGTCTTCTTTTAACGACTCAAAACGACCTGAAGCTCCACCATGCCCAGCATCCATGTTGGTTTTAAGCAACAATAAATTGTCGTTGGTTTTATTAACTCGTAATTTAGCAACCCATTTCGCTGGTTCCCAATATTGCACTTGACTATCATGCAATCCAGCTATTACCAATAAATTTGGATAGTCTTGATGGGTTACATTGTCATAAGGTGAATATGATTTTATGTAGTTGTAATAGGCAATGTCGTTAGGATTTCCCCATTCGTCATATTCACCTGTGGTTAAAGGAATGGAATCATCAAGCATTGTAGTAATAACATCTACAAAAGGCACTTGAGCTACAACACCTTTATATAAGTTTGGAGCCATGTTAATTACACTTCCCATAAGTAATCCTCCTGCACTTCCTCCCATTGCATACAAATGATTTGGCGATGAATAGTTTTTAGAAATCAAATATTTTGTGCAGTCTATAAAATCTGTGAAGGTATTTTTCTTTAGCAATAATTTTCCGCTTTCATACCAAGACCTTCCCAAGTATTCACTCCCTCTTATATGAGCAATCACATAAATAAAACCTCTATCTAATAATGACAGTCTAATGGTTGAGAAATAAGGATCCATGATTGAGCCATAAGCACCATAGGCATAGATTAGCAAAGGTGTATCCTTGCTTTTTTTTGTGTTTTTATGGTAAACAACTGACATTGGAATTTTTGTACCATCAGTCGCTGTTGCCCAAATACGCTCAGACACGTAATTTTCTTTTTTAAATGTGCCTCCTAAAACCTCTTGTTCTTTTTTAATTTCTTTAGTTTTAGTAACCATATCAAAATCAATTACTGAAGTTGGCGTGGTTAGAGCATTATAGCCATAACGTAATGTTGTAGTGTCAAAATCGACATTAGTTCCAGTAAAGGCTGTATAGGTTTCGTTATCAAAAGGTAAATAATAGTCGTCTGTATTATCCCAACGCTTAATGCGTATTTGGTTTAACCCATTTTCACGTTCACTGAGTACCAGGAAATCCTTAAAAATATCAATATCTTCAAGCATTACATGGTTTCGATGCGGAATCACCTCTTCCCAAAATTCAATATCTGTTTGATTGATATTGGCTTTCATGAGCTTAAAGTTGGTTGCGTTATCCAGATTGGTCAAGATGTAAAAATGATTATCAAAATGGGAAATGCTATACTCTAAACCTCTAATTCTTGGTTGAAACAATTTAAACTCACTATTTGGCTTGTCAGCATCTAAGATCTGAAATTCATTGGTTAAGGTGCTATAACTAGCAATAATGATAAACTGTCTTGATTTGGTTTTGTATACTGAAACATTAAACGTGTCATCCAATTCATGATAGACTAAAATATCATTTTCAGTATTGGAGTTTAATGTATGTTTGTACACATTCTCTGAACGAAGTGTTTGCTCGTTCTTTGATGCATAAAACAAGGTTTTATTGTCATTTGCCCAAGAGGAAGATCCTGTTGTGTTTTCTATGCGTTCTGGAAATACTTCATTGGTTGTTAAATCTTTTATATGAAGTGTGTATTGTCGCCTTCCCAAAGTATCTATTCCATAGGAAACCTTTGAGTTATCTGGACTAATACTGATTCCTGTAAGTTTAAAATACGAATGTCCTTCAGCCATTTTATTACAATCAAACAACAATTCGTCTGGTGCCTCTAAAGATTCTTTTCTTCTGATGTAAATTGGATAACCTTTTCCTGTTTCAAATTTTACAATGTACCAATAACCATTGTATTTATAAGGCACAGATTGATCATCTTCTTTAATGCGCGCCTTCATTTCTTCAAACAAATCATTTTGAAATTGCTCAGTATGTTTCAATGCCTGATCACAATAAGCATTTTCTTCTTCTAAATATTGAATCACTTCTGGGTTTTCCCTGTTATTCATCCAGAAATAATTATCAATTCTAACATCGTTGTGAGCTACTAATTCTTTAGGAATTTGCTTCGCTATTGGAGGGAAATTATTTTTTTTCAAGAAGTAAAATTTTATACTTTTTTAAGCCCTCAAAAATATAAAAATTAAATAGTTTTGCATCAGAAACTAAAAACTAAAAATTATGTTCGGGGATTTAATGGGAATGATGGGAAAACTTAAAGAAACCCAAGCTAAAGTTGAAGCTACAAAAGAGCGTTTAAACTCGGTCTATATCGATGAAGCCAGTTCTGATGGCTTACTAAAAATAACCGTTACTGGAAACAGAGCAATAAAATCTATTGATATTAACGAAGACCTTTTACAAGATAAAGAGCAATTGGAAGATTACCTGATTTTAACACTCAATAAAGCCATTGAAAAAGCTGGTAATGTGCATGAAGCAGAAGTTGCTGCTGTGGCTAAAGAAGGTATGCCAAATATTCCTGGAATGGATATGTTTAAATAGAATCCTTGACTTCAAGTCTGTATTTTATTTTAAGCCTTTTTCGTCCCCAATTTCTGGCTTCTTTTACATTGTTTCCCATGTAAATATCAATACGGTTTTTCCAACGATGGTGCATTTTATCTTTAACTAGAAAAACACCATCAAAACCCTCAATAGTAACCAAAGTGTTATGTTTTAAGCCAAGTTTCAATAAATCTCTTGACACAGCAATACATTTCATTCCTGGAGTAAGTGTATCACCAAAGGCTGTGATGTTTGGCTGTTCGTTGGTTTGATAAGCTAATGAGTTATAAGCTGTTGCTGTCACTTCTTTTGTGTGCCAAACGTATGATTTGGAGTCGCCTAAATCACAGCTAAGAATTAGCGCTAAAACAAAAAGTATGGACACGTATTTTTGCATAAACTATCGTGATCGTTTATGTTAAGATACGAAATATATCAAAATCGATTATTGTCTAGAGATTGGTCAAGATGGACAACAACTTCTCATGCATGGTATCAGTATAATCTAAATGGGTTACAATTCGCAGTTTTCCGCCTCCCATTCCTATGATATGAATATTGTTTTTGGCTAGGTTTTGCAGAAAAGCGGTTTCATTAACATCAGCATTCAATTCAAAAATGATAATGTTAGTTTCAATAGGTTCAACCGTTTTAATTTGAGCTAAAGAACGCAACACCTCTCCTATTTCTTTGGCTTTATTATGGTCTTGCTTCAGTCTGTCAATATGATGATCTAAAGCATACAATCCAGCTGCAGCTAAATAGCCAACCTGACGCATGCCACCACCAAAAATCTTTCGGATTCTAATAGCGCCTTTCATGATGTCCTCATCACCAACCAACACAGAACCAATTGGGCAACCCAAACCCTTACTCAAACACACTGAAATGGTGTCAAATACTTCTCCAAATTGCAAAGCCGTTTCGTTAGTATTTACTAAAGCATTCCACAATCGAGCACCATCTAAATGATAGCCTAAATCATGATCATCACAAACGGTTCTTATTTTTTTGATTTCTTCAAAATCCCAACACGCTCCACCACCTTTGTTTGTGGTGTTCTCCACAGCTACCAAACTTGTTAAAGGACTGTGGTAAAAATCTGGTGGATTGATAGATTCTACAACCTGTTTTGCCGCAAACATGCCTCTGTGACCATCAATAAGTTTGCAAGACACTCCACTATTAAAGGAGGCTCCTCCACCTTCATAGTTGTAAATATGTGCATATTTATCGCAAATCACTTGTTCACCAGGATTGGTATGCAATTTAATGGCTGCCTGATTTGCCATACTGCCAGTTGGGAAAAACAAAGCTGATTTTTTACCAAACATTTTGGCAATTCGCTCTTCTAAAGCATTAACTGTTGGGTCTTCTTTATAGACATCATCACCAACTTTTGCAGATAGCATAGCATCTAACATGCCTTTTGTTGGTTTTGTTATGGTGTCGCTTCTTAAATCTATAATCATATTCATTTCCCAAAAAAATGGGAATCTTTTTAAATTAACAACTTTATTTATTAGGTTTCGACTGCGCTCAACCAGACACTTTAATTTGAAGTCTAGTTACAAATATCACTTCCAATTGGCGAACCATCAGGAATACCTGGAGCATCTTGAATTTTAAATTCGTTAGGTGCTTCGTTAAAGCGGTCTATCAATCTTTTGTATTGCATTGCATAAGCACTATTATCCAACGATGCTGTAATAGTTTGTATGGCCTTATTAGCAATAGCGTTTACTTGCATGAAAGCATTATCATTGACTGCTAAATTCATGATTTGTTGTAATAAATTCATATTAACCATTTGTTGAACTTCATTTAAATAAGCATCGTTGTGCTTTTTCTTGAAGGTATTATTGATAAGAGTATTCAACATGTCCTCCAATCCTAACTGATTGGCATCCAAACTCTTTTGCTGAATCATTCGATTGGCTCGTTGTGGATGTAGTAATAAACTCAAAGACATTTCGCTTGCTGTTGAAGCTGCACTCAATGGATCAAAAGCAACTCCTGTTTTTCCATTAAAAGATTCCCTTGTTCTCCAATACCCAAAAGCACGTGGTGGAAATAAGTCTAGTTTATCCTTCGGAATGGCTAACGTTTCGGCGTCAATAGTTTTCAATAAACTATTGAGTGCTTCTTTTTGATCTGATGCAGAGACACTTTTAACTGTCAATTGATTATCTCCCTTTACTGCATAATTATAATCTAAGCCTCCAACAACTTTAGAAACTGCTTCAGCTTGATATCTGTGAAAGAAATACAAAGGCACAAACACATCTTCCAATACTGAGTAAGGCTCATTGGTACGAATATTATCTACTGAAAAATTATCAATTGCTTTTTTTCTAACAGCCAATACATTATTTAATTCTTCTGAAGCACTTTTACCATTATCCCAAAGGTGAGCCAAAGCATGTGCTCCACCTTGTGCTCTAGCATCACTATCTGTAATAAAGCGAAGTCCATCATTTTTTGCTTTATCTAAAATTTTATTCAATTCTGATCTTTCATCAGCACCTTTATCAAATTCAGCATAGCTGTAAGCTACAGTTACTTTGTCCCAATCTCCCATTCCAACTGCATAAGCATTGCTTAAATCTACTTCTCCATTTTTAAGCGTTATTGTTGGATGAGGATAATCCATTACTGAGGCTCTACCATTAGTACTTGCAGCAAAATTGTGAGCAAAGCCAATAGTATGACCAACTTCGTGAGCACTTAATTGCCTGATTCTAGCCAAAGCCATATCTAACATAGGTTGGTAATTATCATCACGTTCAGCAAATGGTTTGTTCATTAAAGCTTGAGCAATTAAGAAATCTTGACGTACTCTTAAACTTCCTAAACTCACATGTCCTTTAATAATTTCTCCAGTTCTAGGATCTGTAACACTACTTCCATAACTCCAGCCTCTTGTTGAACGATGAACCCATTGAATCACATTGTATCTGCAATCTAAAGGATCTGCATCATCTGGTAACATTTTTACTTGAAACGCATTGATAAAACCTGCAGCTTCATAGGCTTGATTCCACCATTTAGCTCCATCTAATAAAGCGGAACGAATAGGTTCAGGCGTTCCATTGTCTAAATAATAAATAATTGGCTCTACCACTTCGCTTTTGGCAGCTCCTGGATTTTTTTTCTGTAATCTGTGACGAACCACGAAACGCTTTACAATTTGTTCTTGAACTGGAGTTGAATAGTCCATATATGACATAGAGATTGCTCCACTTCTCACATCAAAAACTCGTGGTTGGTAATTATTGTCTGGCAACTCAATAAACGAGTGATGCTGATTTACTGTTACCAATGAACTTGTTGGTGTCACGCTTCTTAAATTACGACCAGTTGCGTCACCTTTAAAGGTTAACATGACATCAAATTCAACATTTTTAGGAAAGGCCTTAGTGCGTTCTAGCCAAATTGCACTTTTGCTCGTATCTAAACTATACGAACCTTCTCCTGATCTTCTTAACGTATTTGAAACGCCATGCGTATCTTGCATTAAAAAAGGTGTCAGATCTATAGTATAAACACCATTTTTTTCTTCTTTTATTGGAAATCCAAACAATACAGATTTAGCAAATGCTTGCTCAATACTTTTGCGTTCTAATTCATTATCAGTTAATGCTCTGTAATCCTGATTTGGCTGAACTAAGAGCAATTTATTTCCTGCTTTAATAAACTTAACTACTCGCTCTCCTCCAAGCTGTCCTCTGTCTAATCCAATATCGTTTGAGCCTATTCCACTTGATAGAGAACTTACGTATAAAAATTCTTTATCTAGATCTTTAACTTCCATTGATATTTTGTCTTCAGACTCATCATAGGAGAAATTAAAATAGCCATTATATTTTTTTAATGGTTTGTTATTAGCATTCTGGGCAAAAGTAAATGTTACAAAAAGGGCAAATACAGATAATGTGAGTAGCTTTTTCATTATTATGAAGTTGTTGGTTTGATAAAAAATATGTTTAAAAAAATTGGACTATAAATCTACATAAATAAATTAGGACATAAAACATGAAAAATCCTAATATTAGTTTTTTAACAAGATTTAATAATCCTATTTTTGTTAAAAATTGAATTATGATAACATCAGATCAGATTAAAGATCTCAATACACGCCTTGACAAACTAAGGCACTATCTTTGACTTAGATGCCAAACTTATAGAAATACAGAACGAGGAAGAAAAAACCTTTGACCCAAATTTCTGGAATGATTCCAAGGAAGCCGAAATTGTAATGAAATCACTTCGTGAGAAAAAAAGTTGGGTTCAAGATTATAACACCTCAAAAACCTTAGTTGAAGATCTTGAAGTGATTTATGAATTTTTCAAGGAAGATGAAGCCTCTGCCGAAGACGTTGAAAGCAGATATGAACAAGCCTTACTTCAAATTGAAAAATTAGAGTTCAAGAACATGCTGTCTGAAGAAGGTGACTCTTTAAGTGCTGTTTTACAGATAACAGCTGGTGCTGGAGGTACAGAATCTTGCGATTGGGCTAGTATGTTGATGCGTATGTATCTGATGTATGCCGAAAAAAGTGGCTTTAAAGTAAAGGAACTCAACTTTCAAGAAGGAGATGTTGCTGGTATAAAAACCGTCACTCTAGAAATTGAAGGTGATTATGCCTTTGGATGGCTAAAAGGCGAAAATGGTGTTCATCGCTT